>JAEMGR010000007.1 GCA_016458225.1 Myxococcaceae bacterium JPH2 | reverse complement strand
GTCCTCAACGACGCCCTCATCCTCATCCACGAGAAGAAGATCTCGTCGATGAAGGACCTGCTGCCGGTGCTGGAGCAGGTGGCGCGCGCGGGCAAGCCGCTCATCATCATCGCCGAGGAGGTCGAGGGCGAGGCCCTGGCCACCCTGGTGGTGAACAAGATCCGCGGCGTGCTGAACGTGGCCGCGGTGAAGGCGCCGGGCTTTGGTGATCGCCGCAAGGCCATGCTGGAGGACATCGCCGTCCTGACCGGTGGCCGGATGATCGCCGAGGACCTGGGCATCAAGCTGGACACGCTGACGCTCCAGGACCTGGGCCGCGCCAAGCGCGTCACCATCGACAAGGACAACACCACCATCGTCGACGGTGCCGGCAGCCAGAAGGACATCGAGGCGCGCGTGAAGCAGATCCGCGTGGCCATCGAGGACACCTCCAGCGACTACGACCGCGAGAAGCTCCAGGAGCGCCTGGCGAAGCTCGTGGGCGGCGTGGCGGTCATCAACGTCGGCGCGGCCACTGAGACGGAGATGAAGGAGAAGAAGGCCCGCGTGGAGGACGCGCTCAACGCGACCCGCGCGGCCGTCGAGGAGGGCGTGGTGCCCGGCGGCGGCGTGGCGTTCATCCGCTGCCTGAAGTCCCTGGACGGCCTGAAGGTCGTCGACGGCGAGAAGTTCGGCGTGGAGATCATCCGCCGCGCGCTCGAGGAGCCCCTGCGCCAGATCGTCGGCAACGGCGGCCTCGAGGGCAGCGTGGTGGTGAACAAGGTCAAGGAGGGCACGGGTGCCTACGGCTTCAACGCCGCCACCGGCGCCTACGAGGACCTGCTGGCCGCGGGCGTCATCGACCCGGCCAAGGTGAGCCGCACCGCGCTGCAGAACGCGGCGTCTGTCTCGTCCCTGATGCTCACCACCGAGGCCATGGTCGCGGACCGCCCGAAGGCGGACGACGACAAGGCGCCCGCCGGCGGCGGCATGGGTGGAATGGGCGGCATGGGCGGTATGGGCGGCATGGGCATGTAGTCGCCCCGTCCCTCCCCACCCCGGTGCTCGCATCGGGATGATGGAAGGACCCAAGGCCTCCGGTTCCCTCGCGGGAGCCGGGGGCCTTCGTGCGTTCAGGCGGTCGCGACGGTGGCGGCGCGAGGGGGTGGCCCTTACTCTGGGGAATAGGAAGAAGGAGGAAGTCCCCGATGAAGCCCGTGAAAATCTATACGACGAACTATTGCGGCTTTTGCCTCCGGGCCAAGGACCTGCTCAAGCGCAAGGGCGTGGACTACGAAGAGGTGGATGTCACCGGCGACGATGACGAGCGCGCCCGCCTGGTGGAGCGCAGCGGCGGTCAGCGCACGGTGCCGCAGATCTTCATCGGCGAGGACCACGTGGGCGGCTACTCGGACCTGGCCCGCCTGGACAACGAGGGCAAGCTGGACCCGATGCTCCAGGCCTGAAGGGGCCGGGCGGACAGCCGCCCCGCTCCTCCGCGTGCCCCGGCCTCGTGCATAGCTTTGCTGGCAGAGGCACCCCAACGCTCGGGAGGAGCACCATGGCAGGCAACGCGCGGCAGGCGGGCACCCACGACGAGACCTCCGCCCTCGTGGGGGCGGTGTACCACCTCACGAAGGGCGTGGCGGCCTGCGAGCGGGCCCTGGCGGACGCGGGCCCCTCGGGAGAGCCCGCCCTGCGGCAGCTCTTTCAGGACTGGCGCGAGGAGCAGCAGCACCTGCTGGAGCGCGCGAAGAACCTGCTCGCGGCCCGGCTGGGAGCCAGCCCCGAGGAGGCCCGGCGCGCTCGCGGGGGCGCGGCGAAGAAGGCAGGCGCCCGGGGTTCGAGCGTGCGGGCCCAGGTGAACGCGGGCATGAAATCCGGGGGGAATGCCTCGGACGACATCGTGGACCTGCAGTCCAAGGAGTCCTTCCCCGCCAGCGACGCGCCCGCGACGTACTAGCGAAAACAGGCCCCGGACTGGATTCCCGAGGGGCTCTTCGTCTTCACTTCGGGGGGTGAACCCCCTCGGCCCCTCGTCCCGTTCGCGCGCCGCCGTGGCCCTCGTCGCGCTCGCGTGTCTCAGCGCCGCGTGCCAGGGCAGCGGCGGCCCCCAGGTGCGGCGCTCCGATGCCGCGCCGGCGCGCCTCGCCGCTTCCGCCATCATCGTCTACCCGTTCGGCTTCCGCTGGAGCACGCCCGCGTGGCGCTCGGTGGAGCTGGCGCAGCGGCTGGTGGCCGTGGGCGTGGCCGAGGCCGGCGACACGGCCTTCTTCTTCGGCCCCACCGAGGTGCGGGTCTACCGCCCCGACGACGACAACGCCTGGGCCGCCAGCGACGCCGTGGCCGTGCTGGCCCCTTACGGCGTGCGCCCCGACGCCGCGCTGGTGCTGCGCCCCTGGGCCGAGAAGCGCACCCAGTCCGGCTCGCACGAGTTGGAGGACGCCAAGGGCCGCACGGTGGGCCATGCCGCCTCGGAGGACGTCACCTACGTGGGCCACGTCGAGGTGGTGCACCCGGCCTCCCAGCAGCTCGTGCTGGAGGTCTCGGCGGAGGCCGCCGTGAATCCCTTCGCCGAGCGCGCGGACGAGGGCGCCGACCCCGCCCCCGAACTCACCGCGATGATGGAGCTGCTCACCCGCGAGGCCCTGCGCGCCCTGGGCGGTGCGCTGCAACAGCCCCGCGTGCCCGCCCCCGCCTTGGGCCGGGTGGCCTGGGTGCCGTGGGAGGCGCTGGACCTGACGCAGGAGCTGTCCCAGCGGGACGCCCTGGACGCCGAGGTGCTGCGCCACCAGCGCCTGCGCTTCGCCAACCCCGGCGAGGAGGACACGATGCTCAACGCCCTCCAGAGCGCGCCCGCGGGCCTGCTGGTGCGCGAAGGCCCCACGAGCGGCAAGTTGGCCCCCGGGGACATCGTGCTGACGCTGGATGGGCGCCCGGCCCTGCCCCAGGCCCTGGCCCGCGCGCGGCTGGCCCCTGTGCCCGTGGAAGCGCGTGTCAAGCGGGCATCCGGCGCCACCGTGCCCGTGTTGTTGCCCTGACTGACATCTGGGGCGGATCATTCCGGGGGAACTTGTTTGTCTTGCCCGTCGTGTCCTCTCCCCCCTAAACAGGACGTACCCAGGCCGGATGGGAGCCTCCGCCCCTCGCGGCCCCGAGAGGAAGGGCGAGCGCCCATGATCGAATCCAGGCCCGAGGTCACCGAGACCGTCCAGACCGAGCAGGAAGGACGCGCCACACGCATCCCCATCCACGAGTGGACCGTGGAAGTGGTGTCCGGCCCGGACAAGGGCAAGAAGGTCGTCACCCGGGATGCGCTCGTGCGCGTTGGCTCGGACCCCGCCAGCGACCTGGTGCTGGGTGACACCACGGTGAGCCGCCGCCACCTGGAAATCGAGCGCACCACGCACGGGCTGATGCTGCGCGACACCGGCAGCCGCAACGGCACGTTCCTGGATGGCCGGCAGGTCGTCCAGGCCTACCTGTCCAGCGGCGACAAGGTGGAGCTGGGCAAGACGAAGCTCGCCGTGCGCCTGGCCCCGCGCCCCACCGAGGTGGAGGTGGCGGGCGCCGAGTCCTTCGGGCAGCTCGTGGGCAGCTCGGAGAAGATGCGCTGGGTCTTCACGGAGCTGCGCCGCATCGCCCGCGAGGACATGAACCTGCTCTTGGAGGGCGAGACGGGCACGGGCAAGGAGCTGGCCGCCCGCGCCGTGCACCAGCACTCGGTGCGCCGCCACGGCGCCTTCAAGGTCGTCGACTGCAACCTCATCTCCGAGGAGAAGGCCGAGCGCGAGCTGTTCGGCGGCCTGCGCGCCAACGAGGGCGAGGACAAGGCCGCGCGCGGCGTCTTCGAGGCGGCGCGCGGCGGCACCCTCTTCCTGGACGAGGTGGGGGAGCTCCCCCTGTCCGTGCAGGGCAAGCTCTTGCGCGTGCTGGACACGCGTGAGGTGCCCTCGCTCGACGGGCAGCCGGTGGCGGTGGACGTGCGCGTCATCGCCTCCACGCACCGCAACCTGGAGGAGGACGTGCGCCAGGGCCGCTTCCGCGCCGACCTCTACTTCCGCCTGGCGGTGGCCCGCGTGCGCCTGCCGCCCCTGCGCACCCGCCGCGACGACATCCCGGCGCTGGCCCAGGCGCTCTCGCGCGGCCTCAAGAGCACCGTGGAGCTGACGCCGCAGACGCTCGCCCTCTTCGACGGCTACGACTGGCCCGGCAACGTGCGCGAGCTGCGCAACGTGCTGGAGCGCGGGGCCCTCATGCAGGAGACGGGCAACAGCAGCTGGCTGGACTTCCTCGCGCAGTCGTCCGTGCGTCCCGAGGGAGCCGCGCCCCAGACGAGCGTCTCCGCCCTGGTGTCGGGCATGCCGTACCACGAGGCCAAGGACCGCGTGCTGGCCGACTTCGAGCGCCTGTACTTCGCCGAGGTCATGCGCTCGGTGGGCTTCGACATGAAGGCCGCCGAGCAGCGCACCGGCCTGTCCATGCAGAGCCTCTATCGACTGTTGAAGAAGAACGGGCTGCGTCTCAAGGACCTCAAGAACGCCGAGGGCCTGGAGAAGTGAGCGCCCCCCTGCTGTCCCAACCGAGGGAGAACCCCACGTCATGATGCGCCGTCTCGCTATCGCCTCCATCGTCCTTACCACCGCCTGTGCCGGTCAGCAGAAGACCGAGGGCGGCGAGCAGAAGAAGCTGTCCACCGAGGAGAAGCTGCGCATCACCAACCAGCCTCCGTTCGACCTCGTCTCGTGCTTTCCGCGCGAGGTGACGCTGCCCCAGCCGGTCAACGACAGCGCGCTCCTGGGCGCCATCCTCTCCACCCGTCCGGAGGTGCTGGAGTGTCTGGTGGACCCGAAGCACCGCGGTCCGGCGGCCACCACCAAGCTCACGGTGAAGACGACCGTGACGCCGGAGAGCGCCACCAACACCGTCGAGGGTGAGAACCTCACGCCCGAGGGCAAGCAGTGCATCCAGCAGGTGGTGGACGCGCGCGTGAAGGCCGCCCCGCTGCCCGCCGGCGCCAAGCCCGTCACGGCCAGCATCCCGTTTGAGATGACGGCCTCCGGCAACAACTCCGTCACCTACGGCATCAACGACGGCTCGGACTTCGCCGGTGCGGTGCGCCTGGCCCAGAAGTCCTGGTGCGAGTGCTACGCGCCCTTCAAGACGCAGACGCCGCCCGTGCTGCAGTCGCACGTCACGCTCACCAAGGGCCAGCCGACGGCCACGGAGATCACCTTCGAGCCCGCCGGCAGCACCGAGGGTGAGCAGCTCGCCTCGTGCCTCAAGCTCAAGCTGGCCGCGGTTCCGGCGAAGCTGTCTGTGGACACGCTGAAGGTCCCCTACCGCTTCGTCAACTACAACTCCGAGGCGCCGGCCGCCATGGCCACCGCGCTCCCGCCGGAGCTGCGCTTCTTCCAGTTGGAGCTGGTGCGCACCCAGCGCGCCGCGGACGTGGCCATCGCCAGCGGTACGCGCGGCACGGCCGCCGAGGCGTACGCCGCCGTGGTGGACCGCTACAAGAAGACCAAGGACTACAAGCTCTTCGACGAGCTCGAGTCCAAGTGCAACACGCTGGTGAAGGCCTCCAGCAGCACCGCGGACGCCATCCAGGCGCAGCAGGACGTGGAGCAGGCGCAGCTGACGCTCGTGCAGCAGGACCTCAAGCCGAAGGATCCGGCCTGGGCCGAGGCCGAGACGGCCACGCAGACCTCGCTCGCCGAGACGCAGAAGGCGCTGGCCGGCGCCAAGCAGGGCGTCGAGGCGGACAAGGCCGTGTGCCCCAAGAAGACGTACAGCCCGGCCCCGGCTCCGGCCAAGAAGAAGTAGTCGCACGGAGCCTCGCTCCGGCCTGAAATGACGAAGGCGCGGGACCCGAACCGGGGCCCGCGCCTTTTGTCTTTCCGCGTCGCCGAGCTCTGCCGCGCCGGGCCCGCCAGGAGGGCCCGGGACACCGCCTTCCGCGCTACGCCGCGGAGACCTTGTCGTCGTTGTGCGCGGAGGCCTCGCGCATCTTCACGCTGACCAGCTTGGAGATGCCGGGCTCCTCCATGGTGACGCCGTACAGCGTGTCGGCGATCTCCATGGTGCGCTTGTTGTGGGTGATGAGGATGAACTGCGACTGGCGGCTCATCTCCTTCACCATGTCGTTGTAGCGGCCCACGTTGCCCTCATCCAGCGGCGCGTCGACCTCGTCCAGGAGGCAGAAGGGCGTGGGCTTGATGAGGAAGATGCCGAAGATGAGCGCCACGGCCGTGAGCGCCTTCTCGCCACCGGAGAGCAGGTTGACGCTCTGGAGCTTCTTGCCCGGCGGCTGCGCGACAATCTCCACGCCCGGCTCGCCATTGGGCCCGTCCTGCGTCAGCACCAGGCTGGCCCGGCCACCGCCGAACAGGCGCGGGAAGATGGCCTGGAACTTGTCGTTCACCACGTCGAACGTCTGCTTGAAGCGCTCGCGGCTGGTGGCGTCGATGCGGACGATGGCCTCCTTCAGCTGGCTGATGGAGTCCGTCAGGTCGCGACGCTGTGCCGAGAGGAAGTCGAAGCGCTTGGTCAGCTCCGCGTGCTCGTCGATGGCCGTGAGGTTGATCTCCCCCATCTTCTCCACCTGGGCGCGCAGGTCCTTCAGCTCGCCCTCCACCTCGGGCGACAGGGGCGCCAGCAGGTGGTAGCGGTGCAGCTCCGTGGCCAGCTCCACCTGGTGCCGCTCGCGGATGCCCGCGCCCAGGTGCTCCAGCTCCAGGGCAATCTCGCGCTCGCGCAGGCTGATGGTGGAGAGCCCCTGCATCAGCTCCTCCACCCGGCCGCGCAGCTCACGGAACTGCGTGTCCTGATCGCGCACCTCGGCGGAGGCGGTGACATGCGCGGCGCGGCGCGCCTCCATCAGCTCCGCGGAGACCCGGTGCTCGCCCGCGCGCTTCTCCCGCGCGGCCTCCAGCTCCTCGGTGCGGCGCGCCAGCTCGGCCGCCTTCGCGCGGCCCTCGGCCACCACGGACTGCAGCCGGCCCGTGCGCGACTCCATGTCCTTGCGCTGGGTGATGAGGCTCTCCAGCTCCTTGCGGGCCGCCTCGCCGCGCTCACTGCCAGCGGCGACCTTGATGCGCAGCCCGGTCAGCTCCGCCGAGGCCGCGTCCGCGCGCTGGCGCAGGCTCTCCATCTCCCCGGCGAGCTGGCGCACCCGCTCCTCGCGGGCCTCGCGGTCCGCCTGGCCATGGGCCACCTCGCCGCGGCTGGTCTCCTCTTCGTTCACCAGCGCTGTGTGGCTCTGCGCGAACTGGGACGCCTCGGTCTCCAGCGAGCGGAGGCGCTCGCGCACCCGGGCCAGGTCCTCGCTGGCCTTGTGCAGGTCCTTCTCCTGGCTGGCGAGGTTGACCTCCTCGGCGTGCTGCTCCTTGCCCAGGCCCTTGAGGACGCCCTCGGTGTGCCCCATCTGCTTCTGGAGCGAGTAGTGCCGCGTGAGGATCTCGTTGTAGCGCTCCTCCACGCGGGCCACTTCGGCGGCCAGCTCGGCGATCTCCCGCTTCTTCTGGAGCGCGCCCACCGCCGCGCCCTCTCGCTCACCGCCGATGATGGTGCCGTCGGCGCGGAAGACCTCGCCCTCCAGCGTCACCAGCGTGCAGGCCAGGCCGCTGGACTCCGCGTAGGCGCGCGCCACCGCCACGTCCTGCACGATGACCACGTCGCCCAGCAGCAGCCGCACCACCGGCTGGAGCGCCTCCTCGCACGTCACCTCGCTCAGCGCGTGCGCGAGCACGCCCGCGCGGCTGAAGTCCGGCGTCACCGGCGGAGGCAGGGTCTCGCTCATGGGCACCGGCAGGAAGCTGCCGCGGCCCTCCGAGTGCCCCTTGAGGTACTCCACCAACTCCACGCCCTTGTCGCGGCTCTCGACGATGACGTGCTGGAGCCGCTCGCCCAGGGCCGCCTCGATGGCGCGCTCATACCGGGGCGCCACGTTCAGCACGTCCGCCACCAGGCCGAAGATGCCCTGCTCGCGAGCCGCCTCCGCCGCGCGCACCATGACGGCGCGCACGCCGCGGTCGAAGCCGTCGTAGTTCTTCTGGATGTCCTGCAGCGACCCCAGGCGGCTGCGCTTGTCACTCAGCTCCTCGCGCAGCGCGATGACCTGGATTTCGTTCTCCGCGAAGTCCGCGCGCGTCCGGTTGAGCGCCTCCTCCTCCTGCCCCTTGCGCTCCGCCAGCTCGTGCGCGAGGTGCCGCGTGTCCTCCACGCGCTTGGCCGCGTCGGTGCGCACCTGATCCAACGACTGCTCCTGGGCGCGCAGGGCGTCCAGCTCGCCCTGGAGCTTGGCGCGCCGCGACTCCAGGTCGCCACGCTGCCGGGCCAGGTTGACCAGGTTGCTCTCGTGGTTGGCCAGCCGCGCCGCCACGGCGACGAGGCCCGCGCGCTCCTGCTCCAACCGCAGGGCCACTTCCGTCTGGAGGTGCGTGACGCGGCGCTGCTCCTCCTGCGCCACCTGCATCGCGACCTCGTCCTCCTTCCACGCCCCGGCGATGCCCGACAGCTCCGCCTCGCGGGCCGCCATGGTGTCCGCCATCTCGGCCTGACGGGCGAGGAGCCCGTCCAGCTCCGCCTGGGACTGGGCCACGCGCGCGCCCGTCTCCTCCAGGTCGCGGCGACCGTAGGCCAGGTCCTGGGCATCGCGCTGCACGGCGCTCTCCAGCGAATGCACCTCGCTGGCGAGCTGCTGCAGCGCCGCGCCCTCGGCCTCCAGCTCCGCGCGGCGGCGCGTAATCGCCTCCTCCAGCTCCTTCACGCGGTCCAGGCTCTCGCGCTCCTCGGAGCCCAGGTTCTCCAGCCGCGACTGGAGGACCTTCTTCTCGCCCACCAGCTCCAGGTAGCGGTGGCTGGCCGCGTGCAGGTCGATGTCCCGCATGCGCGCCTTGAGCTTCTTGTACTTCTCCGCCTTCTTGGACTGGCGCGACAGCACCTCGAGCCGCTTCTCCAACTCGTTGGTGATGTCCGCCACGCGCAGGAGGTTGGCCTCGGTGGCCTCCAGCTTGCGCTCGGCGGCCTTGCGGCGGGCCTTGTACTTGGTGACGCCCGCGGCCTCCTCCAAGAGGTGCCGGCGATCCTCCGGCTTGCTGGAGACGATGAGGCCCACGCGGCCCTGCTCGATGATGGAGTAGGCCTTGGTGCCCACGCCCGTGCCGAGGAACAGCTCGGTGATGTCCAGCAGGCGGCACAGCGTCTTGTTGATGAGGTACTCCGAGTCACCGTTGCGGAACAGGCGCCGCGTGACGGTGATCTCCGAGAACCCCTGGTACTGCGGCGACAGCGTGTCCGTGTCGTCCACGAGGAAGGTGAGCGACACCTCGGCCATGTTGAGCGGCTGCTTGGACTCGGAGCCGTTGAAGATGACGTCTTCCATCCCGCGGCCGCGCAAGTTCTTCGCGCTCTGCTCGCCCATCACCCAGCGGATGGCGTCCACGACGTTCGACTTGCCGCAGCCGTTGGGGCCCACGACGCCCGTGACGCCGTCGTCGAACGTGAAGACGCTCCGCTCCATGAAGGATTTGAAGCCGGTGATGTCCAGGCGCTTGATTCGCATGCCAGCGGACTCCTGATGGAGGGACGGTGAAGCGGGTTGAAAGTGAGCGCGAGGCCGAAAAATCGGCCCCGCAGCGATCGGCAGGAGTACCAGTCGCACTCCGGACGATCAAGCGTGACCATGCCACGCATGACCCTACGTTCGGCTGCTTGCCGCGCCGCGGACACACGACGCGCGGGGGCTTGCCACGTCGGCGCGCCACCCTACCTTCTCGTGGACCTGTTCGGAGGCGACCTACGTTCCACCCCCTGCTTGCTCTGTCGCTTCTCGTGGGAACTTCTCCGACTCCGGACGTAGCACCCCGGTCCGACATGCCTGTAGCGGCCTGTCCCAACCCGTGGTTCCCGCTCGAGGAAGGCCTGCGGCTGACCTACCGGGCGGGACACTCGTCGCGGATGGTGCTCGCCACGAAGGACGTCACGCCCGTGCCGGAAGGACTCCACGGGACGCTCGCGGTGAGCCTCAAGGGACGCGACGGACAGACGGAGGTCACCTGCTCGGCGGAGGGCGTCAACACCGCGCTCGGTGGGCTGGAGGGCACGCTGCTGTCCGCCTCAGGGATGAACGTGGAGGTGGTGAGCGCTGAAGGCGTCGCGGTGCCCGCGCCATCCGTCATGGTCCCCGGCGGCACGTGGAAGAACAGCCTGTCGGTCAAGATTCAGCCGCCACCGGGCAAGGGCGGACCGCATGGCCTGCGCCCCATCATCGCCACCACGTTCGACAAGGAAGCCACGGTGGTGGGCGAGGAAGAGGTGACGGTGGGCGCGGGCCGCTTCAAGGCCCTCAAGGTGCGCAACCTCACCACGGCGCGCGCCAGCCGTCCCGGCGCGCAGGGCCGCACGCTGGAGAGCTTCATCTGGTTCGCGCCGGGCGTGGGCATCGTGAAGATCTCCACCGCCGGCAACACGGACCTGGAGCTGCTTCAGATTGAGCGCCCCGAGCCCAAGGTCGAGCCCGCGAACCGCAAGGGCGCCACCCGAAAGAAGGCGGCGACCAAGGGCTGAGTCGCGCCTACGAGGTCGACTCGCCGGAGGCTGGCGGAACCTCGGGAGAACGCGCGGGGGGCGGCGGGGTGGCCTTGGCCTGCGGCCCTACCGTCACGCGCACCACGCGAGGCCCCTCCACGTCCTCCACCTGGATGCGCCACATGTCGAGCTTGAGGCTGTCACCCTTCTCGGGGACGCGGCCCAGCTTGGCCATCAGGTAGCCCGCGATGGTCGTCACCTCGCCCTTCTCGTCCTCGCTGAGGTCGAAGGTGACGTCGAGCTGCTCTTCCAGGTCATCGAGCTGCGCGGTGCCCGGCAGCTCGAAGCGGCCACCTGGCAGCGCGCGCACTTCCTCCACGCGCCGCCCCAGCTCCGCCACGTCACCCACCACCTCCGCCACGACGTCCGCGATGGTGACGAGGCCCGAGGTGCCACCGTGCTCATCGACGACGAGCGCGGTCTGCCGCTTGCGCCGGCGGAACTCCGCGAGCAGCTGCTCCAGCGTCACGTTCTCCGGAACGAAGAGCACCGGGCGCTGCGCCTGGGACAAGCTGCGCAGCTCGCCGCGGGACAGGAGGAAGAACAGGTCCTTCACGTTCACCACGCCCTCGACCTCGTCGAGGTTGCCCCGGCACACCGGCAGCCACGTGTGCCCCGCGGCGCGGGCGTCCGCGATGTTGCGCTCGAGCGGCTCCTCCACGTCGAGGAACTTCACCTGATTGCGCGGCACCATCACCTGGCGCGCCGTCTTCTCCGCCATCTCCAGCGCGCGCTCCAGCAACTCCGCGCGCGCCGTGGTGATGGCGCCCGCCTGCGCCGAGCTGTGCAGGATGACGCGCAGCTCGTCCTCGTTGTGGGCGTCATGGGACTCGCTGGCCGAGTGCAGACCGAACACTCGCAGCACCCACGCGGCCAGCCCGTTGAGCAGCGAGATGGCCGGGTAGAAGAGGAAGTAGAACGCCCGCATCGGCAGGGCCACCGCGAGCGTGGTGGACTCCGCGCGCTGGATGGCCAGGCTCTTGGGCGCAAGCTCCCCCAGCACGATGTGCAGGAACGTGATGATGCTGAACGCGATGACCACCGCCGCCGAGTGGGCCAGTGTCTCGCGCGCGCCCTCCGGCACGAGCGGCACCAGCAAGGGCTCCAGCAGCTTGGCGAAGGCGGGCTCGCCCAACCAGCCCAGGCCGAGCGACGCGAGCGTGATGCCGAACTGGGTGGCGGACAGGTACTTGTCCAGCTCCTGCACCATCCGCAGCGCCATGCCAGCACCGGGCGTGCCCTCATCCACCAGCGACTGCAGCCGCGTGGCGCGGACCTTCACGATGGCGAACTCGGTCGCCACGAAGAAACCATTGGCGAACACCAGGAGGATCGCCAGCCCGAGGAATACCCATTCCATAGGAATCGCCCTTCAGAAGAGGGCTTCGAAGTCGGTATCGCCCTTGAGCACATCGAACATGGGGTCCGTCGCCAGCCACCCCATGACCTTCTGCCGGTCCGCCGCGAGCGCCTTCTGCAGATACTGCACGGCGTCCTTGGGCCGACCCCACAGCGCGTACAGCGCGGACAGGTTGTAGTTGAGCAACAGGTCGTCCGCGTTGAGCGCGCGGGCGCGCTCGTAGGCCCGCTCCGCTTCCGCGTAGAAGCCCTTCTGCGCGTAGCAGATGCCCAGGTCCAGCTGCGCCTCGAAGTTGTCCGGCTCCAGCCGCACCACGTCCTTCAGCTGGGTGATGGCCGAGCGGTAGTCGCCCTCGTCCATCATCAGCGCCGCCAGCTCGTGCCGAGGGAAGGCGTCCTGCGGATCCAACTCGATGGCCGCCTGCAGCTCCCGCAGCGCGTCCTCCACCCTTCCCTGGTCCGCGTAGGTGAGGCCCAGGTTGAGGTGGGCGTCCGGGTACTCCGGATCCAACTCGATGGCTTCCTTGTACTCCTCCACCGCCATCTCGGCAGCATGGGTGGAGAGGAAGCAGGCCAGGTTGTAGTGGGCCGTGGCGCTGTCGGGCTCGAGCTTCAGCGCGGTGAGGTACTCGGCGAGCGCCTCGCGGAACTGCTTCTTCTCCGCGTAGACGGTCGCCAGGTTGTCGTGCGCGTGAGCCGAGCTGGGATCCAGGTCGATGGCCTTGCGGAACTCCTTGACGGCTTCGTCAAGCCACCCACGGTCCGCCAGCTCGATTCCGCGGGAGTTGTGCTCATCCGACAGAGCGATGTTGTCCTTGTCCCGGGCCATGAGAGCGCCGGGCAATCTACGCGCCGCGCAATCGCCGGTGCAAGGTAGAGTTTCCCTCCGCCCATGCGCTACGCCGCCTTGCTCCTCGTGCTCGTCACGGCCTGCCACTCCCGGCCCCCTCCGCCGACCGAGCTTCCGCCCGCCCCGCCCTCCTCTCTTTCCCCGGATGCCGGCGTGGACTCGGAGGGGGAGGCGCCGGGTCGGTCCAGTACCGGACAGCCCGACGCCGGCGTGGCCGTCCAGCCCGTGACGTTGGTGGTGGGCGGGGACGTGACGGTGGGCCACCACTACGAGACGTACTTCGATGAACAGGTGGCCAAGGGCCGCACGCGCGAGGAGATGTTCGCCTACGGCTTCCACGAGGTGAAGCCGCTCGCGGACTCCGGCGACCTGTTCGTGGTGAACCTCGAGTGCCCGTACACCACCAGCGAGGACAAGCTGGCCAAGAACTTCAACTTCCGCGCGCGCCCGGAGCTGGTGAACGTGCTCATCGCGGGTGGCGTGGACGCGGTGAGCCTGGCCAACAATCACATGATGGACTACGGCCCGCAGGGGCTGGTGGACACGCTGATGACGCTGGAGGCCGCGGGAATTCCGCACTTCGGCGCGGGACGCACCCTGGCCGAGGCACGCAAGCCCGCCCTCCTCACCGTCAACGGCGTGCGCTTCGCCCTCCTCGGCTACTTCTTCCTCGGGGACAGGAACATCGAGCCCGCCCAGGTCTACGCCACCGACACGAGCCCCGGCGTCGCGGGCACCTTCTCCGACGAGGCCGCCATGGAGCGCATGCTGCGCGAGGACATCCTCGCCGCGCGCGCCCAGGCCGATGTCGTCCTGCCCTTCTTCCACTGGGGCCGCGAGGGCAACTACACGCCCGAGCCGTATCAAGTCCGCCTCGCCCATGCCGCCATCGACGCGGGCGCCGCGGGCGTGCTCGGCAGCCACCCCCACGTGCTCCAGGCGATGGAGTCCCACCGGGGCGCGCCGGTCATCTACTCCCTGGGCAACTTCGTCTTCGGGGGGAACTGGAACCCCCGGGACAAGCGCAGTGCCCTGTGGCGGGCGCGCTTCTCTCCGGGCGGTTATCTCTCCAGCGAGGTGCTGCCCCTGCGCACGGATCGCTACCCGGAGTTTCCGGTGCAGCCAGTGCCCGTCAGCGGGGCGGATGCGGAGGAGGTGCTGCGACTGCTGGCTCGAAGCTCGACGGGGCTGGAGAAGATGCTCCCGGAGCTGGAGCCGTGGGCCCGGCCGCTTCCCTCCCCCTGAGCCAAACGCGCCCGAGGGAGGGAGGAGCCGAAGGGCTAGAACTTGTTGTTGCGCTGCCCACGCTTCGCGCGAACGCGACGGCGCTTGAGCTGCGACTTCCGGCTCTTGGCGCGGTTGGCCAGCTTCTTCTTGGAACGATTTCCCTTCTGGGCAGGCATGTGGAAGGACTCCGTGTTGGGCGTGAAACTGGCCGCACGAGGCGGCGACGGGGCATCTTCTTTCATGCCCCTGGCCGAGCGGCCAAGAAGTTTCTTGACGGCCTCCACCCTTGCCAGCAGGCGGACAAAGGGGCAATACCCCCCCGGGACTGACGATGATTGACAAACTGGAAGAGGTCGAAAGGCGCTTCGACCGCCTCACCGCCGACCTGTCGAACCCCGACATCCTCGCCGACACCTCGAAGCTCCAGAAGGTCTCCAAGGAGCGCGCGGGGTTGGAGAAGCTCGTCGAGGCGTTCCGCGCCTACCGCAAGGTCCTCGCGGACCTCGGCGAGGTGGAGGCCTGGCTCGGCAGCTCCGACCCGGACGAGAAGGCCTATGCGCGCGAGGCCCTGCCGGGCCTGAAGCAGCAGCGCGAGGAGATGGAGGCCTCCCTCAAGATCCTCCTGCTGCCCAAGGACCCCAATGACGAGAAGAACGTCATCCTGGAGATCCGCGCGGGCGCGGGCGGCGACGAGGCGGCCCTCTTCGCCGAAGAAGTGATGCAGATGTATCTGCGTTACGCGGACCGCAAGGGCTGGAAGGCGGACATCATCGACATGAGCGCGGGCAACGCGGGCGGCGTGAAGGACGCCACGCTCACGCTGTCGGGCGACGCGGTGTTCAGCCACCTCAAGTACGAGTCCGGGGTGCACCGGGTGCAGCGCGTGCCCGCCACGGAGACGCAGGGGCGCATCCACACCTCCACCATCACCGTGTCGGTGATGCCCGAGGCCGAGGAAGTGGACGTGCAGGTGAACCCGGCCGACATCGAGATGCAGGTGATGCGCTCGACGGGCTCCGGCGGCCAGAGCGTCAACACGACGGACTCGGCGGTGCGCCTCATCCACAAGCCCTCAGGCATCGTGGTGAAGTGCCAGCAGGAGAAGAGCCAGGGGAAGAACCGCGCCATGGCCATGCGCATGCTGCGCGCCAAGCTCTATGAAATCGAGCAGGAGCGCATCCGCAACGAGCGCGACTCCACACGCCGCGCCCAGGTGGGCACCGGCGACCGCAGCGAGAAGATTCGCACGTACAACTTCCCGCAGGACCGGCTCACGGACCACCGCATCGCGCTGACGGTGCACAACCTGCCGGCCATCATGGCGGGCTCGGTCGAGGACATCATCACGGCCTGCCGGACCCACTACCAGGCTGAGGCCCTCAAGGCTCAGACGGGCGGCGGACGGCCCGCCAGCGAAGCATGAGCGGCGGCGAGACCTGGACCATCCGCAGGGTCCTCACCTGGACGACGCAGCACTTCGAGAAGCGGCAGGTGGATGCTCCGCGCCTCACAGCGGAGATCCTCCTGGCGCACGTGCTCCAGACGGGACGGGTGCGGCTGTACGTGGACCTGGACCGGCCCCTCGCCAAGGAGGAGCTGGGCACGTTCCGCGCGCTCATCGAGCGGCGGCTCGCGGGTGAGCCCACGCAGTACCTCACCGGCGTGAAGGAGTTCTACAACCGCCCCTTCCGGGTGGACTCGCGCGTGCTCATCCCCCGCCCGGAGACCGAGCTGCTCGTGGAGGCCGTCCTGCACGCGCTGCCCAAGGACGCGCCCTCGCGAGCCCTGGACGTGTGCACGGGCTCCGGCTGCATCGCCATCAGCCTCGCGGCCGAGCGGCCCCAGGCCACCGTCCTCGCCACGGACCTGTCTCCTGGCGCCGCCGCCGTGGCGCGCGCCAACGCTGAGGCCCTCAAGGTGGCGGACCGGGTGACGGTGTTGGAGGGCGACCTGCTCGGTCCTGTCCCGGCCGACGCTCGCTTCCACGTGGTGGTGTCCAACCCGCCTTACGTGGACGCGGGTGACATCCCGGGCCTGTCTGCCGAGGTGCGGCACGAGCCGCACATGGCGCTCGACGGCGGACCGGACGGCTTGAAGCTCATCCGACGGGTGGTGACGGACGCTCGGCGGTTCCTGGAGCCTGGCGGCCTCCTTGCAATGGAGATTGGCGAGACGCAAGGCCCCGCGGTCCTGGAGCTCTTGCGCGCCGCCGGCTACTCCGACGCGCGCGTGGAGAAGGACCTGGAGCGGCGCGAGCGGATGGCTTTTGGGACACAGCCCGTGGCCAGCGGGCCACAAGGCTGAGGACGGCGGACAGCATGGACATGATCATCGTGAAGGGCGGGCAGCCGCTGCATGGCGAAGTGGCGGCCTCGGGCGCGAAGAACGCGGCGCTCCCCATCCTCGCCTCCGCGCTGCTCGCGGACGGCACGCACACCTTCCGCAACGTCCCGGACCTGGCGGACGTGGCCACCATGCTCGAGGTGCTGCGCACCATGGGCTGCGAGGCCGCGCGGCTCACCGGCCGCAAGAAGGACGTGTGCGAGGTCGCCGTCACGGGGCCCATCACCCCCGAGGCCCCGTACGAGCTCGTGAAGACGATGCGGGCGAGCGTCCTGGTGCTCGGGCCGCTGGTGGCGCGCTTCGGGCGGGCGCGGGTGTCCATGCCGGGCGGGTGCGCCATTGGCGCGCGGCCCATCGATCAGCACCTCAAGGGGCTCAAGGCGCTGGGCGCGGAGATCCACCTGACGGAGGGCTACGTCGAGGCGCGGGCGAAGCAGCTGCGCGGCGGCACGGTCAACTTCGACGTCATCACCGTGACGGGCACCGAGAACGTGATGATGGCGGCGGCGCTGGCCAAGGGCCACACCGTCATGGAGAACTGCGCGCGCGAGCCCGAGGTGGAGGAGCTGGCGCGGGTGCTCAACAAGATGGGCGCGCGCATCGAGGGCGCGGGCACGTCCGTCATCACGATTGAAGGCGTGGACAGCCTCAAGCCCGTGGACCACGCCATCCTCCCGGACCGCATCGAGGCGGGCACGCTGCTCGTGGCGGCCGCCATCAGCGGCGGCAACGTGCTGGTGAAGCACGCCCAGGCCGAGCACCTGGAGGCCGTGGTGGACAAGCTGCGCGAGGCCGGCTGCACGATCACCGTCGAGGCGGGCGGCCTCAGGTGCAAGGCCCCTCGCACGCCCACCGCGGTGAACATCACGACCACCGAGCATCCAGGCTTCCCCACGGACATGCAGGCGCAGCTCATGGCGCTGATGTCGGTGAGCAACGGGACGTCGGTCATCTCGGAGAACATCTTCGAGAACCGCTTCATGCACGTGCCGGAGCTGCACCGGCTGGGCGCGGACATCACCATCCAGGGGCACACCGCGGTGGTGAAGGGTGTGAAGGGCCTCAGTGGCGCGCAGGTGATGGCCACGGACCTGCGCGCGAGCGCGTCCCTCATCCTCGCCGGCCTGAGGGCCGAGGGACGGACCGAGGTCAGCCGCGTCTACCACCTCGACCGAGGCTACGAGCGGCTGGAGCGCAAGCTGCGCAGCCTGGGCGCGGACATCCGCCGGGTGAAGGCCCGGGGCTGAAAGGGTGCAAAAGGTCTCGGACGCGACGTTGAGAACAGAACCCCTCACACGGGTTGCATCCCAATTTTCGCGCGACCTATCATTCTCCATCTACTCGGGAGCACTGCTCCCCCCTTCAGGAGAATGAACCGCCCCATGAATTGCCCCGGTTGCAACGTCGAGATGGCCGATCTCGAGGGGGACGATCAGACGTTGCGGAAGTGTGGAGAGTGCGGCGGGCTCTGGATTGACGTCGCGGACCTGAACCGGGTCCTGCTCCACAACAACCTCCCCGGGCTGGAGAGCCAGGGCGGCAAGATGGACGCCGAGGCCCTCACGGGCCAGTGCCCCGAGTGCCAGGTCGATCTGGTGCGTGTGGATGGAGGGGACCGGCAGCACCCCCTGCACTACGACACCTGCGAGTCCTGCGGCGGCATCTTCCTGGAGTCCGAGTTCCAAGACGCGCAGGACATCCAGGTGGCGATGCAGGAGATCGTCGAGTTCTTCCGGCACTTCGGTGCCAAGAAGAAGCTGGCGGCCCTGTAGGCCCGGGCGCACTCAGGGCTGATGGCGGAAGGCGCGCCCCCACTCCTCGGGGAGCGCGCCATCCAGTTCGATCCGCCCCCCCGTGTTGGCCTCGTCCCGAGGCCCCACCCGCTCCAGACGCACCACGACCTTGCCCTTCTTGGGCACGTCGAGCGTCAGCCGTCCGCCCGAGGCGGTGTAGGTCCCTGTCACCACGGTGTGCTCGCCGCCCTCCAGGGGCTCCAGCGAGAAGCGCCAGGTGCCATCCGCGAAGAAGGACAGGAAGCGCTCGGGCGCGCCCTCCATGCCTCCAAACCACGTGCCCAGGAACGGCGTCACGGCCGGGTCGTACTTGAGGCGCGACGCCAGGAAGGTGCCATTCAGCGGCTTGCCGCCGGAGTAGAGCACCAGGTCCGTCACGCAGACGGGCGCGCCGTCCTCCGCGCCTCGGAAGCGATCCGCCACCTCCAGGGTGAAGCGAGAGCCGACGAGCGGCGGGTTGAGGGGAACGGGCTGGAGCCCGCGCTTGTCCTCCACGGTGAGGCCGCGCGAGTCCTCCGTCGTGGTGAGCACGAGCTTCTTCGCGCGGGCGTGGGCCTTGAAGGCCTCGCGAGTCGTGCCGTCGCCCGTGTACACGCGCACCTCTTCCACGGTGACGGGCTCCTTGAAGCCGATGACGACCGGGACAGCCGTGGTCCCAGCGGGCGAGCACCATGCGGTGCTGTCCCGCCCATCCAGCAGGTTGGCGGGGGCGTAGCGCTCGGGGTGCTGCTCCCGCTCCAGGTAGTCCTCTGCCCGCGCATACCCCGGCGCGGGCGCTGCGGCGAGCGAGGGGGAGGCGAGCAGCAGGCAGACCCAGGGGAGGCTTCGCATGGGTCGCATCTTGGATCGCCCCAGGCGCGGTGATCCAATCCGGGGCATCCGCGCCTCGCCCGGCTGGGAGGGATGAAAGCGCCCGGCCCGAGGTTGGGGGTGCTTGACACCCGGTCACCCGGGGGAAAAGAAGGCGGACTGTGCGGAGGAGAACGTGATGCGACGTTGGGGCTGGGTCTGCGTGTTGGCCGCAACCATGGTCGGCTGCAAGAAGGACGAGGCATCCGTAGCCGACGCAGGAGTGCTGGAGACGGGCCCCGCGCAGCTCTCGGAGCAGGAGCCCAACGAGCGCCCGGAGCAGGCCCTCACCCTCACCCGCGACAGCCATGTGACGGCTGGCCTCACCGCCGAGCCCAACAAGGCCGACGAGGACTGGTACCGCCTGGCGCCCTCCGCGCCGCGCATCGCGGACGTGTCCGTGACGGGGCTGCCCGGCGGGGACATCACGCTGGAGGTCTACGACCGCGACCGCAACCGGCTCGCCAGCGTCAACAGCGAGGGCGACGGCAAGGGCGAGCGCTTCCCGAACCTCTATGTGGACGGCGAGCGCTGGGTGCGCATTGCCCCCTCGCGCAAGGGCGTGGGCGGGGCCTACACGCTTCAGGTGAAGTTCCGCGCGCCCAATGATGGCGAGGAGCACGAGCCCAACGACCGGGCCGTGGACGCGGTCGCCCTCGCGCTGGGCCAGCCGGTGACGGCCTTCCTCGGCCACGCGGGAGACGAAGACTGGTATCGCGTGGAGATTCCCGGGCCGCCCGGCGCCACCGAGGCGCCGCCCGCGCTCGACAGCGGCGCCGCGCCCGCAACGCCCGACGTCGCGCCCACCGAGGCCGCGCCGGCACCGGCTGCGGAAGGCACCTTCGCGGGAGGAGAGCCGCCCGCCCCCGCGCCCGAGGCAACGCCCGCCGAGGACGGTGGAGCCGCGGCAGCGGACGCGGGCCCGGCGGTGGAGCCGGAGATTCCGTCGGTCGCGCTGAAGATTGAACTGTCCGCCATCGAGGGCGTGCGCCCCGAGCTGTCGGTGCTCTCCGCGGCGGAGGCGACGCTGTTCAGCCTGCGCGGCAAGGAAGGCGAGGCGCTCGCGCTGCGCAACATCGGGGTGCGCGCCACGGACCGCATCGTCTACGTCGTGGTGAAGAGCGGCTGGGTCGGCACCGGCAAGGAGGCCCGCCGCACGTTCAACGCGGAGCGGCCCTATACGCTCACCGTCTCCCAGGAGGAGGCGGGCGCGCACGCGGAGCTGGAGCCCAACGACGAGCTGCTCAAGGCCACGCCGCTGGGTGGCTCGGGCTACCGCGAGGGCTTCCTGTCGCCCAAGGGTGACGTGGACAACTTCGTGCTCCGCACCCGCGAGCCCGTGCTCGCCAAGGTCGAGGTCACCGGCGTCGACCGACTGGACCTCGTGCTGTCCATGGTGGAGCCGCCCCAGGGTGACGGCAAGGCGGAGACGGTGCTGCTGCGCGCCAACGACGGCGCGGTGAAGGAGCCCGAGCGCCTCAACAACGTGGCCTGCCAGGACACCTGCTACTTCCGAGTGGAAGGCGCGTCGCGCAAGGTGGACGGCAAGTGGGTGAAGGACTTCGAGAATCCGGATCAGCCCTACCGCGTCACCGTCACCACGGTGCCGGACAACGGCGGCGAGGAGCGCGAGCCCAACAACACCCCGGACCGCGCGCAGGACCTCACGGCCGGCAAGGCCGTGCGCGGCACGGTGTATCCGGTGAAGGACGTGGACTACTTCCGACTGGACTTGTCGGACCGGCCGGTGCGCACGTCCCTGAAGGCCACGCTGCTGGGCATCCTCAAGGTGGACGTGGGCCTGTACCTGCACCGCGTGGGCTCGGACGGGAAGCTGTCACTCGTGCAGACGGCGGACCGCGCCAAGGGCGACCAGCCCGAGGTCATCCGCTACAGCGCCGAGCCGGGCGTCTACGTCCTGGAGGTCCGCGACGCGAAGAACCGCGAGGCCAACTTCCAGGACTCGTACCAGCTCACCGTCGAAGAGGCGGAGTAGCGCGAAGCCCGCGCCCCGGACTTCCACCGGGGCGCAGGGCACCGCGAGGACTCAGAGCGGCTCGGCCGTCGCGCAGCTGGGCGAAGCATTCTCCGCCGTCACGCGCGTGAGCGACTTCGGGCTCGCGTCCGTGAACGTGGAGAGACCGAGCACCAGGCACGTGCGCGACATCAGGAGCCGCGACGCCGGAAACGCGGCGATGGGCACGCTGAAGTCGGAGCTCAAGTACACCGTGGTGAGCGAGGAGCCGTAGAACGGGCTCGTCCCCCACGCGAACTTCTTCCCCGTGGCGGGTGACGAGCTGGTCAGCCCGCTGTACTGCGCGGACTGATACGACCACTCGCCCTCGGAGAAGCCCGCGCTGAGCAGCGCATGACCGGACGCGGTCTTCGTCGTCCCGTTGTTGTCGCTGTACACGCCGTGGACCAGCCCCGTGTCCGCGCCGAGCTTCATCTCGACGAGCCCGATTTCATAGAGCACGCCGGTGCTCGAGTGCCGCGCGAGCAGCGCGTGGTACTTGCGCGCGGAGCCAATGGGCTCGTTCCAGGTCCAGTTCGCCTGCGTGGTGAGCGAACCCGCGGCGGGCGCGAGCGTGGTGAAGTGACCGCGCGCATCCCCCCACTGCACGTTGTTGAGTGGCGCGTTGACGTCCGAGTCCGCGAACTCGACGACGCCATAGGGACCGCGCATGTCGAAGGAGAGCTGTCCCGCGCTTGGCTCGCTCAAGTCCACCCGAGTGTCGATGCGCGGAAAGTCCATCCCCTTCTGGAAGACCCAGCGGATGCTCACCGGCACCAGGAACTTCTGGTGCGCGCTCGCCGCCGCCGGAGTCGTGGCGGTCACATCCGCCATCGCCGCGCGCGTGCCCCACTTCGGATAGCGCGTCGTGAAGGTGTGGCTGATGGAAGTCGAGCCCGCGGTGATGGCCGAGTGCGTCCCCTGCACCGCGAAGCCCACGCCCAGCGGCGAGTCGTCCTCTCCATGCAGCCCCGCGATGGTCCCTGAGGAACCATTGTCGAAGCTCCGATACAGCTCGTGCGCCACGAAGTAGCCGTAGCCGCGCTCGCCGCCGGTCGTGCCGTCCACCGTCACCGTGCGCCAGCTCGCACCGGCCTTCACTTGATAGGTCAGCTGAACGGCGTAGCCGCCGTGGCTCGAAGCCGACTCGCGCTTCAGTGAGACCGTGCGCGGACGTCCCTGCGAGTCCGTCCAGGTGTAACGGTCCACCGCGATTCCGCCCACCGTGGCGGTCTCCCGCGAGACGCCGTCTCCTTGTTCGAGCGTGGGGTCGACCTGCGTCCCCGCGTCCGAGCCCCCATCGCTTCCGGCATCGACGCCACTGTCACTTCCGCCCGTGGTACCCGCATCGACACCGCTGTCACTTCCGCTGGTGTTCCCCGCGTCTCCCCCACCATCACGACCGCCCGAGACTCCCGAATCCGTGCCGCCATCCGAGAGCACGCCAGCGTCAGGGGTGGGCTCATCCGAACCACAGGCGCCCCACCCCAGCGCCATTCCCAAGAACGTCACCGAGAGCCATCGCCTGTTCATTCGCATCCGTCGCCAATATCACTGCCCCAGACAGCGAGGAACGCCTGGGTTCCTGCCCTTCCAGCCTGTGAAAGTCTTTTCAAGGCCATGGCAATACATGAGCGTGAGCCATGTATCGGAGCCCGCGCGGACGCATGCGATTCATCGAGAGCCCCGAACGGAGCTCATCGCGCGCCAACCATACGAAGCCGCGGACGGATCCATTTTCGGGACACGACATCGCCACCCCGGAGCACATCCCCTCCTGCGGTGGAGGTCGCCGGCCGGCCTCCTGGGCGCCATCAATCCGGAGGCAACGGATGCGAGTCCGCATGGGGTTCGGTCCGCCAGCCGACACCCCGGTTCAACAGCGTGCCGCCCTCCGCCCAAGGTGCGGAAGCGCGCCCCAAGTCCGAGGCAGCGGATTCTGAAAGTCGCGCCTCAGGTGGGCCGCAACGTCCTTGACGGTCCCGGAGGGCTGCGGTACACCCGGCGCACTTCTGCGGTGGTAGCTCAGTTGGTAGAGCACGAGCTTCCCAAGCTCGGGGTCGAGGGTTCGAATCCCTTCCGCCGCTCACGAACTGAAGGCCGGTGGTTCCTTTCAAGGACCACCGGCCTTTTTTCGTTCTGCGGACTCCGCCACACCCGGTGACGTGGACTCCGCCTCGCACAGGTGACCCCAAGCTTCCCAAGCTTGGGATCGCGAGTTCGCATTCCTTCCCCGCACGTCGTGACAACGACGGCACGCCGAAATGTCAGGCAACCAACGTAAGGTGCGCGCCTCTCCCCGCAGTCCCCCTGAGGTACGCATGCGTCTCGTGTCGATGTGTGTTGGTGCTCTCCCCCTCGTTGTCGCCACCGCCGCCCAGGCCCAGGTCATCACCCCGGTGCAGGGCAGCCGCTCGGTCTCCGCCGGCATCTCCGCCGTGGATGCCATCACGAACGTCGTCCACTCGGACTCCCACGGCACCACCGGCTTCGCGCCGTTCAGCGACAGCATCGTGCTGAAGGCCAACACCCAGTACGAGGACTCGAAGAGCCGCGTGGACGCGGATGGCTCCGGCACGGGCCAGTCCACCATCGGAGCCTCGCGCATCACCGCGTCGGTCTCCGCCACCGCTCGCGGCGTCGCCATGGATCCGTCCGCGCGCGGCCAGGGCCAGGGCAACGCGGACTTCTACCTGACCTTCAACGTCAACCGCGTCTCGCGCTACGTCGTGTCCGGCAGCGCGCAGGCGGCCTCGGACGCGTACATCGGCGCGTACCAGTTCGGCGGCTCCACCGCCCTGCTCTACATCGCCGACATCACCGCGACCCGCCCCATCCTCTCGCTCGACATCGGCAACCTCGACGGCGAAGACTCCTCCACGCGCACCGGCTGGATTCCCGCGGGCCAGTACACCCTCCAGGGTGACGTCTCCGCACTCGTGGACGCCCAGGGCCAGGGCAACGGCTCGGCCTCCGCTTCGTGGTCGCTCGACCTGCAGCTCTTCTGCCCCTCCGACTACGACGTGAACGGCACCGTGAACCTCGCGGACCGCACCGCCTTCCTCAACGCGTGGCAGGCGGGCCAGCTCGCCGCGGACGTGGATGGCAACGGCACCGTGGACGCCACGGACCGCACGCTCTTCCTGTCCGCCTACAACACGGGCTGCTAAAGGCTTGACTGAACGGGCTTTCAGCCACACCGTAGGGGCGTGAAAGCCCGTCCCATCGACAACCCGCCCAACCCCTGGGCGAGCACCGCGGTGGAGTACCTCGACGAGATTCCTCCCTCACGGCTGGAGGTGTGGGAGGACCACAGTCGCTCCGTGCTGTCGCACAACGACAGCCCGGACGTCGGCTTCGACTGGAGCGCCAATCCCTATCGAGGTTGCCTCCATGCCTGCGCGTACTGCTACGCGCGCCCCACGCACCAGTACCTGGACCTGGGCGCGGGAACGGACTTCGAGACCCGCATCGTGGTGAAGCCTCGCGCGCCGGAGCTATTGCGCGAGGCGTTCGAGCGCCCGTCCTGGAAAGGCGAGACCGTCGTCTTCAGCGGTGTCACGGACTGCTATCAGCCGCTGGAGGCGTCCCTGCGACTCACCCGCCAGTGCCTGGAGGTCTGCGCCGAGTACCGCAACCCGGTGGGCATCATCACCAAGGGGGTGCTCATCGAGCGGGACCTGGACGTGCTCCAGCAGTTGGCGCGGGAGGCGCGACTCTGGGTCAGCATCAGCCTGCCCTTCCATCAACCGGAGCTGGCGCGCGCGATGGAGCCCTATGCGGCCTCGCCCCAGCGTCGGCTGGTCACCATCGAGCGGCTCGTCCAGGCGGGCATCGACGTGGCGGTCTCCGTGGCGCCCATCATCCCGGGCCTCAACGACGAGGACATCGCCCGCGTGCTCACCGCGGCGCGCGAGGCCGGCGTCACCCGGGCGCACTACACGCTCTTGCGGCTGCCCGGTCCCGTGAAGGAGGTCTTCGAGGAGCGGCTGCGCGCGAAGCTGCCGCTCCGGGCCGACCGTGTCTTGCACCGCATCCGCGAGACGCGCGGCGGCGAGCTGAATGACTCGCGCTTCCGGCATCGCATGCGCGGCGAGGGCCTCTACGCCCAGAGCATCGACCAGCTCTTCCAGACCACGGCGCGCCGGCTGGGCATCCGCGGGTCCGCCATCACCGAGGCGGCTCCGGACACCTTCCGGCGTCCGGAGCGCAAGCCTCCTGCCTCTCCGCAGCTCAGCCTGTTCTGAGCCGCGCTACTTGGAGATGGCTTTCAACAGCGTCAACAGGAGGACGGCCCCCGCCGTGGCGACGCCCAGCGAGTAGAGATTGAAACCCGTCACGCCTCGGCCGCCGATGAGGTTGAACACCCAGCCGCCGACCATGGCGCCGACGATGCCGGTGAAGATGTTGGCGAACAGCCCCATCCGGGCGTTGGTGCCCTTGATGATGCTGGCCAGCCACCCCGCGATACCGCCCAGCACCAGCCACGAACAGATTCCCATTCCCATGCCGTCCTCCTTGGATGGTCCGGGACCTACCAGACCTCGCAGCGGTTCGCAGCGGGGGCGACCATCTTCGCGCCAGCCTGGCACGAGAAGGCCTGCTGGAACTGCTGGAGGTTCGTCACCGGCCCGTTGACGCGCCAGAACGCGGGCGAGTGCGAGTCCGTCAGCGCCCGCTGACGCGCGGCGGCGTCGCGAATCTTCGAGCACCACGACTGCGCGTAGCCCAGGAAGAACTGCTGCGCCGGGCTGAAGCGGTACGCCTGGGCCTCGGTGGCCTTCTCCGGGTGGGCCGCCAGGTACGCCTGCATGGCCGCGAAGGACAGCTTGAGGCCGCCCAGGTCCGCCACGTTCTCGCCCAGGGTGAGCTTGCCGTTCACCTTCACGTCGTCCACGGCGGTGTAGCCGTCGTACTGGCGCTGCACGCACGCCACGCGCTCACGGAACGCCTTGTCCGAGGCGTCCGTCCACCACTGCTTCAGGTTGCCATCCGCGTCGAAGAGGCGGCCCTCGTCGTCGAACCCGTGGGTGATTTCGTGTCCCACCACCATGCCCATGGCGCCGAAGTTCACCGGGGCCGAGGCCTCGCGGTTGAAGAACGGCGGCTGGAGGATGCCCGCGGGGAAGACAATCTCGTTGGTGGCCGGGTTGTAGTAGGCGTTCACCGTCGGCGGCGACATCAGCCACTCGGCGCGGTCCACCGGCTTGCCCGCCTTGCGAAGCTGACGGGCCTGCTCGAAGGCCTCCGTGGCCAGGTACGACTGGAGGAACGAGGCGCGGTCCAGCTTCAGCCCCTCGTAGCTGCGCCACACGTCCGGGTAGCCAATCTTGTTGGTGATCTTCTGGACCTTCTCCAGCGCCTTGGCCTTCGTCTCCGCGTCCATCCACGCGAGCGTGTCCAGGTTGCGCTCGAAGGACTTCTCGATCTGCCCCACCATGTCGCTGGTGGTGGCCTTGCCGTCCGCGCCAAACGTGCGCGCGATGAACGGCTGCGCCAGCACGTGCGGCAGCGCCGCGTCCGTGGCACGCACGCACTTCTTCCACCGCGCGATGTCCTCCTTGGCGCCCGTCAGCACCGAGGACTCGAAGCGGAAGAACTCCTCCTGGAGCTTCTTGGGCAGCGTGTCTCGCACGGAGTCCACGAAGTGGTACGCGAGGTAGGGACCCCAGTCGCCCGGGCGCTGCTCGCGCACCATGGCGGACACCGTCTGGAAGAACGGCGGGTGCGCCACGTTGAGCGCGTCACCCTCGGGCAGCCCCACCTGCTTGAAGTACACGTCCCAGCCAAAGGCTGGCGCCGTCGTCTGCAGGCCCTTGCGCTCCAGCCGGTGGTAGGTCTTCTCGGGGTCGCGACGATCCACCTTGGACAGCGCGGCGCCGGCGAGCCGGGTCTCGATGGCCAGGATGCCCTGCGCCTTGCGCGTGGCCATCTCCGGCTTGTCCCCGAGCAAGAGGAACACGTTCTTCACGTGCTCCTGATAGGCGACGCGCGCCTCCTTCATCTTCGCGTCGTCCTTCAGGTAGTAGTCCCGGTCCGGCAGGCCGAGGCCGCCCTGGTCCACCACTCCGATGACGAGCGTGGCGTCCTTCAGGTCCTGATCCGAGGTGATCCGGAAGAGCGCGTCCACGCCGCGGGCGTGCAGCCACGCCACCGTCTTGGCCAGGTCATTGGCGCTCTTGAGCGACGACAGCTTCGCGAGCTGCGTCTTGAGCGCGGGCATGGACTGCTCGAGCGCCGCCTCGTCCATGCAGGCGCCGTAGTAGTCCCCGAGCATCTGGGTGGAGCGGTCGGCGGACTTGGTGGCCGCGGCGCTGGTGAGGATGTCACGCAGCACCTGCTCGTTGCGCTCGGCCACGGTCTCGAAGCCGCGCGACCAGCGCGAGCGGTCCGCCGGAATCTCCGTCGCCTTCAGCCAGCCGCCGCACGCGTAGGCGTAGAAGTCGTCACAGGGGTTCACCGACGTGTCCATCACCGCCAGGTCCAGGCCCGGAGGCACCGGCCTGGTCGCATCCGCCACCGCGACCTCGGCGGCGGGCGGGGACGCCGGCGCGGTGACCACCGGAGTGGCGCGCGGGGGCTCGGGAGCGGGCTCCGCCGTCTTGCAGGCGGTGCCGAGAACACAGGAGGCGGCAAGCAGTGCCAGTCTCTTCAAAGCAATCTCCAGGAAGCAGGGACAGGGGCCGGGGGGGTGGTCCACGTCAGACGGGCGTCAACGACCGACTGGGTCCTTCATTCCAGAAGTCTGCCGCGGCCGGCAAGCACCCCGGCGCATCCTCTCCCCAGGGGGCACGACGCGGCGCGACACCCCTGCACAGCAGAACGCCCCGCGTCTCCTCTTGGAGTCGCGGGGCGTCTTCACTTCCAGGGCTGGGCGGAAGGCTCAGTCGTCCTTGCCGAGCATCCCTTCCTTCAGGCTCGAGTCCACCGGATCCTTGCCCAGCCACACGGAGAACAGGGCATCGGCGAAGTCCTTGCCCTCGACGTCGATCTCCTGGCCCGACTTGCTCGTGACGCGCGTGCCGCGGCCGGGGGTGTACGTGAGGATGAGCTCATCGCCCTTCTTCAGGTCGGGGATGGCCGAGGCGAACGTGTCCAGCCGCGCCTTGAGGGCCGGGAAGCCCGCGCCCGCGTTCTTCTTGAAGCCGTCGGTGATGGCGTCGACGATGGTCTTCTTCTCCAGGTCGCGCAGCATGGTCATCCGCACGCGCTTGACCTGATCCGAGCTGATGACCTGCGCGGCGTCCTGGGACGGGGTCTCCAGGTAGAGGCCCGCCGTGTAGACCTTGAAGATCATCTTCTTGCGCAGCCCCGCGCCGTTGAACTTCAGGGCCTTGCCATCCACCTGGACGGTGTCGGGAAAGCTCACCCCCGCGACCTCCTTGGCCAGGGCGGGAACCGCGAGCGTCAGGGACAGCAACAGGGCGGACAGGGTCGCTTTCTTCATGGACTCCTCCAGGGTGGGGCTGTTTCGCGTGTTGGACGCAGCCTACCCGTGAGTCTTCACGAAGTGGTCCATGAAGGACACCAGGGCGCGCACGTCCTCCACCGAAACCGCGTTGTAGAGCGACGCCCGGATGCCGCCCACGCTGCGGTGTCCCTTGAGGCCCGCCATGCCCGCCTTGAGCGCCTCGGCGGCGAAGGTGGCGTCGAGCGCCTCGGTGGGCAGGTAGAACACCGCGTTCATCACCGAGCGGGAGTCGCGCTCCACGGGGGCGCGGTAGAAGCCCGCGTGCTTGTCCAGCGCGGCGTACAAGAGCGCGGCCTTCTCGCGGTTGCGGCGCTCCACCGCGTCCAGCCCGCCCAGGTCGCGGATCCACCCGAGGACGTTGCGGGCCAGGTAGATGGCCAGCGTGGGTGGCGTGTTGTACAGCGAGTTGTTCTCCGCGTGGACCGAGTAGCGGAACACCTTGGGGATGTCCTGGCGGCCCCGCGCCATGAAGTCCTTGGCCGCGACCACCACCGTGACGCCCGAGGGCCCCAGGTTCTTCTGCGCGCCCGCGTACAGGAGCGCGAAGCGGCTCACGTCGAACTTCCGCCAGAGGAAGTCCGAGCACATGTCCGCCACCAGCGGCACGTTCCCGACCTCCGGGAACGTGTGCCACTGCGTGCCGAACAGCGTGTTGTTGGACGTGAAGTGGACGTAGGCCGCGCCGGGGTCCAACCGCAGCTCGGCCTGGGTGGGCACGCGGGTGTAGCGCTTGTCCGGCCCCACCGTGGTGACGGCCACGCGCGGCGTCCCGTAGTACCTCGCCTCCTCGAGGGCCTTCTCACTCCACCCGCCCGTCACCAGGTAGTCCGCGCTGGGCGCGGCCGGGGTGAGGAAGTTCATCGGCACCTGCGCGAACTGCTGGTGGGCCCCCCCGGTGAGGAAGACGACCTGGTGGGTCGCGGGGATGTCCAGCATCTGGGTCAGCAGGGAGATGGCCTCGTCGTGGACCGCCTCGTAGACCTTGCCCCGGTGGCTGTGCTCCATGATGGACATGCCGGAGCCCTGGAAATCGAGCAACTCGTCTCGGGCGCGCTCGAGCGCCGGCAGGGGCATGGCGGCGGGGCCGGGGTTGAAGTTGATGATGCGCATGGCAAGGTCCTTGAGAGGGAGTCAGCGAGGCCCGCATTCTTCCCCCCGAGGCCCCCCTGGGGGCCAGCACGAAGAAGCGAGTGCTCTGACTGCTTCCCCGCAGCCCGGCCGGCGTATATCGGAGGGGCGTGGCCGGCGTTCGGTCACGCGGGTCTGGAGGTCAGGTGGGTTCCTCGGAGGGTCTGGCGGAACACGTGCGAAGGGCTGCCCGTGGGGAAGCGTCCGCCTTCAGCGAGTTGTACCGGCACACCCGGCCCATGGTGGCGCGGCTGGTGGCCGGCTTCGCCACCCTGGACCCGGACGAGGTGGAGGACATCATCCAGGAGACGTATGTCCGGGCCTTCCGGGCGCTGCCCCGGCTGAAGGAGGTGGGCGCCTTCGAGGCCTGGTTGTTGAGCATCGCGCGCAATCGCGCCCGCACCCGCCTGGAGCGCAAGGCCCACGCCCGACGGGTGGAGGACGATGCCGCGGAGCCGGGACCGGAGTCCGTGCCCGCCATGCCCGAGGCGCTCCAGGTGGAACGGGACATCGCGGTGGTGCGTCAGCTCATCGACGAGCTGCCCGAGGGCGAGGAGAAGAAGACGGTGCGGTTGTTCTACATCGAGGGCGAGCTGTCCGCGCGGGAGATCGCCGAGCAACTCGGCGTGGGCAAGAGCGCCGTGACGATGCGGCTGGAGCGCTTCCGCTCCCGCGTCAAGCGCGAGCTGCTGCGGCGCGTGCTCGCGGGCCGGAGGGAGTGACGTCATGAGACACCTGGACACCCAAGCGCTTCGCGACCTGGAGGCGGGGGAGCCGCAGGCCGTGGCGCACTTCCGCGAACACCTGGCCGAGCCCTGCGACACCTGCGAGGACTTCCTCGCCACCCACGACGGCCCCGGCCTGCTCGACGGACTCTCGGACGCGGCGCTGCTCGGACAGGGACCGCAGCGCCCCGCGCCCGCGCTGGACGAGGTGGGACTGGCGCGGATCCGCCGCGCGCTTCGCGCCCCCACTCCGCGGCGCTGGGGCCTGGCGCTGGGGGCAATCGCCGCCTGTGTGCTGGCACTGGTGCTGGTGCCTCGCGCGATGGACCCCGGCCGGACCTCGGGCGTGAAGGGCCCGGCGGGGCGCATCGCGTTGGAGCTGGCGGTGGTGGCGCGCGGCACGGACGGCCACCTGCGGCGCGTGGACCCGGGCGCGGAGGTGCCCGAGGGCGACGTGCTGCTCCTGCGCTACCACGCGACCGAGGCGGGCAGCGCCCTGCTCTTCCAGCAGCGAGCAGGCCAGCCTCCGGAGCTGATGGGCCGCTTCGCGCTGGAGTCCGGCACGCACGACCTGGAGGGCCCGGAGGGGCTCGCGGGCGTGAGCCTGGAGGGCGAGACAGGCGGGCTGACGCTGTGGCTGGTGGGCGCGCCGGGCGAGGAGCCGCTGTCCCCCGACGAGGTGGGCACGGCGCTCAGGACCGGGACACCGCCGCGGGAGGGTCCGCTGTCGGTGGAGCGGTTCGACGTCCGCATCCAGAACGGTCAGAATCCCCGCTGACCCGTGAAGCGCCTCGTCCCCATCCTGCTCGCGGCGCTCGCCGCGTGCGCGGGCCCCCAAGCCGCCCTGGACAAGGGTGGTCTGGTGCCCCTGCGGCTCGACGAGGCGACGCTGACCGAGGCCTACACTCCGCGCCGGCTGGCGCTGCTGGTGGGCATCTCCGAGTTCGACGACCCGCAGTGGCACAACCTGCGCTACTCGTCGAAGGACGCGAACGACCTGGGCGAGGCGCTGAGAGATCCCCGCCGTGGCCGGTTCGATCAGGTCCGCGTGTTGTCGCGCCCCGAGGAGACCACGCGCGCGTCCATCCTCGCGGCGGTGCGGCGCCTGCGCCAGGAGGCGAACCGGCCAGACGACGTGGTGGTGGTCTACTTCTCCGCGCACGGCACGCTGGCCCGCGACAACCAGGGCGAGCTGCGGCGCTACCTCGTCACGCGCGATGCGTCGTACCGCAACATCCCGCAGACGGCGCTGTCCATGGACGTGCTGAAGGCGGAGTTCGACCAACTCCCCAGCCGCCGGCGCCTGCTCGTGCTGGCCACCTGTCACAGCGGCAGCGGCAAGTCGCTGCTGCCCAAGGAGCTGGAGGCGGAGCTGGCCGGCATCAAGTCCGGCTTCTACGCGCGCCCGATGGAGGAGTCCTCGCGCGCGTCCATGGTCTTCGCCGCCTGCGACTGGGGCGAGACGGCCCGCGAGGACGAGGGCCTGCGCAACGACATCTACACGCACTTCCTCATCGAGGGCCTCACGGGAGGCGCGGACCGCAACGCCGACGGCGCGGTCACCGCGTCAGAGGCCCATGACTACGCGCGCCGCCGCACCTTCGCCTTCACCGAGGGACGCCAGCGGCCCTCCGCCGAAATCCTGGAAGTGGGCGCGGACCCGGTGGTGCTGTCGGGAAGCATCGCCCGAACGGGCAGACCGGAGCTGTTCTCGTACAACCCCCGCCTGGACGGCTTCACCCTGAAGGTGGACGGCGAGGCGCGCACCGACCTGCCGGGAGGCGCGGCGGTGGTGCCGGGCCGCCGCACCGTGGAGCTGACCAAGGGCGACAACGTGCTGGTGCACCGCGAGGTGGACATGCGCGAGGGGGAGCGGCTGCCCCTGGAGCGGCTGCTCGCGGAGACGTTCCCCCACCGCTCGCTGGCGCTCCTGGGCGGCATGTTCAGCTTCGTGGATGGCCGCAGCCGCAGGGACCTGCTCCCCGCCGCGCCGGAGGCCATGGTGTCGCTGCGGCTGGAGGACCGGCCGCTCGACAACTTCGGGCTGCTCGCGGACGTGGCCTTCAGCCATGGGCGGCGGCGGCTCCTGCTGGAGCCGGGCGGTGAGGTGCCCTTTGGCTACACCACGTTCACTGTGGGCCTGGCGGTGCCCTACCTGTGGCGCTGGGAGCGACTCACGCTGTTCGCCGGCCCGCGTGTGGCCGCCTTGTATCTGAGCCGGTCCTTCGAGGTGGAGTCCTTCGCCGGAGGCCAGCATTACTTCACCGTCAGTCCCGGGCTCGTCGGTGGCGTGGCGTGGCGCCTGGGTGAGCGCTTGGAGCTGATGCTCCAGTCGCAGCTCATGCTCACCTACGTCGTGGTGGACGGCCAGGGGCAGGCGGTGGGGTTCACCAGCGGCCATGCGGGAGTGGGGTATCGGTTCTGATGCGCGCGCCCATTCACATCGCCGCGGTCGTCGGGTTGGTGGTGGCCGCGCTGGCGTGCGGCAACCTGGAGAACTCGCCCTTCCGCACCGGGACCATCCGGGGACAGCTCACCGAGTGGGACTCGCAGCTCGCGTGGGTCTCCCTGGTGGGCGACCCCTCCGTGCGCGGCGAGGTGGACGCGGAGGGCGCGTTCGTCCTGGAGCGCGTTCCGGCGGGCCCCGCGGAGCTGTTCGTCGTCGCCACCGCGGAGAAGGCGACGCGCGTGAAGGTGAACGTGCCGGGCGGACAGTCCGTGACGCTGGAGAAGCTGGCGCCTCGCCTCGCGGGCTTCCTCGACCTGCGGGTGAAGGCGATTCGCGGCGGCTCGGTGGACGCGGCGCGCGTCACCGTGGAGGGCACGCCCTTCCAGTTGCTGAGCCTCGACAGCCAGGGACGGCTTCGGCTGGGTCCCCTGCCCGACGGTTGCTACACGCTGAGCGTCTCCGCCCCGGACGTGCCTCCGGCGACGACCGACGCGTGCGTGGGCATGGGCGAAAAGAAGGAAGTGAAGGTCGACCTGAAGCTGGGCGACCCCGCTCCTGGACCGGACTGCCGCGCGGTGGGCTGTGAGCCCGGCCTCGTGTGCGACGCCTCGGGCGAGTGCGTGGAGTGCCACGAAGATTCCCAGTGCGGCAAAGGGCTCACGTGCCATGACTCGCGCTGCGAGGCCCCCAGCGCGACGTGCGCGCCCTGCAAGGGCGACTGGCAATGCCTGGATGGCGCTCGCTGCCAGCCACAGCCCGAGGGCGGCACCGCGTGCGTGGCCGCTTGCGATGACGAGCACGCCTGTGCGCCAGGCTTCGCGTGCCAGGAAGGCCAGTGCCGCCCGGACACGTCGCAGTTCGCGGGCTGCCACGCCTTCCTCCTCCTGGCCTCGGGCTGTGACGGTGACGCGCGCTGCCGCGAGCAGGGGCTCCTCAATGGACTCTGCGTCGAGGGCGCCTGCACCGTGCCGTGCACCACGAATCGCGACTGCCCCGCTCCCCTCAAGTGCGGACGCGCCGCCGCTGGACGCGTCTGCCGGCCCGCTGACTGAGGCCCCGTGAAGGCTCTCCCCTCTCCCCACCGTCCTCCCACCCTGCTCCTGCTCGCCCTCCTGGGCCTCGGGGCTTGTGAGTCGCATCCCCCTCCAGCGCCGCCGGCCAACCACGCGCCCACGGTGCACATCCTCCAGCCCCAGGTGGACACACTCGTCCGCGCCGGGAAACCGGTGGAGCTGGCGGCCACGGTCTCGGACGCGGAGGACGGCGACGCGGTGGAAGCACGCGTGCTGTGGGTCTCCTCCGTATCGGGACAGCTCGCGAGCGGCTCGCACGCCTCCGCCACCCTGCTGGTTCCCGGCGAGCACACCCTGACGGCCACCGTGGTGGACTCCGGCGGGCTGTCCTCCAGCGACGCCATCACCGTTCGCGTGTTGGACCACGAAGCCCCCAGCGTGACGGTCCACGCCCCGGCCCCTGGCAGCACGTTCAACCTGGGCGAGTCGTTCGCGCTGCAGTGCGAGGCCCGCTCCGCCAGCGGCAAGCGCCTGGGCTCGGGCGAAGTGCGCTGGACGTCGGAGCTGTCAGGCCCGCTGGCCTCGGCGGATGTGGCGCGCGCGGCGTTGACCGTGCCCGGTGAAGACACGCTCACCTGCCTGGCCACGGACACGGCCACGGGCGAGGGCGCCTCGGCCACCGTGTCGGTGACAGTTCGCTCCAACCGCGCGCCCGCGGTGCTCATCACCCGCCCGGAGCGCACCGAGGTCTTCGTGAAGAGCGGCGCGGCGCCTCCGCTCGATGCGACGGTCTCCTTTCGCGCCACCGCGCAGGACTTCGACGCCCCGGGAGGCCCGGGCAACCTGGACGACACGATTGCGTGGACGCTGGAGCCCGGAGGTGTGGCGCTGGGAAAAGGTCCCACGCTGGCGCATCTCTTCACGACACCCGGTGAGTTCACCGTGGTCGCGCGGGTCCTGGATGGCAGTGGACATGCGGCCACGGACAGCGTCCGCGTGCGGCTCGTCACCAACCTTCCGCCCCAGTGCGACATCGCGCTGCCCCGCGAGGACGGCGCCCGACTCTCTCCTGGGAGTGAACAGGAGCTGAAGGGTCGCTGTGTGGATCCCGAGACGGGCGCTGTCCTGGCTCCGACGTGGACGACCACCGCATCCCCCGCGTCGCTGGGCACCGGTTTCGAGTTGAACATCCCGCTGGACGTGACGGGCTCGCAGGTCCTTTCCGCCTGCGCGGCGGATCCGGATGACGCCACGCTTCAAGGCTGCGCGGAGCGGCCCGTCCGCGTCGTCCCCAACACCGCGCCCAGCGCGTGCGCCATTGAAGCGCCCGTGTCCGGTGCCGTGCTGAACGCGGGCGTGCCGCTGTCGCTGGAGGGCACCGCCCTGGACACGGAGGATCCTCGGGGCGAGCTGCGCTTCGTGTGGAGCTCCACGCGCGATGGGATGCTCGCGGGTGGGCCCAGCGCCGTGACGCGCCGGCTCGTCTCGCCCGGCCCTCACACCCTCACGCTCACGGTGACGGATCCGCGCGGGCTCTCGTGCTCCGCCACGCTGCCTGTCACGGTCAACGGCGCGCCCGAGGTGACCATCGGCGTGGTCCGTCAGGCCGGCGTCAGCTGCCTGGACATGCCCTGCCGCGTGGGCAGTGAAATCACCGCCGTGGGCTCCGCGAAGGATGTGGATCCGCCTGGCGTCCTCGCCGAGCTGGCGTGGCTGGACAACCTGGGGGATGCCCTCGCGATCAAGGGCTCGACCGCGACCCTGACGCAGCCCTCGCCGGGCAAACACACCGTGGTGCTCCGCGCGACGGATCAGGCCGGTGCGGTGGGCCGAGGCGCGGCCTCGTTCACGGTGATGGGCGCCTCGGGCGCGAAGCTGGTGGAGACGGTGCTCACCACGGACAAGTCCGTGGCCGCGCTGGCGCAGACGTCCGAAGGACTCCGCTACGTGGACGGCGCCGCGGCCACCGTCTTCCGGGTGGGGATGCCGCCTGTCGCGGCCATGCCGCAGGATGCGCCTGCGCGCGCGCTGACGGTGCTGCCCACGGACTCGGGCGAGGTCCTCTTCGTGGGCACCGAGGCGGGAGTGGCGCGGTGCGTGGGGCTCGTTTGCACGCGCCACAGTGGCGGTCCCCTGCTCTTCTCCGACAAGAAGGTGCTCGCGGTGGCCGCGCGGGCCACGCCGGACCTGCTGCTGTTGGGCACCGAGAACGGACTCGTCCTCACGCGTGCGAGCAACCCCTCCGCGGGCGGCGCGCCGGGGCAGCTCGTGGGACGTCGGGCGCTCCAGGGCTTCGCGGTGCGCCAGCTCGTTCTGTCGCCGTCCACGTCCGGCCCGTTCGTGAAGGCCTGGGCCGCCACCCCCGAGGGACTGGCCGAGGTGACGCTGCGCGTGGAGCAACCTTTCGAGCCCGCGCTGGCCTCCGTGTCCGTGGTGATGCACGTGCCCCCAGAGGTGCCCGACGTGGACGTCCTGTCCGTCGCGGTGAGCCCCGAGGGACAGGTCTACGTGGGCACGCGGCGAGGCTTCGGCGCACTGGGCCAAGAGGGTCCCGCGCTGCGTGCCTCGCCCTGGAACCTCCCCGACGAGCAGGTGCAGGCGCTCCTCTTCGAGCGCCATCCCGTCGCCGGAGCCGCACCTGTCGACGTCCTGTGGGCAGGCACTCGCAACGGGCTGGTGCGCTACGACCTCGCGCGCGACATCGTCACGCCCTTGGGCACGCAGGATGGCCTGCTCGACGCGGACGTGCGCGCGCTCGCGACGCGGCCCGAGGGTGGGCGGTACATCGCCACCGCGCGCGGCATCTCCCGTTACGAAGGCGACTGACGCTTCGCCCATCAGGGCCACACTCGCGCGGAGCGGGGATGACTGGCGGACGCTGAGTGTCGGCAGGCAGGCCGCCGAGGCCCCGTGCGTTTCTCGCGGCCGTGCGCGTCTGCCACACTGGGCCCTGCCTTGGTCTTCCGGAGCCCTCCCTCTTCATGATGTCCGGCGGCGCGCTGGCCCTTCTCGCTGCGCTGCTCATCGCCACCGCCGCGCTCGCGACGGAGGCGCCGCCCTACAACGAGGTGCGGCAGAAGTCCTCGCACAATGCCTATCAGCGCGACGAAGCGCTGCTGGAGCAGCTCGTGTTCCACGGCATCCGCTCCGTCGAGCTGGACTTGCACAATGGCAAGGGCGGTCGGCCTCGAACGCCAGGCGACTGGTTCGTCTACCACGACAGCTCCGCGCCGGGGACGTCGTGCGATCGGCTCTCGGACTGCCTCGATGTGCTGCGCGCATTCCACCTCGCGCATCCTCGACATGAAGTCGTCACGGTGTGGCTGGACCTCAAGGATGGCTTCGAGCGCACGCGGCGCCCCGAGGACCTCGACGCGCGCATCCTCCAGCACCTGGACCCCGCTTGGGTCGTCACGCCCGCGCGCCTGATGGCCGCCTGTCCCGGCGCGAGTTCGCTTCAGCGTGCCGTGACGGGCGCGTGCCGCTGGCCGTCGCTGGACGCGCTGCGCGGGAGGTTCCTCGTCGTCCTCACCGGGGGCTCGCTCTCGGCGAGTGGAGGACGCCTCGATACCTACGTGGCCGGTGGATCCGAAGCCGTGGAGCGACTGGCGTTCATCGCTCCGGACCTGAGCGACGCGACACGCGTGAGCGCGCGAGCGGACGTGGTGTTCTTCAACTTGAAGCTCTCCCGCGTGAAGCTGGCCGAGCGCATCCACGCCGAGGGCTTCGTCAGTCGCGTCTGGGGAGTGAACTCGCCAGAGGCCTGGTTCGCGGCCCTGAGGGCACAGGCCAATCACCTCGCCACGGACAAGGTGAACGCGGGGCCTTCTCCGTGGGCTTCACTGCGGCACCATCCCGCGTGGCCCTTCGATTGCCTCGGAGACCTCCCGTGCGCGGGCAATCGCGAGCCGCTCGACCTGCTCGGAGCGGAGACCTCTTCGGGAGATCTCTGGAGCACGCGCGACAGCTTTGCGTTCGCCTGGGAGCCGAGCACCGACGCGGTCACTCACACGTGGACCGCGCAGGTCCATCCCGCGGACAGCCATGTGAACGCCTGGGCCAAGGGGTGCCTGATGGCCCGCGACGGAACCGAGCCAGGGGCACGCTATTTCGCGGTGTGCCGCCCCGCGGACAAATACCCGCTGCGCGTTCAATACCGCGACTCGACCGGAGGCACGACGCGCGCCGTTGAACCCGCGCGTGGCCCGCGGGCGGCGGTCTCGACACGAGGCATCGCCTTCCTCCGAATGACCGTCACTCGCGAGAAAGAGCGAACGTGCGCCACGGGGGCCGGCTCGCCAGATGGCACGACGTGGAGGGACATCGCGCGACACTGTTTCCAGGGGCGACTGGACGCGCAGGGACTGGCGCTGAGCGCGCACGGTGGAGGGCCGGTGAAGATGTTGTTCGGCAACGTGCGCCGCGATGGCGTGCCCTACCGTCGGGAGTCCTTCCCGAACCTGAGCCCCATCGGAGCGGCCGTCCGCAGCAGCGCGTTCTTCGATGGACTGGAGCCAGAGCAGGCGCCGGTGCTGAGCGCCTCGCGCACCCACGAAGCTCCGGCATCCCATTGAGCGCACAAGGCCCGTGTTCAACGGAGGCACAGGCGCCAGCAGAACCCCATCCATCGCGCACGCCCGTGAGCCTCCACGCCGAGCGCGAACGACCTACGGTGACTCGGGCGGCAGCAACACCAGGCCATCGCGCGCGAAGCGGACCACGTCGGCGCGCACCTGGGCTTCGCTCATCCCCGTGGCTGCGGCCACGTGCTCAGCCGTGAGTCCCTCCACCGCCATCTTCAGCACCAGGAGCGCGGAGGGCGTGGCCTCCATGTAGAACGTCGCGAGCTGTCCAGGGTGACGCCACAGCAGCGCCAGCTCCTCACCCGCCTCGGGCACCGCGCGCGCATCGCCCGCTCGCACGTGCGCGCAGATGCGGAACGCGTGCTCCAGCACCGTCAGGGTCGGGTTCGCAGTCAGCCGGTCCACCGCGCCGGGCACGACCTCCTCCGAGGCGAACACGGCGAAGTCCGCCCACTCGAACCGCGCGAGCGCGGGCACGTGCGGCGCGAACCCCAGCTCCTCCACGCGGTCCGCGACATGGCCAGGAAAGGCCTCGCCCAGCCGATTGATTTCATAGTGCCGAGCCGGGCGCGTGCGCGTGTACTCCTCCACCAGCGCGTCCCACGCCGCCTCGCCCACGCCCTGGCGGCTCAGCGGAAAGAGCTTCTCCAGCGCGCCTCGGACATGCCCTCGCACGAAGCCACCGTAGAGGGACGTGCGCGTGCGCGGCGTCTCCCAACCCGGGTGCGCGGCATAGAGGCGCTCCAGGCCCGCGCCCTCGGGCGCACCCTCGAAGTAGGCGCCCATCGAGTCGAAGAAGTGCTTCAGCTCCGGCTTCATCGGCGCGGCTCCTCGCGCAGAACAATGCGTGCCCGGTCGGCCTCGTCCAACACGGCGTCGAGCGAGGGGATGTCCTGGTCCCACTCAATCAAGGTGGACACCGCACCCGTGCGCGCAAGCGTGTAGCGATACAGCGCCCACACGTCGTCGCAGACCGACGCGCCATGCGTGTCGATGAGCACGTCCGGGCGCACTTCATGCCCCGCGAGGTGGATCTGCACCACGCGCTCCAGCGGCAGCGCATCCACGAAGGCGCGCGGGTCATAGCCGTGGTTCATCGCGTTGACGTACACGTTGTTCACGTCGAGCAGCAGCCCGCAGTCCGCCTGCTCCACCACGTGGCGCAGGAAGTCGGCCTCGGCCAACGTGCCACCCGGCATCTTCGCGTAGTAGCTGGGGTTCTCCAGGAGGAAGGGCCGCCCCACCCGCGCCATGACCTCACGCACGCGCGGCACCACGTGCTCCACCGCCGCATCCGTGAAGGGCAGCGGCAAGAGGTCGTGCAGGTGCACCCCGCCCAGTCTCGAATAGCAGAGGTGATCCGAGAAGAAGGGCGCATCCACGCGCCGCACCAGCGCCGCCAGGCGGGACACGTAGTCCTCATCCAGCGCGTCCGGCCCGCCGATGTTGAGGCCCACGCCATGAGGCAGCACGGACCAGCGCTCGCGACACGCGTCGAGCGCGCGCTGCGGACGTCCGCCCAGCGTGAGGAAGTTCTCGGGAATGATCTCCACCCAGTCGAGCGCCCGCTCCGTGCGCGGCAGCGCCTCATAGAAATCGCGGCGCAGCCCGATACCCGCGCCGAGTGCTCTCAGCCCATGTCTGTGCGCATAGCTCGCGGGCACGTGGGACTCCTGATTCAAGGTGGCGTGGAACAACACGGGCGGCGGGAAGCTTCCTTCCCACCGCCCGGAGTTCAGCGCGCGGGCCCGTGAAGGCCCAACGTCTTACTTCTTCTGGCCGCAGGAGCCGTTGCCGCAGCTGCCCTGCGCGCCCTTCTCCGGGGTGGCCGCCGGAGTGGCCTCGTGCTTGGCGTTGCAGCTCGCCTCGGAGCCCTTCGCCTCGGTGGCCTTCGCGCCGCAGCTGCCCTCGGCGCCCTTCTCGGAGGAGGCCGCCTGCGGGCCCTCCGCGGACTTCGTGGACGCACAGCCGGTGGCCAGCGCGCCGAGGGAGAGGGTGCCGACGATCGCCGCAAGAGCCTTGACGTTCATGGTGCTTCGCTTCCTTTCGTACTGCGTTGGGGGGAACTACAGCTTGAATTGCGTCGAGCCCCAGGCATCGATGGAGACCTCTGCGGTCTCCCCGACCTTGAGCACCAACGCTTCGGTCCGCTTGACGCCATAGGCCTCCAGCGGAATCTGGAATTTTGCGCGGACCCGTAACAATTCACCTGCCGCGCGATTCCGGGTCTCAGCCGTTTCTTGAAAAAACGTCGCCGTGACCTCGACGGGTTCTTCGCGCGTCACGCCGTGGACCGTGAACTGTCCCTTCGCCTTCACCTTCAAGGGCTTGCCCACCTCGGGGGCAGTGGGGAGCACTACATCCTTGAACTCGAACACGATGTCCGGATGCTTCTGCGCATCCAGCCAGCGATCATTCTGCAAGTGCCCGTCCCGGGTGTCATTGCCCGTCTTCAGGGAACGAACCGGCACCTGGAACTTTCCACTCACCTTGGTGCCTTGGACGTCCACACGCCCGCGGATTTCATTGGAGAGGCCGTTGATGACCTCGAGCGGTGCGTCGAGGACGAACATCACCGTGTCCCGGTGATTCGGATCATTGAAGATGAAGGAGCGCGCGGCGGGGGTGGGCTCGGCCGCGTTCGCGGTCAAGGCCAGGACCGCGGCGAGCGCCAGGATGGTTCGCGTCATGGTGGACCTCCACTACGGATGCCGTGTTTCCACGGATGCATCCGTTACGCAGGTCCGACGCAGCGGGTTACAGCTTCGGGCGCTCCCCATCCAGCGCCTGTCGCAAGGCCCCCTCCGGGGCAGGCGCGAGCGTGACGCCCTGGGGACCCTGTCGAACCCCCAGGGATTGCAGCAACCCCTCCAGTTCGGCGAAGGCGGGCCGGGGAAGGTGCCGGGCCAGGAGCGCATCGAACAGGGGCTGTCCCGCCACGGCATCCACCGCGACGCCGAACGCGCCCAGCGTGGAGGTCTGCCCCTGGCGCGCGAGGTACTCCAGCACGTCCTCCAAGCGCCGGGTGCCATGGCTGACGCGCCGCAACTCCACGTCCAGATGCAGGGCGAACAGCGCGCCAATCCAATACGTGGACATGTAGTCGCCGTGCTCCACCACCTCCGCCATGGTCCGTGCACCGGCCGATTCCCGGCCGCGCTCGAAGCCCGCGAGCAGCTCCGCCCAGGCCTGCTGCGCGGTCTGCCGACCTGAGCGCGCTCGCGCCAGCTCCGTGTAGTAGGTGGCCAGGCCCTCGGTGAGCCAGGGGACGTGAGGCAGCAGCGCGGGATGCGCGAGGTGGAGCATCTCGTGCACGGCCACCCAGTCGCCACCGAGCGCCTCGCGCGAAGCGTCCTGCCCCACGAGGATGGAGATGCTGGGCGGCGAACTCCACAGCACCATCCCAAAGAGTCCCGCGTCGGAATCACCGGGCATCGGCACCACGCGCACCGTGACGCGCGGATACGGGAAGGCGTGGCGCACGGTGGCCACTTCCACCGCGGCCTGACGGATCCACTCGCACACGTCCGCATCACGCAGCTGCGTCAGCCGCCCGAGGATGGCCACCTCCACGGTCGCGTTCTCCAGCCGCACGAGGCAGCGCCGCCCGCCGAACCCATGGAACCCCGAGTCCACCAGGTCCTCGCCGCGCAGGTGATAGAGCCCGCCGTCACTCGGCGCCCAGGGCAGCAGCGCCTCCGCGCCCTCGACGAACAGCTCCACGCGCAAGCCCGGGGTCACCACACGAGGCCGGAGCAGGTACGCGCGGCCCGCGACGTGGAATGAACCCGCGTCCCCCATGCCGGTGAACAGCCCCGGGCCGTGTCCGCGGTGCCGCGCGTCCGGCGCATAGCGGTAGCGCAGGAAGCGAGCCGAGGAGGGCACGTGCACGCCCCCCGCCGTCACTCGCAGCGCGCGGACATCGCCGTGCTCGAACGCGGCCCACACCGTGTCGACGCCACCGGGCTGGCTGAAGAGGAAGTCCCGAGGCCCGCCCGGCAACAGCACCACCTCCACGTCCAGCGCAGGCTCAGGTCCGAGCGTGCAGGAGATGTTGTAGCGCAGCGCCGTGGGGTCGCCCGGCGGACGGCGCGCGCGCGCGGTGGCGCACGCACTCGCCATCCAGCCCAGGACGACGATGAGGACGACAGCGCGCGTCCTCATCGCGACCCTCGCGCACGCGGGAAGCTCAGCTGAACACGTGCGTCACCAGCCCCGTGCGCAGCCGAGGCTCCAGCCAGACGGAGTTCGCTGGCATGGCCTCTCCCGCATCCGCCACGGCCAGCACCTGCTCGATGCTGGCGGGGAACAGCGCGAAGGCGACGCGGAACTGGCCGGAGTCCACCCGCGCCTCCAACTCGCCGGTGCCCAAGCTCCCCGGCACGGACTCGACGCGGCCCTCCGCGTGGGGGCCCCCCGCCCACAGGAGGGACGAGAGCACGTTCTGCTGCAGCAGGGTGACGTCCAAGAGGCCGAGCGGCGTCCGCTCGAACGTGCCCGGCTTCGCGGTGAGCTGGTACCACGTACCCTCCAGATACATGCCGAAGCGGCGCTCCTGCTCCGGCCGAGGCCGGGCGCCTCGCTTCACCTCGAAGCGCTCCGAGAGCCGTTCGAGGAACACGCCCGGACTCATGCCGTGCAGGTCCTTCACCACGCGGTTGTATTCCAGGACGCGAACCTGGTCGTGGGGGAACACCATCGCCATGAAGCGGCAGTGCCCTCGGCCCTCGCGGCGCGCCTCGCGCAGCGCGTTCACCCGCGAGGCCGCCGCCGCGCGGTGGTGCCCGTCCACCAAATAGAGCGAGGGCACGGCGCGGAACGCATCCGTGAGGTGCACGCTCAGCTCCGGGCGCGCGCACCAGAACGTGTGGCGGATGCCTTCCTCGGTGGTGAAGTCATACTCGGAAGGGCCCCGCATCGCCTCGGAGACGAGCGCGTCCAGCGTGTCGCGGGCCCGGTACACGAGCACCACGGGCTCGTCGTTCCCACCGAGCGCGTCCACATGGCGCGTGCGCACCGCCTCGGTGTCCGGGCGCGTGGGGCCGTGCGGTTTGATGAGGCCCGCGTCGTACTCGGCCACGCTCACGGAGGCGAGCAGCCCCACCTGCACGTGGTCTCCCATGCGCTGCCGGTACACGTAGAAGTGGGCGGCCTCGTCCTGGCGCAACCACCCCTCGGCCAGGAAGGACTCCAGGTTGTGGCGCCCGAGCGCCGCCAGCTTCGCCACGGTGCGAGGCGCGTCGGGAGCCAGGTCCGCCTCGGGTCGGCAGATGCGAAAGAAGCTGCGGGGGTTTCCGCGCACGTCCGCGCGCGCTTCCTCCAGCGAGATGCTGTCGGACGAAGGCACCACGAGTTGCTGCACCACGGCCTTCGGAGGGCGGACACCACGGAAGGGACGGAGATCGGCCACGGGACTTTCTCCTGTGCAGGAAGGAAGCAACAGGTTGACCGGACGGACGTGCTTCGCAAACAGCCCCCGCGCCCGTCTTGGATCGTGGCCAACACTTCCCGCCCACGGGCTGATCCGTGGGTGACACCCCCGAAGCCGCCTTCAGGTCACCGCGCCTTCTTCTTGACGGCGCGCGCGGCCCTCTCTCCCGGGTCCTTGTCTTCCGCCACCAGAAAGGCCCGCGCCGCCTGGAGCACCTCGTCCGACAGCGCCTGCGAGGACGTGGCCCGCGCCAGCGTCATCGCCCCGAAGCACAGCGCCAGGGTGGCCAGCGCGCGCTGCCGCGCCGTCACGCCCTCCGCGCCCGGCACGCGGCGGGTCGCCTCCGCCACGAGCGACTCCACCCCCTGCGCGAACGCGGCCTGCGCCTCGGGCGGCCCCCGCGTCAGGTCCGACAGGAGCGACGGGACCATGCAGCCCGTCTCCAGGTTGTCCCGGTTCTGTCGCGAGAGGTAGCGGCGCGCGAAGTGCGCCACCCACTCCGTGCCCGACAGGTCCTCCAGGCCACCCACCCAGCGGGGCTCGGTCTTGCGCATGAACTCGCCAATGGCTTCAGCGAGCAGCGCCTCCTTGGAGGCGAAGTGCGCATAGAAGCCACCCACCGTCATGCCCGCGGCCCGCATCACCCGCTCCACGCTGGCGCCAGTGAAGCCCGCGGTGCGGAAGAGCGACTCCGCCGCGGCCAGGATGCGCGCGTGGGTGGCCTGCTTGTGCTCGGGTCCGTACCGCATTCGTCCTCCTACTCACGTCCTCCGGCCGAAGGAGGGCGCAACAGCATGCATGTGGTGGTGCCGTGGGCATACAACTTCCCCGAGGCATCCGTCAGTCGCCCCTGCGCGGTGGCCACCCGCCCTCCCTGGTGGAGCACCTCGCCGGTGCAGGTGAGCGGGCCCGAGTCCCACAAGATGGGGCGCACGTAGTTCACATGCAGCTCCAGCGTCGTGTAGGCCGTGCCCACCGGAAGCAAGGTGTGCACCGCGCACCCCATCGCCGAGTCCAGCACCGTGGCCGCCAAGCCGCCGTGCACGGTGCCGATGGGGTTGTACTGGTGCTCTCCCGGCGCCACCTCGAACACCACCTTCCCCTCCGCCACGTCCTTCACCGTGAAGCCCAGCACCACCGCGATGGGCGCGGGAGGCAGCGCTCCGCGAGCGATGGCCCGCAGGTACTCCAGGCCCGACATCGTCTTCGCCGCGCTCACCCCTTCGCGCGTGTCCCGCCACGTCACGGTGCGCGTGCGGACCGCTCCCACGTCGTCGCTCATCGGTGCTCCTTCACGGATGGAATGATGGATATCATCCCATTTCGCACCCGCCGCCTCGGCTGTCCAGCCCACATGGGCTCCCGGGCCTTTCCTTGCCCAGCAAGCGACGAATCGTTCGAAGAAACCTGCCTCTTTCATTAAATGATGACCATCATAGTATCGGACCGCGACATGCCGGGGCGAGGCCGAGAGTCGGGCCGGCGGCTGGCCCGGACATGATGCGAGGGAGTCAGCAATGCGACGACGGGTCGTGGTGACGGGGCTGGGGCTCATCAGCCCCTGTGGCACGGGTGTGGAGAAGAGCTGGGATGCGCTGGTGAACGGGCGCAGCGGGGTGGGACCCATCACCCTGTTCGACGCGAGCCGGCTGGACTGCCGCATCGCGGGAGAGGTGCGGGACTTCCACCCCGAGGACTTCATCGACAAGCGCGAGCTGCGGCGCATGGACCGCTTCAGTCAGTTCGCGGTGGCGGCGGCGGACATGGCGCTGGCGGACTCGGGGCTGGGCATCACCCCGGCCAACGCGGAGCGCGTGGCGGTCATCATCGGCTCGGGCATCGGTGGCATCTCCAGCATGGAGGAGACGTACCGCCGCGCGATGGAGAAGGGGCCGGATCGCATCAGCCCGTTCTTCATCCTGCAGATGATCATCAACCTGGCGCCCGGCTACGTGACGATGCGCCACGGCATCAAGGGCCCGTCCTGGTCGACGAACTCCGCGTGCTCCACCAGCGCCCACGCGTTGGGTGAGGCCGCGCGGGGCATCGAGCGCGGCGACTTCGACGCGGCGGTGGCCGGCGGCGCCGAGGCCCCCATCACCCTGCTCGGGGTGGGCGGCTTCGCGGCGATGAAGGCGCTGTCCACGCGCAATGACGCTCCGCAGGCCGCGAGCCGCCCCTTCGACGTGGACCGCGACGGATTCGTGGTCGCCGAAGGCGCGGGCATGGTGGTGCTGGAGGAGTACGAGCATGCGCGGTCACGCGGCGCACGCATCCTCGCGGAGCTGGCGGGCTACGGCGCCAGCTCGGACGCGCACCATGTGACGGCCCCGGCTCCAGAGCACGAGGGCGCCCAGCGAGCCATGCGCACAGCCCTGGCCGATGCGGGCCTGAAGCCCGCGGACATCGGGTACCTCAACGCGCACGGCACCTCCACGGACATCGGCGACCTGCTGGAGATGCAGGGCGTGGAGCGCGTCTTCGGAGACGCCGCGCGGACGCTGGCCGTGTCATCCACCAAGTCCATGACGGGCCACATGAACGGCGCGGCGGGCGCGGCCGAGGCCGTCATCAGCATCCTCGCGCTCACGCGCGGCATCCTCCCACCCACCCTCAACCTGGAGCGGAAGGACCCGCGCATCACGCTGGACTGCGTGCCCAACGTGGCGCGCGCTCAGCAGGTGGATGCGGTGATGAGCAACTCGTTCGGCTTCGGCGGGACGAACGTGTCGCTCATCTTCCGCCGCGCGGCGTAGCCTCGGCCGCCTTCGCGGCCTCCGCGGACAGCCGCTCGAACACGCCGCGCAGGTGTTCGAGTTCATCCATCCCCAGGTGGGACAGCTCGGCGGGGGGCGCATGCATCCCCTCCTCGAGCTGCCGGCGCACGCGGGCGCCTCTCGCGGTCAGCACCACCGAGCGGGCCCGCCTGTCCTCGGGGTCCGTCTGGCGCCGGGCCAGCCCCCGCTCCTCCAGGCGGCCCACCATCCACGTCACGTTGGAGGCGTCGCAGTCCCAGCCCTCCGCCAGCTCCCGCATCGAGCGGCCTCGCGCCACCTCCAGGCCACTGAGCGCGCGCGCGTCGTTGGGCGTGAGCCCCAGGTCGCGCAGCACCGCGTCGCGCCGCGGGCGCGTGTGCATGAAGAAGTCGAAGACATGGCGCCAGACCTCGGACGCCAGCGCGGCCTTCCCCGTCGAGTTGCCTGACATCACCCCAGCCTGCCAGAGCCCGAGGCCATCCGTCCCCGCGTCTTCACATTACTTCATCAGGCAATTGCTTGAATGACTTCAAGCATCTGCCCATCCTGAGGCCACCGCGCGCGGGCTCCACCGCGCGCCCTTCAGGAGTCATTCATGACGACGACGAACCCCTCCCCGCTCGCGCTGTCCGGAAAGGTCGCGGTGCTCATTGGCGCGAGCCGCGGCATCGGCGCGGCCACCGCGAAGGTCATGGCCGCCCAGGGCGCCTCGGTGGTGGTGGCGGCTCGCGACGAAGTTGCCCTGAGCCGGCTGGCCGAGGACATTGGCCGCGCGGGAGGCACCGCGCTGGCCGTGCGCACGGACCTGAGCGATGCGGCCTCCGTGGAGGAGCTGGTGTCGCGGACGCTGGCCCGGTTCGGCCGGCTCGACGTCGCGTTCAACAACGCCGCGGATGGCCACATGCCGGCCCCGATGGCGGACCTGTCCGTGGACGACCTGGACCGCTCCTATCAGGTGAACGTGCGCGGCTTCTTCCTGGCCATGAAGCACGAGGTGAACGCGATGCTGAAGACGGGGGGCGGCGCCATCGTGAACATGGCCTCCACCGCGGGCCTCACGGGCGTGCGCGGCATGGCCGGCTACAGCGCGACGAAGCACGCCATCATCGGCCTGTCCAAGTCCGCCGCGCTCGACTACGCGGAGCGCGGCGTGCGCATCAACGTCGTGGCCCCCGGCCCCATCCTCACCGACCGCATCCAGTCCCTCCCCGAGGAGCGCCGCGCGCCCATCGCTCGCGCCGTCCCCATGGGTCGCATCGGCAAGGCCGACGAGGTCGCCCACACCGTCGCGTGGCTGCTCTCGGACGCCGCCGCCTTCGTCACCGGCACCACGGTCACCATCGATGGAGGCCGGCTGGCCGGCGGCGCCTGAGCAGGTTGTAAAAAGCGCGCGACGGCATTTACCAGCCCGTGACGCCCTCCGCCGCGCCGCGTCAGTAAATGTTTGACAGGGTGTGACAAGGCTCGCGCGCCCCACACCCACTCCGCCTGAAAGCCCAGTGATGACATGGACTTACGGCCCTTTCTGCCCACACCGGACCGCTGGACAGCCGCTCCGTCCGCCGTCCGACAGGGGTCTGTGCGTCATGAAACGCTGATTGCAAATCGGTAAATCGATTTGCAGAGTGGGTGCAGAGCCCCGCCCGCCGCCGTTTCACCCGGCCGGCGGTGGGGAATGCACCATGCACAACGACAACGCACTCAACGCCAATGTGGGCCTGAAGCTCCGGGGCCTGCGGCTCGCACGCAGCATCAAGCAGGCCGACGCGGCCAAGGACCTGGGCGTCTCCCCCGCATACCTGAACCTCATCGAGAAGGGGAAGCGGGTGATGCCCTTCCCGCTCCTCTGGAAGGCGCTTCGCTACTTCGATCAAGACCCCGAGCAGTTCATGTCCACGCTGGGCGAAGGCCGCGTGGACGAGGCGCTCGCGAAGCTGCTGGACGAGCCGCTGCTCAAGAGCCTGGATATCGACTCGGAGTCGCTCCAGTCGCTGTCCGCCGAGCCCAAGCTCGCCGGCACGGTGGCGGCCCTCTTCAACCTCTACAAGAACACGCGCACGCAGCTGGAGAACGTGCTCTCGCAGCTCAACGTCGAGGAGCGCACGCGCACCCAGGGCGCCCCGGGCACGAACGGCTCGGGCACCAACGGCACCCCGGGCGTGCGCTTCGACTACTCGCCCTTCGACGAGGTGAGCGACTTCCTGGAGAAGCACCGCAACTACTTCCCGGAGCTGGAGGAGCAGGCCGAGTCCCTGCGCCGCGACTTCGGGCTGGAGCGGCAGCTCACCAGCAGCCAGCTCGCGCGCATGTTGGAGGAGCGCTTCGGCTTCCGCGTGCAGATTGAGCGCGCGACCAGCGGCTCGTCGGTGGTGCGGCGCCTGGACCTGGACGAGCGCACGCTCACCTTGTCCCCCGACCTGACCGAGCAGCCCCTGAAGTTCCAGATCGGCACGTCGCTGGGCCTCTTGGTGATGGACCGCGAGAAGCTGGTGGAGCGCATCCTCGGCGCGGGGCGCACGCGGCACGCGGAGACGCAGCGGCTCATCAAGGTGAACCTGGCCAACTACTTCGCCGGCGCGCTGATGCTGCCCTACAGCGAGTTCTTCAAGGAAGTGCAGCGCACGCGCTACGACGTGGAGCTGCTCTCCAACATCTTCGGCACCACCTACGAGACGGTCGCGCACCGCATCTGCAACCTGTCGGATCCGAAGCGGCAGGGCATCCCCTTCCACTTCCTGCGCGCGGACATCGCCGGCAACATCTCCAAGCGCTACAGCGGCACGGGCATCCGCTTCGCCTCGGGCGGCGGAAGCTGCGCCAAGTGGGCGGTGCACCTGGCCTTCCTCAACCCGTCCCAGCTCACGCGGCAGTATTCGATGATGCCGGACGGCACCACGTACTTCTGCTTCGCCAAGGTGCAGCTGCAGCCCATTGAAGGCTCCATCGTGAAGGGCACCGCGTACTCCATCGGCCTGGGCACCCACGCGGAGAACGCGAAGTACCTGGCCTATGGCCTGCCCACCACGGACCTGCGCAAGGACGCCATCCCCAGCGGCATCTCCTGCCGGTTCTGCGAGCGCACGGACTGCAACCAGCGCGCGGCGGCCAGCTACCGCTTCGCCTTCGCGTTCGACGAGTACACGAAGAAGGACTGCTTCTTCTCTCCGCTGCTCGTGCACGAGAAGGAGAAGGTCCCCCACCACGAGCCGGCCCACAGCAACGGCGCTGACGGCACCGAGAAGCACGATTCGCTGGACAAGCCGTCCCGGCGCCGCAAGGGTGGCGAGGCCTAGCCATGCACCCCTCCGACACCGAACGCGCCCACATCCGCGACGCCATCCAGCAGCAGAAGAACGCGCTGGCCACCCTGCGCTTCACTGGCACGCCCGTCCAGGTGGGCCAGGGCCTGGTGAGCCTGGCCGAGTTGCACGGCCTGCTGGAGGAGCACGCCCAGAGCCGCCAGTTCTACGACGAGGCGCTCGAGCTGTTCCGCTCTGCGGGCAACAAGCCCGGACAAGCACAAGCCCTCTTCGGCCTGGGCGTGGCCAAAGCCCAGGAAGAGGACCACCGCGGCGCCATCGAGCGCATCGCCCAGGCCGCCCTCCTCTTCAACGAAGCGAAGGACCGCGAAGGCGAGGCCACGGCCCGCGCCTGCATCGGCGAGTCGCTGCGCGCCCTGGGGCAGCCCGAGGCCGCCGAGGAGAAGTACCAGGAGGCCCTCATCCTCTTCCGCCAGTCGCGCAACACCGAGCGCATGGCCCGGCTGCTGCTCGACATCGGCGACATCCGCATGGAGAAGGCCGAGTACGAGCCCGCTCGCAAGCGCTTCCTGGAGGCCATCCCGCTCCTGGAGCAGGGCGATGATCCGGACGCGCTCGCGCTCGGACACCTGCTGCTGGGCGAGTCCGAGGGACTCCTGGGCAACCACGACGGCGCCCGGCCCCACCTCTTGCGCGCCACGGAGCTGTACGCGCAGGCGCATGACCACACCTACGAGGCCCGCGCGCGCTGGGACCTGGCGCTGTCCTGCTACTACCTGCAGGACTTCCCCGCCGCCCGCGCGCAGTTCGAGGCGGTGCTGCCCCTCTACGAGGAGCAGGGACGCCACGACGAGGTGGCCAAGGTGCGCAACGTGCTGGCGCACTTCACGGCGCGGGGCGTGTAGCGCTCACTGCTGGGGCGAGGGCTGCGACGGGGGCTGCGGTGAGGCCCCCGCGCGCGCCCCCTGGGCCACCACCGCGTCGCCGAAGCGCTCCGCGTTCGCGAGCCACGCCGCCGCGTTCTTCACGTAGCGCGCCGTGCCCGCCGTGTCCCACTTCGTGTACAGGCGCGTGAAGCCGCCGTCGAAGATGGCCCGCCTCTGGTCGCGATCGTAGAAGGCCGCCACGAGGTTGCCCGCCGAGCCGTACATCAGCGGCGTCAGGTGCGGGTTGGGCGCGATGGTGGCGATGGTGAAGCCCTCGTAGAGGAACTCCAGCCCCGTCGTGAGCAGGTGGCGGCGCAAGAGCCCAGGGCCCTTGGAGTCGGCCTGGAGCCCCACCGTCTTGTCGCCCCCGACGTTGCCATCCATGTGCGCCCCGAGCAGCGCCTCGCCCACCAGGTTGGCGTCCGCATAGAAGGGCGCGTTGTCTCCCCAGATGTAGACGCCATGGCCCGCGTCGAAGAACTCGCGGATGACCTTCAGGTGCGCGTCCGTCAGGTGCCGATCCTGATCCGCGATGATCCACAGCTGGCAGGCCTTCTGGAGGCCCTTGCGCAGTTCCGCCGGCTTCGGCGGGGCATTCACCCAGCGGTAGACCGAGAAGCCCTTCTCCTTGAGCGCGGCCTTGGGGAGCGAGAAGTCGAAGCCCTCGCCGGTGTAGAGCTGGAGCACCGCCACCGTCTGGCCATCGAAGGCCCCGTCGATGGCGAGGTCGTTCTGATTCCCGAGGGCGTTGCCGTAGCCATCGCGCGCGGCGGGGCGCGCCACCTCGCGCGTCTCGATGATGCCGTCCTCGCGGCGAACCTGCTCCCGCACGCGCTCGACGGGGGCATTCACGCCCGCGGCAGGGTTGTACTGCGCACCCGCGGGGAACGACGACAACACGACGGCCAGACACGCCAGGACAGGGCGAAGCGCGCGCACAAGACACCTCGGGATGGGAAGAGAGGCGGAAGCAATCCGCGCTCCCTTCCACGCACGAGGCCGCGCGAAGTTCTTCGCCCTCAGGCCTGGAAGCCCGCGCCCACCGCCACGGCCAGGAGCCCCAGCACCCCGGCCGCGATGGCCGCGTAGCGCCACTCTCCCCGCACGCCCAGGAGCGTCCCCGCCACAGCCAACCGCGCCACGGGCGTCACGAGCAACATGGACGCGGCACCCTTGCGCAACAAGTCGATGGCCACGTGCACGGCCTGGGAGCGCGGCAGCGCCTCCAGCACCAGCGATAAGAGAAACATCCCACCGCTCATGACCGCGCCCGCGCGCAGGACGCGGGCCACCCACCGCTCGCCCGCCACCGCTCGCCCGACTGGAAGCGGCGCTTCATGGGCGGGCGCGCCCGGGGCGGTGTCCGGCTCCGACACCAGCTCCGCGGGCATCACCACCGTGGACGTGAGCAGCACGTCGCGCGTTCCCCTTCCCGGAGCCGTCACCACCGCCGCCGTCACGGACGCAGGCGGGGCGGCGGGTTCGGGCTCTCCCCCACTCACCTCAACACGCTCGGCCACAATCCCGCCCCTCCCTTCCACAACATCTGCCCCGCCACGCCGAGCAGCACCCCGGCAAAGAGTTTCTTGAGCACCGCGGTGGGCACCTTCGGCATGAGCCGGCTGCCCACCACCGCGCCCCCGAGCACACCCACCACCAGCGGCGACACCAACGTGAGGTCCAGGTGTCCGCGCCACGCGTACGCCGCCACGCTCGCCGCGCCCGTCACGCCAATCATCAGGTTGCTCGTGGCGCTCGCCACCTTGAACGGCACGCGCATGCCGTACGCCATCAACGGCACCTTGAGCGGTCCGCCGCCCACTCCCAGCAGCGCGGAGAGCCCGCCCGCCACGAACGAGCCCGAGATGCCCAGCGGGTAGTTCGAGGGCACGTAGTTGGCGGCCGTCATCGGCTCTTGCCGAGGCGCGCGCACGAGCAACATCTGGAGCGCGACATAGAGCGTGAACAGGCCAAAGACGATGGCGACGGTGGCCTCGGCGACATAGGCCGCGACGAGCCCGCCCACGATGGCGCCCAGCACCGTGGCCAGCTCCAACGTGAGGCCCAGGCGGATGTCGCTCAGCTTGTTCTCCACGTAGCTGGCGGCCGCGGCGCACGAGTTGGCCACCACGCACATCAGGCTCGCGGGGACCGCCTGCTCCATGGGGATGCCGAACCCCAGCACCAGGACGGGCACCAGGACGATGCCGCCGCCAATCCCGAGCAATGCGCCCAAGCCACCCGCCAAACCACCCGCCGCCATGAGCAGAAGCACCGTCATTCCTCACCGAGGATAGGAGCGGTTCCCCCGTGCGAATAGCGGCATTCCCGTCGCGGAATGGGGCCCGCCCGGCCGGCTGCTCGCGCCGAGTGGCCCGCGTCGCACTCCAGGGCGAGTGCCGCGCGGACTATGCGGCGTTCGCACCGATGGTGCCCTCGGGAAACTCCTCGAGGAAGCGTGCGCGCGTGCGCGGCGTGAAGGTGCCGCGCGTCATGTAGCCGTGGAGCCGGCGAAGGAGCGTGCGCGTGAGTTCCAGCGCACCCTCCACCTCTTGAACGAAGTCGAAGGTGTCGTTGCGGTACAGCTCCTGGAACGACAGGTGCGTGTACGCCGGCAGCGTCCGCGTGCGGCCCACCGGGCTGGAGAGCACGACGCCCGACAGATAGAGCCCGCGCACCCAGCCATCCACTTCCGCCTTCGTCGGCGCCTGCCCCACGCGCTCCTGCGAGGCCAGCCGCACCAATTCGTAGATGCCGCGACCGATGCCGCGGTACGGGATGCCGGGGCTCTTCACCACCTGGAACTTCTCGCGCAACCGCGACGTGCCGAGCAGCTCCATGCCGTGCAGCTCGCGCAGGTAGAAGAGCGTCTGTGCCCACTCGACCTGGCGGTGCGCATCCAGCGCGCTGTCCGGCCGCCGCCGGTGACGCGCCACCAGGCGATCCACTTCCGGATGGAGTCGGCGATCCAGACACAGGTGCGTGAAGTAGCCCGCGAGCAGCGCCATGCCGGGCTCGGTGCCCACGAGCGCACCGGTCGCCACCAGCTCCGCCATCTTCAGGCCCAGGCCCACTGGCGCGCGCTCGTGGTACAGCCGCGCGAACAGCGGCAGCTCGCGCTCGGGCCACAGCGCCGCGAGTCCGCCGCGCACGCCCGCGCACAGCGGGAGATCCGGCAGCGCCGCGCCGAAGCGCGCGTACGGAAGGTCTTCTGCCAGGGCGCGAACCCAGTCCGGCGGCAGGCTGCCAGGATTGGCGGCCAACCGTTCGATGGCGGTCAGATGAAGCAACAGGGTGGGCATCCCGACCTCACAGCTAGCCAGCGCGACGCGTCAATGCAATGGCTCAGTGAAATCCATCGCTTTGCGCGTAACAACCTGGGCGATACAGTCGCCGGCTCCGAAATCCCCTTTCCATCCGTTCAGGAGTCCAAGCTCCCATGCAATTCAGTCTCCTCACCGGCGACGCCACGCGCGCGAGCGGAGAGCTGCTCGTCATCCCCTTGTTCGAGGGAGACCTGGGGCCGAGCGCGCCCGAGCCGCTGGCCTCGGCGGACACGGCCTTTGAGGGCAAGCTGCGCGCCGCCGCCGCACAGGAAGGCTTCAAGGCCAAGGCCGAGCAGTCCTTCGTCATCCACACCCTGGGCCGCCTCGGCGCCGAGCGCGTGCTGCTGCTGGGCCTGGGAGCCCGCGCGCGCTACCGCCCCGAGGTCCTCCGGCTCGCCGCGGGCCGCGCCGCCAAGACGGCCCAGCGCCTGAAGGTCGCGAGCCTTGCCATCGCGGTGCCGGCCACCAGCCACGCCGACGAGGCCATTCGCGCCACGGTCGAGGGCCTGGAGCTGGGCGCCTACCGCTTCGACAAGTACAAGGCCTCCGCGAAGGAGGACAAGGGCGCGCCCAAGCTGGGTCGCGTCGCGCTGCTGCTGCCCGAGGGCGTGCAGAAGGACAAGGCGCTCGACAGCACCGTCACCCTGGCCCGCAACGTGGCCGAGGCCGTCAACTGGGCGCGTGACCTGGTCAACGAGCCACCCAACGTGGTGACGCCCACGCGGCTCGCGCAGGCCGCGCAGGAGGCCGCCAAGGACGCGGGCCTCAAGGCCACCATCGGCGGCCGCAAGGAGATCGAGCGGCTGAAGATGGGCATGTTCCTGGGCGTCACGGCCGGGAGCGTGGAGGAGCCCAAGCTCATCCACGTGGCCTACATCCCCAAGAACGCCAAGGACGCCAAGCGTCCGCCGCTGGCGCTGGTGGGCAAGGCCATCACCTTCGACTCGGGCGGCCTGTCGCTCAAGCCCGCCGATGCCATGGTGGACATGAAGACAGACATGGCGGGCTCGGCCGCGGTGCTGGGCGCCATGAAGGTCATCGGCGCGCTCAAGCCGCCCTTCCCCGTGCATGCCTTCATCGGCGCGTGCGAGAACATGCCCTCCGGCACGGCGTACCGCCCCGGCGACATCCTCACCGCGCGCTCCGGCAAGACGGTGGAGATCACCAACACGGACGCCGAGGGTCGGCTCGTGCTGGGCGACATCCTCACCTGGGCCTGCGAGCACAAGCCCGCCACCGTCGTGGACCTGGCCACCCTCACGGGCGCCTGCATCGTCGCGCTGGGCAACTACATCGTCGGCGCGTTCGGCGAGGACGACGAGGCCATGTGGTCCGTGCTGGAGGCCGCGAGCAACGCCGGCGAGGAGTTCTGGCGGCTGCCCGTGTCGGACCTCCAGAAGGACGCGCTGCGCTCCGAGGTCGCGGACATGAAGAACGCGGGCGAGCGCTGGGGCGGCGCCATCAACGCGGCGCTCTTCCTCAAGGAGTTCGTCGGCGACACGCCGTGGGTGCACCTGGACATCGCGGGCCCGTCCACCAGCCCCAAGGAGCGCGGCTACTTCGGCAAGGGCGCTACGGGCGTGGGTCTGCGCACCCTGGTCGAGCTGGTGCGCCAGCGCGCGGCCGACACGCACGACGAGGCCCCCGCGCCGAAGCCCGCGAAGGCCTCCCGCAAGGCCGCCGCGCGCTAACTCGAATCCGCTCGGCCACGGCGCTCAGCCGTGGTCGGGCTCGGGCAGCGGATGGACGCCCTCCAGCAGGGCGTCCACGCTGCGCAGCACCTCCGCGGACGCCTCGGTGGGCCACGTGGCCAGCAGCATGAGGACGCGGCCCGAGTTGCCCTCGCGCACCGCGACCCGGCCACGCACGCCGTCCCCCACCTGGAAGTTGAAGCCCACCGCGTTGTCCGACAGCGAGATGGGCTGCGGATCCGTGGTGGTGAAGCCCGGCTGTTGACGCAGCCCCTCCGTCAGCCGCTCGGCGAACTGCGTGGGCGTCGCGACGCCGGGCGCCACCTGGAGCACCACCTGCGCGCCCGAGGAGCGGTGGCGCAGGATGACGGGGATGGAGAGGCCCTCCGGGGTGCGCTCGTTCATCTCGTCGAGCTGCCACTCGGCGGTGGGGCGGATGATCTCGAAGCCGAGGTCTTCATCCACGTAGCGGCGAGGCGCGCCAGACTGTCCCGCGCTGCCCGAGCCGCCCACGCCCTCGTCGGCCCGCACCACGGGCTGGCGCGTCGCGCCACACGCCGTGCACAGCACCAACAGTCCCCACCGCAACACCCACTTCGCGCCCATGTCGCCGCTCCCCGCCCGCAGGCCGTTGGGAGGGCAAGCTGCGCACACCGCGAGAGGGCAACCAGGGCCCGAGGGGTGGGATGGCGTGGGGATGTCAGGCGCAGGAAGCTCGCGCGCGCAGCCCCGTGCGCGGCGCTACGTGGGGCTTCCCTGCAGGGTGCGGTAGGTGTTCGCCAGCCGCTCGGCCACCTCGGCGGGCAGCACGTTGCGCGCGGAGAACAGGGCGTAGGCCACCAGCGCGTCCAGAGCCTCCAGCGCGAGCGCGCGCCCCACCGCTTCGCCGCTGCCGGAGACATTCGCGCGCAGCCGCGACACATCCACGCGCCCGTCCGGCCCGAGCGCCACGCCCGCGTAGGCGCTCTCCAGGCCCGGCGGTGGCGCGTCCAGGAAGCCACGCAGCAGGTCCACGGGGTTGCCCGCGTCACGCAGCGCGCGGTGCACCAGGGACAGCAGGAGGTTGTAGCGCTCCTCGGCGGAGAGCAGCTCCCACGCCATGCCCTCGACCTCGGGCCCGGCCGAGGCGACGGGCTCCGGCGCGCGCAGGAGCAGGTTGCGTCCGCGCTGGCCCTCCTGGAGCCACGTGTAGAACGAGTACTGGCACCCCGGGTACACCGCGCGCAGCGCGCCCAGCGAGGTGCCCGCGCCCAGCTTCGCGAAGAGGGCCTCGTCCCCGGGCAGCGGTCCCTCGGAGCCCGGCACCACCCACAGGTCATCCGGCAGGCCGCGGCGCAGGCGGACCGTCTCCTCCGCGCGCTTGATGCCCGCGAGGACCAGGTCGCGCGTGCGCTCGGGCAGCTTCACCGCGTCCGCCACCGGCACGCGCGTCTCCACGAAGAGGAAGCTGCCCTCCCTCATCTCGAAGAGGTTGAGCACCACCTCGCGCACCACGTACGTCATGGCGCTGTAGAGGTTCGCCTCCGTCACCCAGCCCGAGGACGTCAGCACCTGCCCCAGCCGGCGCGACGACGTCACCCGCGTGAGCGCCTCCTGGAGCCGCGCCTCGGACACCAGCCCCAGGCGCGTCAGCACCGTGCCCAGCCGCTCCCAGGGCTCGGTGGAGGTGGCGAACACCACCTGCCCATCCCGGAAGGATACCGAGCGGCGCACCGCTCCGTGCTGCACCACGAGCTGCCCCGTGCGGATGCCGGACAGGACGTGCGCGAAGGCTTCCTCCACGGACAACGTGCCCAGGCTCCCGGCGAAGAAGCCGGCGACCGCGGGCGAGTCCTGGAGGAGGACGAGCCCCTCGGGCGCGAGGAAGTGCGCCGCGAGGGGACGATCGCCAGAAACAGCAGCGGCGAGCGGTCGCTCGAGTTCGAGCGAAACCGACTCGCCGCTGACTTTCGGAAGGGCCTTGGGTCGCGCCACCACCGCGAGGCCTCCGAGAACTACTTCTGCTCGGCCTTCTGACCGCCCGCCAGTTCGGCGTCGATGATGCTCTTGAACTCCTCGAACGGCTGCGCGCCCGAGAGCATGATGCCGTTGATGAAGAACGCGGGCGTGCCGTTGACGCCGACCTTCGCGCCGTCCGCCTGGTCCGCCTTCACGACCGCGGCCTTCTCACCCGAGTCCAGGCACTTGTCGAACTTCGCCGCGTCCAGCTTCAGCTCGGCGGCGTACTTCTTCAGGTTGTCCACGCCCAGGCCCTGCTGCTGGCTGGCGAAGAGCTTGTCGTGCATCTCCCAGAACTTGCCCTGGTCGTTGGCGCACTGAGCGGCCTCGGCGGCCTTCTGCGCGTCCTTGTGGAAGTCGAGCGGGAAGTTGCGGAACACCAGGTGCACCTTGTCACCGTACGTCTTCGTCACCTGGTCCACCGTCGCGATGGCGCGGCTGCAGAACGGGCACTGGAAGTCGCTGAACTCCACGATGGTGACGGGCGCGCTCGCCGGGCCCTTGGCCGGACCGGTCGCGGCCACCTGCTTGCGCTCGGCGGCCGGGCGCGGGGGCTCGGGCAGCTGGTACTGCACGTTGTTCTGCTTGCGGAGCTCGTCGAAGAGCGCCTGCGCGCGCTCCTGCTTCTGCTGACCGGTGAGGTACTCGACGATCTGCGGCTTCATCTGGTCGACGGTGGCGCCCGGGGGAAGCTGGCCCTTGGCACCCTCGAAGACCTCCTTCACCTTGTCATCGGAAGGCGCGGGGATCTTGTCGTCGATCTCCGACTTGAGGAACTGGTCCTCCGTCTGGTTGTGCTTCTTCGCCTCGGCCTGCACCAGGCGCTCCGTGACAAGGCCCTCCAGGCCCCGCTTGCGCAGCTGGTACTTCTGCTTGTCGAGGTTCGCGAGCGGCTCCTTGATGCGCTCGTTCAGCTCGGAGAAGGTGACCTTCTGGCCGTTGCCGTACGTGGCGACGACGGCGTCCGGAGCCATCTCACCGGCTGCGGGCGCGGTCTGCGCCTGCGTCGGAGCAGTCGCCGGAGCCTTCTCCTTGTTGCAGCCAGTGGTGAGGGATGCCGCAAGGAGTGCGGCGGCCAGAATGACGCGAGTGGGGCGCATAGAGGACATAAGGCGCGGACTTAGTCGAGGCGCCCAGAGCTGGCAAGCAAATGGAACTACGCGACCAGCGGCTCCAATTCGAGACCACCCGAGAGGCCAGGCATCGTCAACTCCATGCCCTCCGCCTCGGGCCGGCGCACCGTGACAATCTCATATGCGCTGGGGTCGGACAGGACCTTGCGCACGAGTTTGTGATTGAGCGCATGGCCCGTCTTGTAGGCCGTCATGTGTCCAATGACAGGCCGACCAAAGAGCGACACGTCGCCCACCGCGTCGAGGATCTTGTGCCGGACGAACTCGTCCGGGAAGCGCAGGCCCTCGGGGTTGAGGATGGCCACCTCGTCCACCACGATGGCGTTCTCCAGCGAGCCGCCGCGCGCCAGGCCCAGCTTCTTGAGCTTCTCCACGTCGCGCAGGAAGCCAAACGTGCGCGCGCGGGAAATCTCACGCGAGAAGCCGCGGTCATTCAGCTCCACGTCGAAGGACTGGCCCTGGATGACGGGGTGCTCGAAGTCGATGGTGCAGCTGATCCGGAAGCGGCGCGCCGGCGCGAGCGAGGCCTGCTTGTCACCCTCCGCCACCGCCACATGCTTCTTGATGACGAGGTACTCGCGGGGCGCGTCCAGCTCGCGAACACCCGCCTCCTGGATGACCTGCGCGAAGACGGCGGCGCTGCCATCCATGATGGGCACCTCGGGCCCGTCCAGCTCCACGCGCGCGTTGTCGATGCCCATCCCCGCCAGTGCCGACATCAGGTGCTCCACCGTGCCCACCCGCACGCCGTCCTTGCCCAGCGAGGTGGCCAGCGCCGTGTCCACCACGTACTCCGCCAGCGCGGGGATGGACACCGGCCGGGGCAGGTCCGTGCGCACGAACACAATCCCATGGCCCGCCGGCGCGGGGCGCAGGGTGAGCGTCACCGGAGTACCCGAGTGGAGGCCCACTCCCTGGAAAGTGGCGGTCTGAGAGAGGGTGCGCTGGCTGTGGAAGGACTGGGACATGTGGGTGTCGCCTCGATGGCTGCGTCGCTGCTGCCGCTCTCTGGGTGTGACTCCGGGCCGGATGGGAGCCCTACCGTTCATCAGTGGTCTGACGCGCCGCACACAAGAGCAATCAGCATGCCATCCCGCTGTGACAGGCCGCTCGCCCCCGAGCGAGCCGGTGTGTCCACCAACCCCTTGGAACTCCTAGCGAATTGGCGCCGCGGCCCGGCACCTCCGGCCCCTTCTCCGGCAGGGCCTCGCCAAGAAATGCGGAATTCATCCGCGCCACCGTGACAACCGTGTCCGAGATTCATCACCCGACCCGCCTCGCCCCGTCCCCATGCCACGCCCTCGCGGAGAGTGCGTGTCCTGGGTGAAACAGCGGCGGGTCTCTATCGCAACGGGCGGGGCCGAGGCAAACCCGTGAGGGGGGCTCTAGCGGGCCGCGGGGGGCAGGAAGCGGTCGCGCAAGGCCTCCGCCTCCTGGCGATCAAACCCTCGGCCCTGGAGCAGCGCGCGCCGGCTGACCGCGTGGAAGGTCGTCTCGAGGGTCTGCGAGAAGCGGCGCAGGTCCTCGGCGAGGCGGCTGCGGATGCCGGGGCCCTCGGGTGGCCAGGGCAGCTCCACCAGCAGCGAGGTGAAGCGGTCGAACGCGTCGTAGTCCGCGTAGCGCAGCAGCTGGTAGCCGCCGTCGTGGAAGTAGTCGAGGAACGAGCGGAGCGCCTCCAGGACGCGCTCGGCGGACGGGACGTCGTCGGCGCGCAGGTGCGCCTCGGCCGCGCGGCACAACTGCGCGTAGACCCACAGGTCCTTGCGCAGTCGCAGCGCGGCGTCCTGCGCGCTGGTGAGCTGCGCGAAGGCGTCGTCCCCCGTCGCGGCGCCGGGGAAGAGGGCCTCGGCGAGCGCCACCACCTGCGCGCGCAGGACGGTGGTGAAGGCATCGGCGGCGCGGCGCGGCGCCTCGGGCTCGCGGTCCAGGTCCACGAGCACTTCGCGCGCGATGCGGTCCGTCTCCTTGGCGAGGTCACGCGCGGCGCGCAGCGCGGCCGCCTGGAGCGGCTTGGGGCCGGCCTTGGGCGACAGCTCCGTGTGCATGTAGTTGGCCAGCGCCGAGCACTCCCCCCGCACGAGCGCCAACAGCACGCGGATCCGCCGAGGGAACGGCGGCTGCGCCTCCGCGTCCACATGCGCCAGGTAGTGCAGCACGCGGAACAGGCCCAGGAACGCGGTGGTGAAGAGCGGCCGCGTGTCCTCGGGCAGCGTGGCCAGCGAGTCCAGCAGTCGCAGCGAGCGCAGCCGGTCGTACTCGACGCGGAACTCGAGCGGGCGGAACGGCCGGAAGTAGCGGTTGAGGACGACCTCGCGCAGCGCCAGCTTGCCCACGTCCTGGAAGAGGCTCAGGCCGATGACGGGCAACTGCAGCAGGTGGTCCAACAGGTTCTTCAGCGCGTCGAAGGCCTCGCGCAGGACGAAGAGGCTCTCGGGCGGGGTGACCTGATCCAACTCCTCCTCGATGAGCAGGCGGCGCACCCGGTCGTCCGCGAGCTGGGTCTCCACGTACTTGCGGAACACCATCTTCGGATCACTGTCCGGGTCCTGCAGGTGCCGCGCGACGCGCACCGCGCGCTCCATGGCGTCACGGACGTCCACGAGCTCTTCGTGGAAGTCGCGCGTGACGAGCGGACGGGCGCGCACGTCCACCACCGCGTTGTGGAGGTTCAGGTAGCGCTCCACGCCCCGCAGCCACATCTCGAACTCGAAGAGGAGCTGCTCGCGGCCCTCCACCGGAACACCGCGCAGCCAGCGCTCGCGCTCGGCGAGGAAGCCGGCGCGGGCGGCCTGCGTGGCGCGCATCAGGTCCCCGTAGAAGTCCCGGGGAGCGTGGGGTGCCGAGGACACGGGGGCGGTGGCTTGGCTCATGGGTCCCTTGCGGCGGTCAGAAGAGATTCCCCTGGGGCGTGCTGGGGGGCGGCGTCTTCTTGAAGTACTGGTAGGCGCGGTGCGTGGCCGTGCGGCCACGCGGCGTGCGCTGGAGGAACCCCTCCTGCAACAGGAAGGGCTCGTACACGTCCTCGATGGTGTCGCGCTGCTCGCCCACGCTGGCCGCGATGGTCTCCACGCCCACGGGCCCTCCCCCGAACTTCTCCAGGATGGTGAGCAGGATCTTCCGGTCCATCGCGTCCAGGCCGCTGGCGTCCACGCCCAACCGGCTGAGCGAGTCGTGCGCGAGCGCGTAGGTGATGCGGCCGTTGCCCTCCACCTCGGCGAAGTCTCGCAGGCGGCGCAGCAGGCGGTTGGCGATGCGGGGCGTGCCCCGAGAGCGGGTGGCGATCTCCTGGCTCGCCGCGCGATCCAACGGCACCCCGAGGATGCGCGCCGAGCGGTCGAGGATGAGCTCCAGGTACTTGGGCTCGTAGTATTCGAGCCGCTCCTGAATCTGGAACCGGTCGCGCAAGGGCGACGTGAGCAGGCCCGTGCGCGTGGTGGCGCCGATGAGCGTGAAGGGCGGCAAGTCAATCTTCATCGCCCGAGCCGCGGGCCCGGTGTCGATGGTGATGTCCAGCCGGAAGTCCTCCATCGCCGGATAGAGGTACTCCTCCACCGCCGCGTTGAGCCGGTGGATTTCGTCGATGAAGAGGACGTCGCGCTCGTTGAGGTTGGTGAGCAGGCCCGCCAGGTCGCCCTTGCGCTCCAGCGCGGGGCCGCTCGTCACGTGCACGCCCACGCCCAGCTCGTTGGCGATGATGTGCGCCAGGGACGTCTTGCCCAGGCCCGGTGGCCCCGAGAACAGACAGTGGTCCAGGGCATCGCCTCGGCCGCGCGCGGCCGTCACGTAGACCTTGAGCTTCTCCACGACGGCGTCCTGCCCCACGTACTCGTCGAAGGTGCGTGGGCGCAGGGATGCATCGAGCCGGGCATCCTCCGGCTGGCTAGCCCCCGAGAGCGTGTCGGACTTCCTCGCCATGACCATGCCGACCCTATACAGGATGGGGGCGCATGTCGCGGCACATCTGGCGCGGTGCGGCTTGGCAGGTCGGGCGCCGGGAGGCTTCCTCCGGAAGACCCGCCCCCTGCGCTTCTGCCATATTCCAGACATCGCCCGAGACCGCCGGCCCCCCCGGTGTCCCGCTTTGAGTATGGGAGACGACCCATGAGCCCCAGCGCCGTGTCCTTCCGTGCCCTCCCCTTCCTCGCCGAGGCCCGCGCCGAGCGCGTCCACGGACTGCGCATGCAGCGGCTGCGGCGCGCCACGCTCCAGGCCCGCGAGGCCTTCACCGCCGAAGGCCCCGTGGCGGCCGTGGCCACGTGCGACCTCATCACGTTCCCCTACCCCACCCTCTTCGCCTTCAGCGGCGCGGCCATGTCTCCCGCGCCGTACGTGATGATGACCAACCGCATGCAGGTGGTGCAGTTCGTCGAGGCGGGCACGGGGCAGCTGCGCACGCTCCTCTTCAACCCCACCGATTACGAGCGCGGCTACGCGGCGCCCTTCTACCGCGCGCTGCGGGAGCGCTACGGCGCCTTCCTCTCCGACAAGGTGATGTCCACGCGCCACGGCACCGTGCAGAGCCACCTGGAGCGCCTGGGGCTGACGCCCGGCGACGTGGACTACCTCGCGTTCGACCACCTCCACATCCAGGACCTGCGCGGCTGGCTGGGCGGTGATGGCCAGCCCGGCTTCTTCCCGCGCGCCAAGCTGCTCGTGCAGCGCGCCGAGTGGGAGCTGGTGAAGCACCTGCACCCCATGCAGCAGGTGTGGTTCGTGCCCGGCGGTGCCGAGGTCCCCGAGGAGCGCGTGGTGTTGCTCGACGGCGACGCGTGGCTTGGCCAGGGCGCCGCCATCCTCAGCACGCCGGGCCACACCCAGGGGAACATGTCCCTGGCCGTGGCCAACGCGCGCGAGGTGTTCGTCGTCAGCGAGAACGGCGTGTGCACGGAGAGCTACACGCCGCTCCAGTCGCACATCCCCGGCGTGCGCCGCTTCGCCGAGCAGCTCGGGTGGGAGGTGGTGCTCAACGGCAACACGCGCGAGGACTCGCTGGAGCAGTACACGTCCATGGTCGTGGAGAAGCTGTTCGCCGGGCCCTCCGCCGTCGAGGGCGCGTACATCAACTTCCACCCGTCCTCGCTCCTCACGTCCCACCTGCTCGCGCCGGGACTGGCTCCCTCGGTCGTGCTGCCCGCGCCCAACGAGGGAGACATCCGCCCCACGCCTGCTGCCCGCCGCGCCGCCTGAGCCGCGAGGCGCTCAGCGCACCTCGGCCGCCACCGCCTCCACGCACCGAGGCATGGCACGCAGGGACAGTGACCACAGCGCGTCGTCGCCCGTGCCGTCCGTGGCCGCGAAGTAGACGTTTCCTCCCAGCCCGACGAAGCCGTGCGGATTCGACGACGCGGGCCCCGGCGCGATGTCCGTCAGGCGCCGCGACGAGGACGGAAGGTGCTCGGTGAGCCACGCCTCGCGCCCGCGCTGCGGCGTGGCCGCGGAGAACACGAGCGTGTCGCCCACCACCGTCAGCTGCTCCGGCGCGCTGCCCACGGGGCCCGGCTCCAGGTCCGCCCACAAGCGCGTGCCCGAGGCCGTGCCGTCACTGCGCCACAGCTCGCGGCCATGCACGCCGTCGTCCGCGGAGAAGTACAGCTTCCCATCCAGCACCACGAGCCCCGAGGGCAAGGACGACTCCGCCCCAGGCCGGATGTCCTTCACCATCCGCGTCCCCAGCCACGTGCCGTCGCTCTTCCACAGCTCGCCGCCATGGACGCCATCGCCCGGCCCGCCCCAGAAGCCCTCGGCGCCCGCCATGAAGTAGACGGCGTCCCCCATCCGCGTGAGCGAGGCCGGGTAGTCCCCTTGGAAGCGCCGCAAGGGGAACGCGAACAGTGGCAGCCCCCAGGAGGCCCACAGCGTCGCGACGCCGTCGCCCGGATCCACCAGGAAGAACAGTCGCGAGCCCACCGGCGTCAGCGAGAACACCAGCGACGTATCCGGAGCACGGAACAGCGCGTGCGCCGCGCCCGAGGGCTCCAGCGCCCAGATCGTCACGTCGTGCTCGCCGGAGGCCACCAGCACCAGCCGGTTGTTCCACACCGCCAGCCCGTCCAGGTACAGCGCCGCGGGCCCCGGGGCGAACTCCCGCGCGAGCACCGTCCCCGCCGAGGTCCCGTCACTCACCCACAGCTCGCGGCCGTGCACGCCGTCGTCCGCGGTGAAGTAGAGCTTGCCTCGGACCTCGGTGAACCAGTCGGGCGCGCTGCCCGCGGGCCCCGGCCGCACGTCCTTCACCAGCAATGTGCCGCCCGGCGTCCCGTCGCTCTTCCACAGCTCGGGGCCGTGCACGCCGTCATCCGCGACGAAGAAGACCTGGCGCCCCACCCGCTTCAGGAACCGAGGCGTGCCTCCCGCGGGCCCCGGCCGCACATCGCGCAGCATCCGCGTGCTGGCGTCCTCGCCGTTGCTCGCCCACAGCTCGCGACCATGCACGCCGTCGTCCGCCGAGTAGAAGAGCTGCTCGACCCCCAACACCAACAGGTCCGGCTTCCCACCTCCCGGCGGCCCATCCGGCGGCGCGTCTCCCACGCGGCGCGGCGCACGGGTGCAGCTCTCCGCGTCCAGCTCCTGGGATTCCACCCCCACGCCTGGGAGCCCGTCATCCCAACCCATGGGGCCACATCCCACCCCACAGCCCGCCAGCAACGGAACGAGGACATGAACACCACGCCACGCCATCATCGCGAGACTCCTTGTCCACGGTGGAAGCCCTCCCCTCCACCGTCCGGGCTGCAAAGTGACATCCCCGGCGGAATTCATCAGCAACCCTCAGGCTTCGGACCCGTTGGCATGTCCGAGAGCCTGCGTGCCAATCCGACCGTGCGTCCACCTCGACACCCGCGCCGTCCAACCTCCAACCGCTTCCACTTTAACTGGAATGGAAGTTTGTGCGGGTTCTGCTCGGAGTCCCGAACTTCAACCGCCTGAGCGCAACGCCTTGAGGGCCTCGCGAAAGAGGGCCTGGAACGTCGCGTCAGGACCCAAGCGTTCACTGGCCAACTCGGCGGCCTTCTCCGCTTGGGGTGGTTTGTAGCCCAGGTTGAGCAGGGCGGAGACGAGGTCGGACTTCGTACCGCCAACCTGGGGAGTGGGGGCCGCGGCGCCCCGGGCCACGGCCTCTAGGTGAATGGACTTCACCTTGTCCTTCAGTTCCAGCACCAGCCGCTCGGCTGTCTTCTTTCCAACACCGTGAATCTTGGCCAGCCGGGCCACTTCACCGCGTGCGAGCGCCGTCACCAGCTCCGCGACCTCCATCCCAGAGAGGACGGACAGGGCCATGCGCGGGCCCACGCGCGACACGCCGTTGAGAAGAAGGAACACCTCCTCCTCGGCGACGGTGAGGAAGCCGAACAGCTCGAAGGCGTCCTCGCGCACCACGGTGCGGATGCGCACGTCCACGGGCTGGCCGTCGGCGGGAAGCTTCCCCAGCGCGAGCGTGGAGAGGTTCACCCGATACCCGACGCCGTTCACGTCGATGACGGCGTCCTCCAGTCCCTTCTCCACCACGGTGCCACGCAGCCGGGCAATCATCGCGTCTCCGGGCGCTTGTAGGCGGGCGCCAGCCGCTCCGCGAGCAACGACGCCGCGCCCTTGCGCTTGCCCCGACTCGCTGACGAGCCCGCCGACGGAATGCCGGCACGGCCCTGGTTGAGATGACACAGCGCCACGGCCAGCGCGTCACTGGCGTCCGCGCGCTCCAGCGTGGAGGCGTCCAGGTCCAGGAACGTGCGCACCATGCGCGCCACCGCGTCCTTGCCGTCCGCACCGCCCGCGCCCACCGACTTCTTCACCCGGGCCGGCGGGTACTCATGCACCGCGAGCCCCGCCTGCGCCGCCGCGAGCAGCGCCACGCCGCGCGCATGTCCCAGCACCAGCGCGCTGCGCGCATTGCGGAAGGTGAACACGCCTTCCACCGCCACCGCCGTGGGCTTGTAGCGAGCGATGGCCTCGCTCAGCGCGTGGTGCAGGTCGCGCAGGCGATCCGCCAGCGGCGCCGACTCATGCACCTTGATGACGCCATGGCCCACGTGCACCAGCTTGCCACGCCTGTCCTCCACCACCCCGTAGCCCATGAAGCGGCTGCCAGGGTCCACGCCAAGCACGCGCACGTGCATCGTCCTTTCCGCGGCCCGCGCTAGGGGGACAGCGACTCCATGAGGGATTCGTCGATCTCGAAGTTGGCGTGCACGTTCTGCACGTCGTCGTTGTCCTCGAGCGCGTCCATCAACCGCAGGACCTTGCGCGCGTTGTCGCCGTCCACCTTGAGGGTGTTCTGCGGCACGTAGGTCCACTTCTGCTCGCCCAGGCCCAGGCCCGCGGTCTCCAGGCTGGCGGCCACGGTGTGCAGGTCCGAAGGCGCGGTGCGGACCTCGAAGCCATCCGAGCCCTGGCCGAGCACGTCCTCGGCGCCCGCCTCCAGCGCCTTCTCCATCACCGCGTCCTCGGTGGGCCCGGGCTTCACGGTGATGACGCCCTTCTTGTGGAACATCCAGCCCACCGCGCCCTCGGTGGCGAGGTTGCCGCCCCACTTGCCGAGGATGGAGCGCACGTCGCTGGCGGTGCGGTTGCGGTTGTCGGTGAGGCACTCGACGATGAGGGCCACGCCGCCGGGACCGTAGCCCTCGTACGTCACCTCTTCGTAGCTCTCACCCTCCAGCTCACCGGTGCCCTTCTTGACGGCGCGCTCGATGGAGTCGCGGGGCATGTTGGCCTCGCGCGCCGCGGCGATGGCGACGCGCAGCCGCGCATTGCCCGCGGGGTCGCCTCCGCCCATGCGGGCCGAGACGGTGATCTCCTTGATGACCTTGGAGTAGAGCTTGCCCTTGGTCGCGCCCATCGCGGCCTTCTGGCGCTTGATCTTCGACCAACGGTTGTGACCGGACATGGCAGCGTCGCCTCTCGCGGGTGCTCAGCGGTGGGAGTGCAACCCTGTCCGGCCTTCTGCCCTGAGGCGGGCCGCCGAGTCAAACCTTCACGAACCCGCTGGCTCGGGGGACTCGGGCACGGGCTCGGGCTCGAAGAGGCGAGGCGCCCCGGCGCCCTGGTGCACGCGCTCGCGCTCCTCCACGAAGCACGCGGGCACCAGCACGCCCAGCATGAACAAGCGGGTGGCCGCCTCGTACGCCACGGCCTCGGGGAAGCGACAGTCGAGCAGCATGGCGCGCAGCGTGCGCCGCCCGTCGAACAAGCGCACCACCTCGCCCACGTCCTCGGGCAGCGTGGGCAGGTGCTTCGCGAGCCGCGCGAAGTCCACCGTGAGCCGCGCGGCCAGTGGCAGCCCCCGAGCCCGCAGCGCATCGAAGCGCGCCAGCCCCGGCAACACGTGCTCGCACAAGAAGGCCCGGTCCATGGTGAACGAGCCCTTGTGCAGCTCCGGGCCGAACACCACCGAGTACACGCCCGCGCCGAAGCACAGGAGCCGGCGGAAGGCCTGGCTGCCGCGCTCGCCGTGGAACGCCGCGTCCACCAGCAGGCCATGACGGAACGCGAACCAGCCCTCCCCTTCCGACAGCGTCACGCGCCCGGAGCGCACTCCCGCCAGGAGCGCCCTCGCCACGTGCGTCAGCGGCAGGAGCGAGGTGTCCGAGGTGAAGGACGCGTCCGCGCTGCGGTGCCCCGAGCGCAGCCGGGCGAGCGCCACGACGTCTTCCACCCACGGCTCGGCCAGGTAGTCATCCGCGCCCACTCCGCCGGCCAGGTCGCGGTGGAACTCCTCCTCGCGCCGAGCCACGAGCAGCACCGGCACGTGCGCCGTCCGAGCCTCCGCGCGGAGCTGGCCACACAGGCTGAAGCCGTCTCCGTCCACCAGCTCCGTGTCCACCACCACGAAGCCCGGCAGCGGCCCCTCGCCCAGCAGCAGGACGAGCGCGTCGCGCAGCCCCTCGACCTCCACGGTCGCGAAGCCCGCCGTGACGAGGGCCAACGCCAGCTCCGAGGTCGCCGCGCTCGCGCTTCCGACCCGCAGCACCCACCCCGGAGCCTCACGCGCGGAGGACTCCGGCGCCGAGGAAGCAAGCGGCACGTCTGGATGCGAGGCGCGGTGAGAACTGGCAGACATGGATTCCTAATTCTTCGAGCGAAGCCTGACAGAGACGCAAGGAGCACTCAAGTCGGAGGAAGCGTCGGGTTCCGGTCATGCAGCCCCCAAGGTAGGGTGGGCGCATGAATCGCCTCGCGTTGTGTCTGTGCGTGTTGCTGGTGCCCACCGTGTCCGCCGCCGAGGGCGCGGAGCCGAGCCGGACCGCGGATGATCCGCTGGGCTCGGTGGTGGGCCCGGCCACCCTGCCCGCGGGCGCCACCGCGTTGTATGGCTACATGGGCGCGCCCGAGGTGGGCGCGGGCTTCCGTCAGGGAATTGGCGGACTGGAGATGGAGGCGCGGGCCCGCTTCGACTGGTTCAAGGTCGCGGCGACGCTGGAGCTGGCGGCGCGCAAGGAAGTGCTGGAGCGCGGCGCGCTGCGACTGGCGCCGGTGCTGGGCGTGGGCGTGGTGCTCAACTCAGGGGCCACGTACCTGGACTCGGACAACTTCTCGGGCGTGCTGATGCGGGTGTCGCCGGGGATGGTGGCGAGCTGGCGCATGGGCGAGACGGCGGCGCTGCTGGGGCTGGTGGATCTGCCGTTCGACTTCGGGCTGGGCCACGAGGCGAAGCGGCGCTTCCAGGCGCTGGGCGGCGGCGGCGTCGAGCTGTACCTGGGCGACAACGTGTCGCTGCTCGCCGCGGGGCAGTTGGGCGTGGAGACCTTCCAGGCGCGCAGCGGCCTGGGCCACACGCGCCTGGGCTTCAACGCCCGCGTGGGACTGGGCACGCGCCTGTTCTGAAACTCACGGCGCTCAGGTCAGGCCCAGCCGCTCCAGCTTCTTCAGGAGCCCCTGGCGCGACAGCCCGAGCGCCTCGGCGGTGTGCGTGCGGTTGTGCTGAAAGCGCCGGAGCGCCTCCTCGATTTCGCGCCGCTCCAGCGCCTCCACCTTCTGCGCGAGCGTGCTGCCTCCAGGCTGAGCGGGGCGAGCGCGCTCGGCGCCGGTGAAGGAGAGGTCCTCGGGTTGGATCTCCCGGCGCTCTCCCGCGAGCACGGTGGCGCGCTGCATCTCGTGGCGCAGCTCGCGCAGATTCCCAGGCCACGCGTGCGCGCTGAGCGCCTCCGAGGCTCCGTCCGACAACAGCTTCGCCCGGCCATCCGGACACAGGTGCGCGCACTGGTTCAGGAAGTGCTTGGCCAGCACGGGCAAGTCCAGGGCGCGCTCGCGCAGCGCGGGCAGGCGGATCTCCACGCCCTTGATGCGCCAGAAGAGGTCCTCGCGGAACGTGCCGTCCTGCTGCATGCGCGCCAGGTCCTTGTTCGTGGCGGAGATGAGCCGCACGTCCACGTGCACCGGCGCGTCCGCTCCCACCGGGAGGAAGTCACCCGTCTCCAGCGCCCGCAGCACCTTGACCTGGAGCGCGGGCGTCATGTCGCCAATCTCGTCGAGGAAGAGCGTGCCGCCATCCGCCTCCATGAAGAGGCCCCGGTGGTCGCGCGTGGCGCCGGTGAAGCTGCCCTTCACGTGGCCGAACAGCGCGCTCTCCAGCAGCGTCTCCGCCAGCGCTCCGCAATTGACGGGCACGAACGGGCCCGTGCGGCGCCGGCTCCGTTGATGCACGGTGCGCGCGAGCAGCTCCTTGCCCGTGCCGTTCTCGCCCGTGACGAGCACCGGCAGGTCGCTCACCGCCACGCGCTCGGCCAGCGACACGGCCGCGAGGAACGGGGCGCTCTGCCCCACCATGGCCGCCTCCGCGCCCGCGTGCGCCAGCGATGAGCGCAGGCTCTCCACCTGCCGCTCCAGCGTCACGCGCGCCAGGGCTCGCTGCACGACCACGAGCAACACATCCGGATCCACAGGCTTGGTGAGGAAGTCGTACGCCCCCAGTCGGATGGCCTCCAGCGAGTGCCGCGTGTCGCCCACGCCCGACACCACGATGACCTTGCAGCCAGGCCGCGCGCCCAGCAGTGCCCCCAGCTGCTCCAGCCCGGATGACACGCTGCCATCGGGCGGGAGCATCAGGTCCAGGAGCACCAACGGGAAGGCCCGGGACTCGAAGGCCGCCCGAGCGGAGGCGCGGTCCGCGGCCTCCACCACCTCGTAGCCAGCCTGGCGCAGCAGACCGCCATAGACCTTGCGGAAGGCGGAGTCATCGTCGACGAGCAACAGGGAGTGCGCGGGCGGGCTCATGTGGGGCTCGGTGCCGAAGGTCAATCCGGGAGGGGCGCCTGACGGGGCGTGCCCATCAGCTCCAACGTGCGCAGCGCCACCTGGATGAGCGTCTGGGCGCACGGCTCACATCCACCACCACAGCATCTCGGCCAGTGTCCCTCGGGGTTGCGCAAGAGCGGGCGCACACAGGCCTGGTAGTAGCTGGGGAACTGAAGCTCCGCGCTGGCCCGGGCGAGCGCGGCGTCGAGGTCGGTCGGGGCGGAATCGGTGACGTCGGACACGCCCCGCTTCATAGCAACCACTGCCCCGCGGGGCATCCTGGCGCCGCACCCCACCCCGGAGGGCAGTGACACTTGCCAGAAGCTTGGGTGTTCCAGCGCCCAGAAACAGGCGCGCACGCGCGAAGACACAGGACACCCCATGGACAGCAGACGGCACGCGACACGGTTGGGCATGACCCTCCTCTGGGTACTCCTCGCGGGCTGCGGCGACGGCCCCTCCATCCAGGGGAACGGCACCTGGACCGAGGAGGCCCGTCAGCCGGGCGCATTCCTGGCGCTGTCCGTGGAGGACGACATCGAGGCCACCGTCGTGGTGGACCCGGAGCAGCCCGTCGAGGTGCGCGTCCTGGGAGACGAGAACCTCGTCGCGCGCGTGCGCACGAGGGTGGAGGACCACCGGACCCTGCGCGTCTCCTTCCCCGGCAACTGGACGTCCAGCCATCCGCTCCGCGTGCAGGTGCGCGTCCCCGTGCTCCAGGCGCTCTCACGCTCGGGGTCAGGCTCCGTGGAACTCCGTGGAGACGTCACCGGCCGCACGTTCGAGCTGGAGGCCAGCGGCGGCGGCGCGGTGAAGGCCGAGGGCCTCGCCGTGGACAACCTCCTCGTCGACCTGAGCGGAGATGTGGACGCGAGCCTCCAAGGCACCGCCGCCCGGTTCCAGGGAAGCCTGTCGGGCGACACCCGGCTTCAAGCCCGGGAGCTGGCGACGCGGGACGCCACGCTCACGGCCAGCGGCAGGTCCCACGTCCGCATGCACGTCTGGGGCACGCTGGGGGTCAACGGCTCCGGCGCCGTGGCGGTGTACGTCTCCGGGAGCCCCCAGGTGCTGTCCTCGAACATGAGCGGCGGCGCGTCGCTCACGCTCGAGTAAGTCCTACCCGCGCACCTCCACCTCGTGGACCTCCCGGCTGACTTCGCGCGTGGACACCTTCACGTCGAGGAAGTGCGCCATCGTGTCGATCTGCGTCCGCGCGTGGCCATCCAGCGGCAGCGTGCGGAAGCTGCCGCCTCGGGCGAGCGCGAGCAGGAGCAGGAGTTGATCACACAGGTGCTCGCCCACGGGCACCTCCGCGTCGAGGTACTGCTTCGCCTCGCGCGCCACCTCCTCGGCCACGTGCTCGGCGGCCCGGCCGCGTGAGCCAAACGCGGTGAAGACCTCGGTGACGTGCTCGCTCTCCACTTCCACGCGCAGCACGTTGCCCGGCCCGATGCCGCGCTTGAGTTCGTTCGGGTGCAGTTCGTCCGGGCGCAGCTTGAGGATGTCCGCCACCGTGTCCAGCTCGCGGCGCGCGACGTCGAAGGGGATGCCCGACACCGTGGCCACCGCCGCGCGGCGCACCACCCGCCCGCGCTCCAGCAGGTGCAGCGGCTGGAGCTTCGCGGGGTGCACGTCCACGCGGAAGCGGCCCCCTCCGGCAGGGAAGAAGCCGGGGCGATCCAGCGTCGCCTCCACGCGCGGCCCCATCCGCTGGACGAGTGGCAGGAAGGCCTTGGACAGGAAGTCGAACGGCGGCGCCGCCGGGTTGTGCGTCCCACCCTCCAGCCGCAGGGACGACGGGCCCTCCGCCAGGAGGAGCGCGGGCAAGACGGTCTGGAGCACCAGCGTGGCGCTGCCCGCCGAGCCCACCGCGAAGTGGTAGTTGCCCGCCGCGAGCGCGCGCGGCTCGAACGTCAGCTCCGGCGAGCCCAGCTCCGCGCCGGAGACCTCCGCCGCGCCCACCGCCTCCGCGGCCTTCACGGCGGTCAAGTGCTGGCGCAGGAGGCCGGGCTTCTCGCGCCCGGCGCGGATGTTCACCATGCGGAACGGCGTCCGCGTCACCAGCGACAGCGCCAGCGACGTGCGCAGCACCTGCCCGCCCCCCTCTCCCTTGGATCCATCAATCGTCAGCATGTCCTGTATTCCTCCGCCGCCCTTCACGCGGGTGCAAGTCCTCTCCTGAAATAGCGGCGCCCGCTCCCCCAACCTGGCGACCTTGCGGTCTCGGAGGGAGCGGGCGCCTCGGCATTGTCATCCCGGCATGGAACCCTCCGCGTTGGGCAGGTGAGCAAAGGGTGGGACTACCCCTTCACGCACACGACCTGCTTGAGGGTGTGGACCACTTCCACCAGGTCCGCCTGCGCCGCCATCACCGCATCGATGGACTTGTAGGCGCCGGGCGTCTCGTCAATCACATCCACGTCCTTGCGGCACTCCACTCCCGCCGTGGCCTTCGCGTGGTCATCCAGCGTGAAGCGCTTCTTCGCCGCCTCACGCGACATCGCCCGGCCCGCGCCGTGGCTGCACGACTCGAAGGCGTCCGCGTTTCCCTTCCCGCGGACGATGTACGAACGCGCTCCCATGCTCCCGGGGATGATTCCCAGGTCCCCGGCGCGCGCCCGCACCGCGCCCTTTCGCGTCACGAAGCAGTTCTTCCCGAAGTGGTGCTCACGCGAGATGTAGTTGTGGTGACAGTTCACCGCCGACTCGGACAGCTCGAACGGCGGCAGCTCGTTGCAACGCTGCAGCGCCTCCACCGCGGAGCGCAGCATGAGCTCGCGGTTCATCGCCGCGAAGTCCTGCGCCCATCCCACCGCGAACACGTAGTCGTCAAAGAGCGTCGTTCCCTCGGGCAGGTACGCGAGGTCCGCGTCCGGGAGGTTCACGAACCAGCGACGCATGTCCTCCTTCGCTCGCTCGATGAAGTAGCTCCCGATGCGGTTCCCCACCCCGCGGGACCCCGAGTGCAGCATCAGCCACACGCCGTCGGACTCATCGACACACAGCTCGATGAAATGGTTCCCGGTTCCCAGCGTTCCCAGGTGCCCCAGCTCCGGGCCTCGGCCGATGCGCGGATGCTTGGCGACGATGGCGTCGTATCCCGTCACCAGCTTCGCCCACGCCTCCTGGTGACCCTTGGGGGCCACACGCCACGCCCCTCGGTCATTGGGGCCACCGTTATCGGTACGGCCGTGCGGCACCGTCCGCTCGATGGCCGAGCGCACCGCCTTCAGCGAGTCCGGGAGCTGATCCGCGCGCAGCGTGGTGCGCACGGCGATCATCCCGCATCCGATGTCCACACCCACCGCCGCCGGGATCACCGCGCCCACCGTCGGCACCACGCTCCCCACCGTGGCGCCATAACCGCGGTGCACGTCCGGCATGGCCGCGACCCACTTGTGGATGAACGGCAGGCCTCGGAGGTTGCGCAGCTGCTGCTTCGCCTCATCCTCGAACGGCACCCCCACCGTCCACGCCTTGATGGGGCGACCCGCCTCGTCCGACAGCACCTCGTAACCCATGTTCTCGCGGCTCATGTCCTTCACCTTTCGTCGTCCGCCGGGCGCTGCGTCCCAGTCACGGGGGAGGCCTAGAGCAGCCGGCGTGCCAACCGCGCTCCCGAGGGAGGCGCTGGAATGAGGCGCCGCAATCCTATCCATTGGGATAAAGTCCTATCCTCATGGCTCAGAAGACGCGGGCGCGCAGGACGGTCGTGCTGGGAATGCTCGGGACGACCCTGGACACGGGACAGGGGCCGCACCGCTGGACCAAGTGGCGGCCCACGGTGGCGATGTGCCAGCAGGAGGACCTGGTGGTGCACCGGCTGGAGCTGCTGCATCCGCCGAGCGCCGGGCTTGTCTGCGCCACGGTCCAGGCGGACATCGCCCAGGTGTCGCCGGAGACCGAGGTGCGCGCCACGCCGCTCGACATCCGCGACCCGTGGAACCTGGAGGAGACCTACTGCGCGCTGCTCGACTACGTGCGCACCTATTCCTTCCAGCCCGAGGAAGAGGACTACCTCGTCCACATCACCACCGGCACGCACATCATGCAGATCTGCATGTTCCTGCTGGTGGAGAGCCGCCACATCCCCGGCAAGCTCATCCAGATGACGCCCGGCACGGGGAGGGACCGCAGTGGACCGGGCACGCACACGCTCATCGACCTGGACCTGTCTCGCTATGACGCCCTGGCCGCGCGCTTCCGCGAGGAGCAGCGCGAGGGACTCGCCTTCCTCAAGGCCGGCATCGACACGCGCAACACCGCCTTCAATCGGCTCATCGAGCGCATCGAGCAGGTGGCGCTCCAGTCGCGCGCGCCCATGCTGCTCACCGGCCCCACCGGCGCGGGCAAGTCGCAGCTCGCCCGCCGCATCTTCACGCTGAAGAAGACGCGGCGACAGGTGAGCGGACCGTTCGTGGACCTCAACTGCGCCACGCTGCGCGGCGACGCCGCCATGTCCGCGCTGTTCGGCCACGTGAAGGGCGCCTTCACGGGCGCGCTCGCGGACAGGCCGGGGCTCTTGAAGCAGGCGCACGGCGGCGTGCTCTTCCTGGATGAGATTGGCGAGCTGGGCGCGGACGAGCAGGCCATGCTCCTGCGCGCGCTGGAGGACAAGCGCTTCCTCCCGGTGGGCGCGGACAAGGAGGCCGAGAGCGACTTCCAGCTCATCGCCGGCACCAACCGCGACCTCCTGGCGGAGGTGGAGCGCGGGCGCTTCCGCGAGGACCTGCTGGCCCGCATCAACCTGTGGACGTTCCGCCTGCCCGCGCTGCGTGAGCGCCCGGAGGACATCCCGCCCAACCTCCAGTTCGAGCTGGAGCAAGCCTCCCAGGCACTCGGCTCCCGCGTGACGATGAACAAGGAAGCGCAGGCGCACTTCCTCCGCTTCGCCACCTCTTCCGAGGGCCGCTGGTCCGGCAACTTCCGCGACCTCAACGCCGCGGTGCTGCGCATGGCCACGCTCGCCTCGGGCGGCCGCATCACGCGGGACGTGGTCGATGAGGAGCTGGAGCGCCTGCGCGCGAAGTGGCAGCCCAGCGGCACCGTCGCCGCGGGCTCGGACCGGGTGACCGAGGTGCTGGGCGCATCGCTCGCGGCGGAACTCGACCGGTTCGATCGCGTGCAGCTCGAGGACGTGCTCGGCGTGTGCCGCGCGGCTCGGTCGCTCTCCGATGCGGGGCGCTCCCTCTTCGCGCGCTCACGGGCCCAGAAGAAGAGCGTCAACGACGCGGACCGACTCCGGAAGTACCTCGCGCGCTTCGGCCTCACCTGGCAGGACGCCAGTGGCCGTGAGGAGAACGCTCCCGATGATGGGTGAAGTATTGATTATCCGGATTTCCCGCTAGCCTCCCGAGCGCAACACTTCCCCTGGAGGCAGCATGCACACGCACAGCGCACGTCGTCTTGGAGTCCTCGCCCTCATCCTGGCCGCCGCCCTGACGGGCTGTGGTGGCCCCGTGACGCCGTCGGATGAAGCCCCCCAGGTGGGCCAGACGGAGCAGGGCGTGCAGTACTGCGACATCGCCACGGGGCTGTACTGCACGAGCCCTGGCACGACGTGCGTGTTCCATTCCTGTCTGTCCCGCTGCGACGCTGGCGGCTCGGCGTGCTCCTCGGGGTTCAAGTGCTGCCCCGGCGAGTTCGACCCGAACACCGGGGTGGGCTCCGCGCCGTACTGCGCGAAGACCTGCCTCAACTGAGCACGATTTCTGAGCAAGGCTCGGTGACGACACCGGGGCGCGGGGAGCTGCGATTTCTCGCCGTGCTCCGGTGACATCCGCGCGCGGGCGCGGTGTTCCACGCGGTGGCCCCGTGAGCCGGACGGGCTGCCGGTGGGACCCGTCATGCGCCTTCCTCTCCACCTCTCGCCTCGCCACCTGGCCGGACTCGCCGCCCTCGTGGCGCTCGCCCTCCCCGAGGGTTCCGCGCAGGCGCGAGAGCCCGACAACTTCATCGCGACCAGCGTCCTGTTCTCTTCCTCGTCCCGGCAACGCGACGTCTCGACCCGCCACGTCTCGCCCACGCTGAGCGCGGGGTTTCGCGTGGGGGAGCAGAGCCAGCTCCGGCTCGACTGGGGCCTGCCCTACACCTCGATGGCACCCGTCGGGGAGCGGCGCTGGAAGTCGATGGGGCCCTCCAACCTCCTCGCTGGACTGAACACCACCTTCACGGCCGCCGACCTCGCGTTCTTGCGCGTGGGCATCGCGGTGGCACTGCCCCTCGCGTTCCATGACCGGGGCCGCGAGGATCGCCAGGCGCCGGCCGTCTCCGAGGACGCGAACTACACCACCGCGGCCGCGGTCCGAGGCAGGACGGATCCATGGCTCTGGGCGCTCGACACCACCTCGGTGGTGGTGCCCGTGGCGGTGGGGTTGGACCTGCCCGGACTGCGACTGGAGGCGGACGCCGCGCTGGGCATCCTGCTGCCCGTGTCGCGCGACGCGGGCGGCTCGCGCTTCGTGCTTCAAACCGGAGCAGAGGCCGCCTTGGGCCTGTTCTTCATCGAGCCAGGAGTGCGCGCCTGGTGGGTCTCCTCACCGCGCGAGGCGCTCGGCGACCTGGGCCGGCGCGACCGTGACGGCCAGCTCTCCATCGAGCCCTTCTTGAGACTCGGCCTGGGCGGCGGCTTTGTCCGCGCCGGCGCGCGCTTCAACCTCGATGGCCCCGAGGGGAAGCGCGCACCGGGAGGTCGCGGGTGGGCGCTCGACCTGAGCGCGGGCGTGGGCTTCTAGCGGATCAGATAGAAGGCATCCTGCCGGGGCACGAAGAACTTGAAGCCCTCGTCCGTGAGGTAGGCCGGATCCTCTTCCATCACATACACCGTCTGCCCATCCCACTCGGGCACCGCCGTGGCGGTGTTCAGCTCGACCGCGATGTACGAGCCCTTGCGCAGCACCTTGGGTGACTCCTTCCGAGCAGCGGAGCGGAAGTCGATGGCCGCCCCCAAGGCATGGCCCTGGTTGCCGAGCGGATGGCTGTACACCATCGCCGTGATGCCCTGCTGGCGCATGTCCTCCATGGTCGCCGTGTACACGTCCGCGGCCGAGCGCTCCGGCCGCGACTCCTTGAGCATGAGCGCGTCCTGGAGCGCGTGCGTGTTCGCCAAGGCCTTCTTCAGTCCCGCCGGGACGTCCGTCTCGCCCTCGCGCAGCACGTAGGCCATCTTCTGCCAGTCGGTGTTCAGGCCCATGTGGGTGATGCCGAAGTCCACGTGCACAAGGTCGCCGCGCTGGATGACGACGTCCTCGCGAGCCACGGCCAGGAAGCCTCGCGCCGTGCTCTTCTCCTGCCCTCGGCGCTGAACGCGCACGTCGGGCTGGAACCAGGTGCGCACGTTCGCGGCCCAGAGGGCGTCATAGAGCCAGCGGCGCACCTCGCCCACCGTCGTCTTGCCCGGCACCACCACCTCGTTGGAGAGCGCGCGGCGCGTGAGCGACTCGGTGAGCGCCACCATGCCCCGGTACGTCTCCCACTCCTCGGGCAGGCGCGTGTCCAGGTACTCCTCGATGAGCGGCTCGGCGCTCACGAAGCGGCTTTCGGCTTGCGGGCCCAGCGCATCCACCAGGAACTGATAGCTGTCGCGCGTGAGGCTGCGGGTGACGCCGCGCTTGCCGCCCGTGCCCAGGGCAATGGCGCGCGGGTGATAGCGCGCGTCCAGCGCCTGGAGCTGGGCCTGCGGCGTGGTGTTCTCAGGAGGCAGCTCGAAGAAGCGCGCGAGCGCCTCCTCTCCATAGCCCGACAACGCCACGCGCTTGAGGCCCGCGTCGCCCGCGTCCACGAAGACGAAGATGTCTCGGTTGCCAGCGAAGGGCAGCGGCGGCGCGATGTGGGCCGTGAGCGGATCCTCGTGGAACTCCTCGTTGACGATGATCCACATGCCCACGCCGTGGCGGCGCATCATCTTCAGCAGGAGCGCGTGCCGCTTCTCCAGCCACGACTCACGCAGGGCGAGCTGCTCGGACCAGGACGCCAACACGGGTGTCTCGGGGGCCGGCTCCACGGACCGGACTGGCGCGGTGGCGCACGCGGCGCCCCACAACACCAGCGGCAGGGCCGCGACCTTCCAACGGTGCATCGGGGGACTCCTTGTCGGGATGGAGCCTCACCCTAGCTGCAAACAAACCGAGTTCCCCCGCTCCCAGAGTCCTTGGTGACTCCAGGAGCGGAGGACCTGGGGCGCAATCTGCCCTGTTCCCCTACGGCCCTCTGACTCCAGCCCGCCCCTTGGGCTCGGTCCCCCTCCCTCCGAGCCCGACGCCTCCCACGCGAAGTTCCGCGCGGCCCGACGACGGCGACAGCGGCCATCCCCCGATGGCGCACCCGCTGGAGCGGAGGAAGCGACCTCACGCGCCAAGTGCTTCAGTAACTGGCGATCCGGCACTCCAGGTCGTCCTCTGGGGAAAGCACCTCGACCTCCTCCACCTCGACTTCCATCCCCCCGATGGAAGGCTCATCCCAAAGCTGGCACCTCATCGCCTGCCCCCCGCCCCCCCGGGCATCCCACCCCTGCTCACCGTCCCGCCCGCGCGCATCCTGAGAACCCGGTGCCCACATCCCAACAACACCGTGGCCCAACGCGTCATGGCTGTACATCACATCCCCCCACTGCTGGATCTGGTGGCAAGCCCCCCAACCGACGCCGCCCCGCCCTTCTCTGAATTAAACGCGCATCGGATATTTCCTTGGGTCCCCGGCGATAAACATTCACGCGGATCCGCGCACGGCTCGTGGCTCGCATCGCTCGTGACTCCAAGCAAAGCCACCAATCCGACACATCCAAATCAAAACAGAAAATCAAGAACACACTGACGACACGCAGAGGAGCGCGCGCCTTGTCGCAGCGGTTGTCGCCCTTGGCCGAGACACCGCGCGAGGCGCCTGGGCGCGGACCGGACGCCGCACATTCGCCCCGGGGAAAGTGTCTCCGTCACCGGCCGATGGCTCAGCGTGTCGACACCGGGATGTCTCGAGCGTTCACGAACCCAGCGCGTGTCTCACCGGGGTCTCGCAAGCGGCTGTCACGACGGAGCGCGCGGTGACGTGCTCGGTGCACGTCCGGGCTTCACGTCGGTGGGGAACGGCCCCGCCCCTCTGGAAGCAGCACAGAGGGACGGAGGTCGCGCGCTGCGCGGCGACTACGCGCCGGACGTGGGCGTGGAGGCGCCGTGCGACCGCACCTTGCCGCTCGACGTGGGCGACGTCGCCACAAGTCCCGGATTCTTCTCGGGAGGGACATCCTTCGGATCCACCATGTTCTGCCCGCCGCTCCCCGAACCCTTCGAATCGATCGCCATGTGATTCCCCCCGGGAAGGCCGCCGCGAGCCGACTCCATGCCGGGCTCCATCCGTGGCCTTCTGGCGAAAAGAACGCCGTGGGTTCGATTTCTTGGCGTTATTCGAACAGTAGGACGTGCGAGACCCAGGTCGCGGTCGGATCCGCCGCCAGCCAGCGCTGCCGCTCGTCACGCAACACGATGGCGGGATGCGCGCCCAGGCGGATGCGCTCGCGCACGGACTCGAAGAAGCGTCCCGCCGAGTCCGGCACGGGCTCCGTCGAGGCCAGCACCGCGCGCGCGCCCGCGTCCATGAACGCCACGGGGAGGCTGAAGGACTCGTGCGGAAACGGCCACGCGCGCGCCGCGCCACACGCGGCGAGCAACACCAGCGGCGAGCCGGTCAGCTTTCGGGCTCGGACATCCGCGGCCGTGAGCGCATAGCGCCCATCGTCCTCCGGTGAGAGCACCACGAGCGAGGCATCCGAAAGCTCCGGGCTGAAGAGGCCATGCGCGTGGATCTCCACCTCTTCCGCGGACTGCATCTCGGCCAGCACGCGCGAGGGCGTGGCCTGCGCGCCGCGCAGCTCGATGCGACGCGGATCCTCGCCCCCGGGTGACTCCAGCGGCGAGAGCTTCGGCAGCCCCAGCGACGAAGGCGCCTCCACGCCCGTCACCACCAGATGCGCCCCGGAAGGCGCGGACGCGCGCGGCCCCGTACCACTCACCCGATAGCCCCACGCGACATCCACGGGCAGCAATCCCGCGAGTCCCTGCACCGGCGGCAGCGCCAACACCTCCACCCAAGGGCAGCCGCGCAGCGCATCCTGAATCGACGCGGGCACGAGCCCCGAGGCGTCCTGACCGAGCGGCACCGTGCGCCCCGCATCGGTGTGGCCCAGCCACTGGCCGTTCGCGCCGCGCGCGGCGACCACCGTTCGCTCGGACTGAACCATGACGGCCAGCACGCAGCGCTCGGGCACCTCCACGCGGAGCGCCGCGCCCATCAACGCCAGCACCTCACCGTGCGCGCTCGCCTTCCCGGCATCCGCCACCAGCGCGCCATAGGCCCCCCGCCGCGCCTTGCGCGCGTCCGTGTCTTCAGGAAGCAGCTCCGCCTGCGAGATGGCGCTGTGCAGCAGCCTTCGCCCCAGCGGCGGCTCACGCTCCAGCTCGAACTGTCCCTCGATGAGGCTCAGGAGTGACTGCTCGCCGGGAGAGGGCCGCCCCTCGCGCACTAGCGCGAGTGTCCGCTCCAACCACCGCGCGTCGTCGGGCCCTCGGCCCAGCCGAGCGAGATCCGCCAGCACCAGCGCGCCCGGTACGCCCAGCGCCTGTCCACAGCTGGCGGCCTGCTCCAGCTCGCGGCGCGCCTCGTCCGGACGGAGATCCAACCAGGCCAACTGCGCGAGGTTGCGGTGCACGAAGGAGCGCTGCTCGCAATCGTCGGGCATCCGCGCCAACGACTCCTGCAAGAAGGCGCGCGCGCTGGCGGTGCTGTGGCGATAGCGCGCGATGATGGAGAGCTCCTCGAGGAACTGCTGCTCCAGGTTCCACTCCCCCAGGTCCTTCGCCCAGCGCCATCCGCTCGAGGCGTGCTCATACGCGTCCGCGGGGCGATGCAGCGCCACGTACAAGTCCACCAGCCGCTTCTTCAACGTGAGGCAGCGATAGGCCAGCCCCGCGCCTCGGCACTCCTTCAGCGCGGCCAAGAGGCGCGACTCGGCCTTCCACCACTGCGAGGCCTGGCTCTCCTGTCCTGCCAGCTCTCGCTCGGAGAGGAGCTGGAGCCACGGGTCGCGCGAGGCCTGGGCAATGCGCGTGAAGTCCTCCAGGTGCGTCCCCACGCGCCCCGCGTAGACGAGCGCGCCCAGGTATAAGTCGTCCTCTCCGGAGCGCCGGAGGGTCTCCACGAGGACGTCCTTCGCGGGGTGCGCGCCGAGCACCAGCTGGGCGTACTCGCGCGCGAGGGGACCGCGCTTCTGGAAGTCTCGGGCCGCCACGCGCTGCACGTACTCGCGCAGCACCGCTCCGCCCTGCACGCCGTCCAATGCCTCCGCCAGGGGCAATAAACGAAGCGCCGCGTCCCGGGTGGGCGCGGCGCGCACGGCGTCGTAGAAGTTCAGTCGAGCGATGCCCGGCTGGCGCCGGGCTTCCTCAAAAGGGAGGGGAACTCCCGCGTCCGTCATCAGTCCACGTGTCGACGCGTAGGCTTCTTCGAAGGCGCGCGCGCGCCGCATCGTGCCTTGTCGCAGGGCGCGGGCTCGCACCGCGGCCTCCTCCGCCCAGCCCGGCTCGCCTTGCTTCGCCACCGCGTCGAAGGCCTCGGCGGCCTGGAGCGTCAGCCCCAGCTCGCGCAGCACCAGGGCTCGGTTCCACAGGCTCTGGGGATGCTCGGGCCGCTGCCGCAGCACCCCGTCCAGCAGCGCCAGCGCCTCGTCGAACTCGCCCTGCTCCATCGCAATCACGGCGCGGTCGCAGTCGCGGTCCAGTGACGGCGGCGAGCGCTGGAGGAAGTCCGCCGCCTGCCGCAGGTCCTTGCGCACCAGGTACGCCGCCGCGATGCCGTGCAGGTCCCCTCGGTCCTGGAGGTCCGCCAGCTTGCGCAGGGGCAGCGGCGCGCGCGCCGCCTCCGGGCCCACCTCTCCGCGCATGGGCACATAGGGATGGTGATGATCCGCCGCGCCGTACGCCACGCGCGCTTCCAACGTGCGCGTGGACGCATCCGCCAACCACACCTCCGCCGGGAGGTCGCGCGGCCCGCGCGTCATCACGACGACGGCCGCGAGCCCCGCCGCCAGCGCGAGCCCGGCACCGAGCCGCCAGCCCGCCGCGGGCGACCACTTCGGAGAGCGCTCGGGCCGCACCAAGGGGACGACGACGGCGGGTTGCGGCTCAGCGGGTTGCGGCTCGGTGGGCTGCTCACGCTCGACGGGGACATCCCGCAGCGCGTGCATGCCGAGCACCTCCAACTGCATGGCGTCATGGAGGCCGGAGGCGCACTCATCACACTGCGCGAGGTGGTGACGGAAGTTCTCCTCGTCCACCGACCCCAGCTCCCCATCCACGAAGAGGTACAGCCGTTGACACTGGGCACTCATCTCGGTCCCCCGCCTCCATCGCCGCCGGTCAGTGGCAACAACAGGTCCCGCAGTTCCTTGCGGGCCTGGAAGAGCCAGCTCCCCACGGTGCCCTCTGGCACCCCCATCTGCTGCGCGATGGCGCGATAGCGCTTTCCGGCGACGTGCAGCTCATAGGCCTCGCGAACGCGAGGGTTCGGCAACCGGGAGATGGCCGCACGAAAGTCGTTCTCGCTGATGTGCTCCCACACTTCGCCCGAGACGTCGTCCGGGCTCACCGTGTCGGTGCGCAGCAGCCGCAGCTTCGGCTCCTCCATCACCTCCGTGCGCCGACGGCGACAGAGGTCGAGGAACCGGTTGTTGAGCGCGCGGCACAACCACGCGCGACACACCGGCTCGGGTAGAACCTTGAGCGTGCCGAAGTGCCGCAAGGCGCGCTCCAACGTCTCCTGGACCAGGTCCTCCGGGTCGATACCGCCCTGGCCGCACAAGCGCTTCGCCAGGGACAGCAGGACAGGCCGGAGTTCGCGCGCGAACTGCTCGAAGCCACCGTCGTGGGTCACGCCGGCACTGTAGGCCACATGGGCCTCCGCCGCCGTCGCATTGAGATGCACCCGCATTCGAGCCCGCGCCCTCCCTCAGCCCCCTCCTAACGCGCGGCCCCTAAATCCTTGGGCCACCGGAGGACATGCTTGGGAATCACAGGCATGACGGCGCCTTACGGCGTCCGTCACGCGGCTTCGTGCGCGCGGCCTGGACTCGCCTGCTCGCCGCGCGTCCGGTTACTCCACCCGGACGGCGGTTCGGACCCACTCCAGCAATGCGCCCGGCTCGCGTCGCGCCGCGCCCGACGAAGCGCTACCCCGACCATGTGTCTCGGAAGCACACCGTGCCCCACCTCGCCGCGTGCCCCGCGATGGGTGCTCGGGCGCTTCGTCGGGGCCATCCCAGCGCGCCACCGCGTCGAGGTCCTTCCTCGAATCCTCTGGCCCCGCGCTTCCTGGGCGAGGCGTGTCCTCACGGACCCGCCGCTCCGCCACCGCGCGCTCGCGGGCCTCGACGTCGTCCAGGGCCAGTCGCGCCAGCACCTCCAGTTGGAGCATCTCCAGGAACCGCTGGCCACACGCCTCGCAGTTCCCGAGGTGTCTCCGGAAGTGGCGCTGCGCCCGCGCATCCAGGAGTCCGTCGAGGAAGGAGCGGAGGCGCGCGCACGCGGGGCTCATTGCTTCCTCTGCTGGCGACGCGCCTCGGCTCGCTCGTGCAGCTTCTCGCGCAGGCCCTGTCGCGCATGGAACAACCACGTGCCCACCGTCCCCACGGGCGCGCCCAGCCGGCGGCCAATCTCCGCGTGGCGCAGGCCCTGGCAGCGCAGCTCGAACGCCTTGCGCTGGTTGTCCTGAAGCTCCGAGACGGCCTCGCGCAGCTCGTCCTCGGTGATGAACTCCCACAGCTCGAAGTCTCCGGCTTCCGGATCCACGAAGAGCTGGTGCACGTTGGTCAGGTCGATGATGCGCTCGGTCTCCGCGCCCTGGCGCCGGCAGCGGTCGAGGAAGCAGTTGCGCAGCACGCGCACCATCCACGCGCGCCGCGCCGGCTCGGGCCAGGTCTTCAGGCGGTCCCAGCGCAAGAGCACGCGCAAGAGGACGTCCTGGACCAGGTCATCGCAATCACTCGCGCGGCCTCCGCTGATGGTTCGTGCGATAGGCAACAGAACAGGTTGGTAACGGATGGCGAATGCCGCGAACTCCTCGGAGGCCTTTTCGGAGGTTTCTGACATCGGGAGGCCCTCCCTCTCCCCTCAGAACGCCATCGGCTGAAATCCTTTCATTACCGAACCCCTGACGTCAGGGATTGTCCTGACGCGTGACACACAGACTGGAAGACTGTGCCCTGGCTTCATCCTCAACCATGAAAACACAGACATCCTTGCAGGTCAGGTTCAGTTCACGACGCCGCGGCGGACAATGGGAGCGGCGGGGTGAGCGGGAGGATCACCCAGAAGCAGGCGCCGCCCCAGGCTTCGGCCTGGCCCGCGCGCACGCTGCCGCCGTGCCGCTCGACGATGCCTCGCGCGATGGCCAGTCCCAGGCCTGTCCCAGGGCGCGGCCCCTCCCGCTTGCGCCCCGTGACGAAGGGTTGGAACAGACGCGGCAACAGCTCGGGTGGGATACCAGGGCCGTTGTCCTCCACCCAGACATGGAGGTGCTCATCCCTGGGCTCACATCGCACCCGCAGCCTCGGAGCTGCGACCTCGCCCAGTGCGAGCAAGGCATTCTCCAGAAGAATGACAAACACCTGGTGGAGCTGCGCCTGGTCCGCCTCCAGCTCCAACCCCTCGCTGGAGGGAGGCGTGAACTCGACCTCGGGCGCCAGGGGCCCCAATCCCTGTCGCGCGGTGGAGTACGCCAGGGCGACGGTGGCGGCGACATCCACGCGACGCGGCTCCAGCGGGCGCGGGCGGCCATAGCGCAACAACTCATCCACGAAGTGGCTGGCGCGGGAGATCTGCTCACGCATCGCGCCGAGCGACTCCGGGTCCAGGCCCTGGCGCTCCAGGAGCTTCAGGTGCGCGGCCAGCACGCCCAGGGGATTGCGCACTTCATGCGCCACGGCCGAAGTGAACTGGCCCAGCTCGGCCAGCCGCGCCGACTGGTCGGCCCGGGCCTCCTGCACGGCCAGGGCTTCGACCAGCTCGGTGGCGCCAGCTCGGCCCTTGAGGATCCGTCGCCCCAGCCACTCCTGGAAGCCCTGGCGCACGGGCTCGAAGGCCAGCGCCGCGAGGACCAGGAGGAAGAAGGCGCCCAGCCGGAACTCGGCCAGGAACGGCTCACCCGAGCCCGCCAGCAACGTCAGCACGCCGAAGAGGAAGCCGGCGGACAGCAAGGCGGCGATCGCCGAGTACACGAGGCTGCGCTCCAGGAGCCGCCGATCCGACGCGGGTTGGTGCGCGCCAATCACTCGCGCCAGCACCAGCAGCGAGGCGAGCACCAGGTACATGCCCAGCGGCACCGCGCGGCCCGCCGACAGGAGCAGCGCGGTCCCGATGCCTCCCGCGTACGCGAGCACGCCCGCGATGCCGAGGCTGAAGAGCAGCTTGCGGCGCTCGGGCGACTCGGCGCGATAGGCGCGCCCCAGGTGCACCAAGGGGACGGTCGCGGCGGCGACGGCCAGCCCCATGCTCGGCCAGAACAGCGGCCCGCGCCGCATGGCCAGCGGCCCGTAGAGGGCATCGGGCATGGAGGCGCCCAGCGCGGTGATGACGGCCGCCACCGCGTAGGCCAGCGTGAGCAGCCGATACGAGCGCTGGCGGGTGACGTCGTAGGCGGCGTGCAGATAGCCCGCCGCGATGAAGGCCCCGACGGCGACGAAGCGCTCCCCCAGCCACACCATGCGGGGGATGCAGAGCAACAACAGGGCAGCACTCCACAGCGCGGTGGCCAGACAGAAGAAGGCCAGGCCGCGCGCGTTGCGTCCTCGGAGCACGGCGGTGGACCCGAGGAGCAGCGCCACGGAGAGCACCGGCACGAGGCTGTAGGCGAAGAGAGGCCCCATGCGCGGCAGTCTGTCAGACTCCCGAGCCGCGCGGCTCATCCCGCCTCCAGGAGCCCCTCGGTGACTTCCTCCACCGAGCCGGCCACGGACTGCAGCAGCCCCACCAGCTCCGCGTCCGGCCTGCCCGCGAAGCGCAGCAACTGCAATCGCGCCCCCATCTCCTCCAGCTGGAGCACCACGCGCTCCAGGTCCGCGCTGGAGCGCTCATGCATGGCCCGCAGCCGCTCCATGTCGCGCAGCCTCGCCTGCACGCTCTGCACCCGAGGGTCCTCGGCGGTTAGGCCGCGCCGCCCCAGCGCCTCCAGTTGAGCCGTGGCGGCGCTCTTGTCGAACTCGGGCGTGGCCAGGAGCGCGGCCATCTCCGCCGCGCGCGCCTCCATGCGCCCCACCGCCTCCACCAGGGCTCGCAGCCGCGCCATCTCCGGCCGGAGCACGTCCGCCGCGAGCCCCTCCACCCGTTGCAGCGCGCTCAACAGCCGCGCCTTCGCCGTGCTCGCGACGCGCCCGTCAGCAAGCCCCCGAGAAACAGCCGGGCGTTGAGACGCCAGCAGGAAGGGCGCGAACACCGGCCAGAATAACAGGCCCGTGACGAAGGTGACGACGCGTCGGCTCGCGCCTCGGCCCTCCTCGCGCAGCACGAGCGCCACCGCGACCACGCCTCCCAGGAGGAAGTAGATGACCCCTGTCTCGACGATGCCCATGACGGCCTCCCTTCACGACCACTTCCCGAACGCCTCGCCCAGCCGCCAGAGCGCCACCGGCGCCACCGCCGTGTAGACCGCGCCCCAGGCCAGGACGAGCCGCCGCAAGAAGCCCGCGCGCCGCTGATGGGTCATCGGCAGGTGCCCGGCGAGATGGACGAAGCCGCGATAGACGGCGGCCACGCCCCACAGGCCCACGAAGAACGGCAGCACCACGCCCATCCCCATCACCCAATCGGGCGCGATCGGCAGCCCCAGCACCGAGCCCAGCACCCACGCGGCATAGAACGGCAGCGCGCCCAACAGGAGCACCGACGCGGTGGTCTGTCCGCGCAGCGCCTGCGCCGTCACCAGGCGGAAGGACGCGTCCAGCCCCGACAGCTGCGTGTAGAAGTAGAACGACGGCAGACACACGCAGAGGGCGCCCAGGAAGGCCCCCGTGAAGGCCAGCGGCAGCCACGCGAGCGGCACGCCCGCCTGGAACCACGTGGGGACGTACTCGGACGGAAGGAAGCGCGCGCCCAGCCCCAGCACCGCGCCGTGCGTGGCGAGCCCCAGCACCGACAGGCCCAGCATGCGAGGCAGCAGCTCCGGCAGCGCCGACTCCTCGCGCAGCACCTGATGGAAGCGCTGCTCACGGCGCAGCACCAGGTCCAGGATGCTCGGGATGGGGAGGCCCGACTCCAGCTCGCGAACCTCGGAGGACTGCGCAGGGGTGAGGCGGGGAAGCGGCGAGGACGACGCGACGGCGTTCAAGGTGTCCATGACATGGCTCCGAAGGACGGCGGCTCAGGCGTCGAAGTGGAAGAGAGAGAAGAGGGCCATCAGCTCCGCGCCGATGACGCCGACAAGGCCCACCCAGATGGCGGCGAAGAGGGCGCCCCGCTCGGGCTCGAGCGCCTTCATGGTCCGAAGGAAGACGTCCACCATGCACAGGCCGACGCCCGCGAAGACGACAAGGTTGGCGCCCACGCGCGCCCAGGGAAACGGCAGCGCCAGCCCGAAGAACCAGGTGATGGGCACGCTGGCCAGCAGCGCCAACGAGCCGAAGCTCACCGTCGCCAGCGCCGCGAGCAACGTGGTGGAAGCATCCAGTCGCGAGCCGAGCGCCGAGTTGAGGATGTAGAGCGCCGGCAGCGCCACCGTCCACGCGAGCCCCGCGGCCACGGGCGCCTTCACCGCGCCCAACAACATGCCGCCCCATCCCTCGTGCAGCCGCATCACCATCCCGTAGAGCGCCACGCCCACGATGGCGGTCGCCACCAGCACGGGGAAGACGAGCACCGGTGGAGCCTCGGCGGCGGCGCGGGCGCGATCCCTCCAGCGCAGGGTGAAGGCCTCGGGGCGGCGCAGCGCCACGCCAATCTCAGACAGCGACGCGTTCAGCTGGGAAAGGAGGTTCATCGAAGGTCCTCGGGTGGGTGTCACGCGCGGCGACAAAGCAGCGCCCGTGCCACGCGTCCGCCCCGCGACGTTCCGCGCACTTGCGCTCGCAGGAGCCCCCGGACCGACACACGGGTTGACGGTGGCCGTCACCGAGGTTGACGGCCGTGCGGCCCCTCGCGACGTACCCTTCACAACGGACGCGCGCTGGTCCAGGCTGCGCGCCCAGGTCCGGGGCCGCGAGGGGCGCGCCCCTTCCACGCAGGGAGTCCTCGCAGTGCGGTCCTTCGCCATGGTCGCGTCCGGCGCCATCCTCTGGGGGTGCTGGTCGCTGTTCCTCCGTTCCACGGGCCTCACCGGAGAGCAGATCGCGCTCCTCGCGCTGCTGGCCATGTCGCTGCCGGCCCCCTTCCTCCTGCGGCGCGAGCCCCTGCGAGACCGACGCGCCACGCTGGCGCTCGCGGCGGTGGGACTGGCGGACGCGGGCAACACGGCCCTCTTCTTCGCCGCGGTCCAGCGCGGGCCCGTGGCGGTGGCGGTGCTGTCGCACTATCTGGCGCCGCTGCTCGTGGCGCTCGCGGCCCCGTGGGTGCTGCGCGAGCCCCGCTCGGTCCGCGCGCTGGTGGCGGGGCCCGTGACGCTGCTGGGACTTGGGATGCTCATGGTGCGTCCCGGGGGCGGCTTCTCCGCGATGACGGCGGCCCTGGGCGCGGGCAGCGCGCTCTTCTACGGAGTCATCATCCTGGGCAGCAAGGAGGCCACGCGCGCGTGGTCTCCCCTGGCCATCACCTCGCTGCACGCGCCACTGTCCATGGTGGCGCTGCTCTGCGTCTTCGGGCGCGGCGCCCTGCCTCCGGCGCTGGATGTGAACGTCGCGCGCGTGCTGGCCGGAGGCCTGGTGTGCGGCCTGGGTGGCAGCATCCTGTTCAACGCGGGACTGCGCCGCGTGCCCACCGCCGCGGCCGGAGCGCTGACGTACCTGGAACCCCTCACCGCGGCCCTGCTCGGCTGGGCGTGCTTCCAAGAGGCCCTGACGCCGGTGGGCGTGGTGGGCGGAGTCCTCGTGCTGGCCGCGGGCGTGTGGGTTGCCGCCGGGTCGCGCGAGCCCTCGACGTCGCCGGCCCCGGCCCCCGCACCGTAATCCCCTGGAAAACTCGCCCCTTTGCCCTATCCTCCCCGCACCGCCGTATGCCCATGGAAACCGCCGCCAACAGCCGTGAGTACCGCGTGGTCTTCTTCTGCCCCGCGTCGAGCGCCCGGCTGGAGCGGCTGGAGGTGCCCGTGCGCCGGCTGCTGTCTCGCATCCAGGCACCGCCCGCGGAGCTGGCGCCGCTGACGGAAGCAGGCGCGCTGACGGAGGCGGGGTGGCAGGTGTACCTGGTGCGCTCGTTGACGGAGCGCTCGGCGGCGCAGGCCCTGGCCGCGTATGTCAGCGAGGCCACGTGCGCGCTGGCGGCCGAGGTCGACGCGGAAGTGCTGGGCCTCTACGTGGACGTGTCCGGGGACTCGGCGCGCATCTGCCGCTGCGGCCCCGAGGAGGGCCCGGAGACCTTCGCCGGACGTCGGCAGGCCGCCCTGTCGCGCACCGCCGAGTGGCTGGAGGTCGCCCCGGGTAGCTTGTCCGCCCTCTTCCATCTGGACGCGCCGGACGCCGAATACGAACCGGACGAGGATGATCGCTTCGTCGAGGAGAAGCTGCGCGAGGCCCGCGCCCTCATCGAGCGGTACCGTCAGGCGAAATGAGGTCGCGGACCCCGGAGGACCTCGCCGGGCGCTGCCCGCGTTGCTACCTGCCCACTGCCTTGTGCCTGTGCGCGGAGCTGCCCTGCGTCGTCACGCGCACGGAGCTGCTCATCGTCCGCCACAACAAGGAGGCGGAGAAGTCCAGCAACACCGCGCGCATGGCGGCGCTCGCCCTGCCCCGCTGCCGCATCCTGCCGTACGGCGCGCCGGGGAAGCCCTTCGATGCCTCGGAGCTGGAGGCGCCCGACACGTGGCTGCTCTTTCCAGACGCACAGCCGCCCGAGCCCGGCGCGCCCCTGCCCAAGCGCCTCGTCGTGTTGGATGGGAGTTGGGGCCAGGCGCGGCGCATGGCCCAGCGCCTGCCCGTGCTGCGCCGGCTGCCCGGACTCCGGCTGCCTCCGCCGCTTCCGGACTCGCGCCGCCTGCGCCGTCCGCCGCATCCCGACGGGATGTCCACGCTGGAGGCCATGGCCGGCGCCATCGGCCACCTCGAAGGCGAAGAGGTGGCTCGGCCGCTCTATGACCTGCACGAGCTGATGATCGACCGGGTCCTCACCAGCCGCGGACGGCTGGGTGGGAACTGGGACTGAGCCGCGCGCCTAGCGCAGCACCTTCTTCATCTCCGCCGCGAACGGCGTAGGCTCCAGGAAGCCGGTGACGCGGGGCTTCTCCAGCACCGTGCCATCCGCCGACACGAACGCCACGGTGGGCAGCCCCTCCACGCCCAGCCGCTCCATCAGCGCGTCGAGCGAGTCCTCGCTCTGGGTCGCGTCGATCTTGATGGTGAGGAAGCGCCCCGACTCGGCCTCGGTGATGACCTGGGTGGAGGGGTAGGTCTCGCGATCCAGTTCCTTACAGGCCGCGCACCAGTCAGCGAAGAAGTCGATGAGCACCGGGCGCCCATCCGCCTTCGCCTTCGCGAGCACCTGCTCGAAGTCCTGAACGGAGAACGTGGCCTTCTTCTCCGGCATGACGTGGTGCCAGGCGAACATCGGCGCGCGCGGCGCCTCGGTCCAGCCCATGCGGACCCACAGCGCCCCGGACGGGCTCGCATCCAGCGCGCCGCCCCGAAGCACCAGCGCGCCCACCACCAGCAGCACGCCCGCCGCCTTCCAGGCGAACTCGCGCGAGCCCTCCTTGAACGAGCGGTGCACCGCGCCCAAGAGCACGCCCACGGAGGCGAGCACCGCGGCAATCAGCGTCCCCGGCATCCGGCCCACCTGCGAGCCCAGCGCCTTCACGGCGTCGCGCGCCCAGGGCATCGCGTCCTTCACGTAGGAGAAGGCCAGCGCCACGAGCACGATGCCCAGCACGCTCTTCACCCACTCCATCCACACGCCGCTGCGCGGCAGGCGCACCGTGAAGACGCCGATGAGGAAGAACGGCACGCCGATGCCCAGCGCGTAGACGAAGAGGAGCGCCGCGCCCAGTGTCGTATTGGCGGACTTCGCCACGAAGGCCAGCAGGCCCGTGAGCACCGGCCCCGTGCACGGCGCGGCCAGGAAGCCCGACACGCTGCCCATGAGGAACGCGCCCGCCACGCCCGCGCCACCCACTGAGTTGAGCTTCGTCTGGAGCGACGACGGCAGCGCCAGTTCGAACGCGCCGAACATGGAGGTCGCGAGCAAAAGCAGGAACGCCGCCAGCCCCATCACCACCCAGGGGCTGCCCAGCATCGCGCCGAAGGCCTGGCCCGTCTTCGCCGCCAGGATGCCCAGCGCGCTGAACACCACGCCCATGCCCACGATGTACGCCGACGTGAGGACGAGCGCGCGACCGCGCCCCTCCGTCTTGCGCGCGCCGAACACCGACACGGTGATGGGGATGAGCGGATAGACACAGGGCGTCATCGCGGTGAGCAGGCCGCCGGCGAACACCACCGCGGCGCCCACCGCGAAGCTGCCGGACTCGAGGAACTTCGCCGCGTCCAGGCCCGTGCTCGGTCCCGTGGGCAAGAGCCACGGAACCACCATCACCGCCACACCGGCCAGAAAGGCCACCAGTCCCAGCTTCTTTGTATCCATGCGTCCCTGGCTCCCGAGGCTCGCTCGCGGCCCGTATCTATACGCGGGGCCCCTCGTCCCGGCTACTGCGCCGGTGAAGCAGCCGAGGGGGCAGGCACCTTCAGCCCCGCCGAGCGTGCCAGCCCCATGACGCCCTCCACGGCGGCGGCGATGTACCCAAACGGGTTGGCGCCATCCACGGCCGTCACGTGCACTTCGCCCATCTTCTGCTGGAAGGCCGCGGCCACCTGCGGGAGCTGCCGCGCCAACGTCATCTGGATGACCTCGGGGCTCACCGTGTTCTCGATGTCGCGCAGCGCCCGGGCGCGCGACAGCTCCAGCTCGTGCTGCGCGCGCGTCTTGCGCACCTCCAACTCGGTGATGGCCGTCTCCGCCTCGGCGATGGCCTGCTTCGCCTGCATCACCTGGAGCTGCGCCTTGAGGCGCTCCGCTTCCTGGAGCGACTCGGCCAAAAGGCCCTCGTGGCGAGCGGCCATCTGCTCCTGCTCGCGGCGCATGCGCTCGAGCGCCATGAGCGCCAGGGCGTTCTGGGCCTCCTGCTCGCGCTGCAGGCGCTCCAGCTCCATCTGAGCCTTGGCCGCCTCGGTCTCCTGCGCGAGCCGCAGCTTCTCCAGCTCAATCTGCGACTTGGCGCCCTCGGCCTCCTTCGCGAGCCGCAGCTTCTCCAGCTCGATCTCGGCCTTGCCTCCCTCGGCCTCCTTGGCGAGCCGCAGCTTCTCCAGCTCCAGCTTGGCGCGCGCCCCTTCCGCGGCCTTCTCGCGCTCCACGCGCTCCACCGCCATGCGCGCCCGCGCGGCCTCCGTCTCCTGCTCGCGCTCCAGCTTCTCCATCTCCACCTGCGCGCGGCCCACCGCGAGGTGCCGCTCGCTGGCGACCTTGGCCTCGACCATGCGCGCCTCGGCGGCGAGCAGCTCCAGCTTCGCCTTCTCGTCGGCGGCCTGCTTGCGCTGACGCACCTCGTCCTGCGCGGCGAGCTTCGCGATGGCCAGCTCGCGCTCGACCTCTGTCTGCTCCTGCTGCGCCTTGCGGTCCTGCGCCAGCTTCGCCTCCGCGACGCGCGCCTCCACCGCGAGTTGCTCCAGCTTGGCCTGCTCCTCCGTGGCCTGCTTGCGCTGGCGCACCTCGTCCTGCGCCGCGAGCCGCTGGAGGTTCCACTGGCGCTCGGCCTCGGTCTCCTCGCGCCGGACGAAGCGCTCTTTGGCCAGCTCCGCCTCGCGCGCCTGTCGCTCCTGCTCGCGGCGGTAGCGCGCCTGCATGTTCTCGAAGACGGTGGAGGACAGGACGCGCACGTCCTGGATCTCGATGGTGTCCAGCAGCACGCCCCAGCCGGTGTCCGTCCGGTCCTCCACCCGGCCGTGCCCCGACAGCACCGGAGCAATCTCGCGCACCAGCTCCGCGGCGATGCCCTCCTTTCGCCGCGACAGGCACTCCTCCACCGTGAGGTTCGCCACCAGCCGTCGCGCGGCGCCCACGAACATCTCGCGCAGCAGCTCCGCGAGCTTCTCCTGCGCGCGCTCCGGGTAGGAGAAGTTGAGCATCCGGAAGGCCACCAGCGGATCCGCGATGCGGTACACCGCCAGGCCCGTCACCTGCACGCCCACCTTCTCGCTCGTCACCTGATCCGCGGTGAACTGGAGCCGCTGGATGCTGGTGGGCACGATGGCCACCGAGTCCCCCGGCCACTTGAAGCAGCTGGCGCCCTGGCCACTCACCTCGCGCACCCGGCCGCGGCGCATGTGGATGAGGAACTCGCTGGGCCGCGCCGTCACGAGCCCCCAGCGCTTCACCTTGTCCGGATCCTCCGCGGGCTTCCCGGCGCGCCACCCGTCCGTGTAGCGGGGCCGCTCGGAGAGTCCCCCTCCCTCCACCCGGGCCAGCTGGGGCCGCCCCATCCCATCGCCGTCGGAACCCGTGCTCCTCGACTGCTGCTTCACGTTGGCGCTCATGCGTGCTCCCTCCACGCACGGCCCAATGCAGGCGCCCGGCCAGGGGCCCGCCCCTCGGGAGCCCCACCTGTCGCATCCCCCCAAGCGCTCCATTCCGGCGCGTCGCTGGTCCAAGATGGCGCACCCGGGCGCCCCACCCCGGCGCGGCGGCGCGCACCGAGCAACCGTGCCGCGCGCTGTGAAGCCGTCCTCATGTTCGCTTGACCCGAGGGCACCCCCTTTTATATTTGACCAGTCCGGTCCACATTCATGTGGTCCGTTGTAGGCCCTGCCGCTGCGCGCGGATTCACCGCGTCGCCGGGGAGCGGAGGGTGTTCCCCTCCCACGTCTCTTCTCGAGGAACCCATGCTGAAGCTGCCCATCTACATGGACAACCACGCCACCACGCCGCTGGATCCGCGGGTGCTGGAAACCATGATGCCGTACCTGCGCGAGGACTTCGGCAACGCGGCCAGCCGCAACCACGCCTTTGGCTGGAAGGCGGAGGCGGCGGTGGAGAAGGCCCGCAAGCAGGTGGCGGAGCTCATCGGCGCCTCGGACAAGGAGATTGTCTTCACCTCGGGCGCCACCGAGTCGGACAACCTGGCCATCAAGGGCGTCATCGAGTTCTACAAGTCCAAGGGCGACCACATCATCACCCTGAAGACCGAGCACAAGGCCGTCCTGGACACCTGCAAGCGCCTGGAGCGCGTGCGTCAGGAGCGGCTGGACGAGCTGAAGCTCCTGCGGCTGTCGCAGCTGGCCGACCGCGACGTGCAGCCCGAGGAGCTGGCCGAGCTGGCGTCGCGCCACGACATCGAGAACGACCCCACCTACCGCAAGTGGGCGGAGCTGCCCACGGGTGGCGCGCGCGTGACGTACCTGGACGTGGAGGCCGACGGACGCGTGAGCCTGGAGAAGCTGGCCGCGGCGATGACCCCGCGCACGGTGCTCGTCTCCATCATGCTCGCCAACAACGAGATTGGCGTCCTGCAGCCCATCGCCGAGATTGGCAAGCTGTGCCGCGAGAAGGGCGTGCTCTTCCACTGCGACGCGGTGCAGGGCATTGGCAAGGTGCCCTTCGACGTGGAGGCCATGCGCGTGGACCTCGCCTCCATCACCTCGCACAAGATGTACGGCCCCAAGGGCGTGGGCGCGCTGTACGTGCGCCGCAAGCCCCGCGTGCGCCTGGCGCCGCTGGTGGACGGCGGCGGACATGAGCGCGGCATGCGCAGCGGCACGCTCAACGTGGCGGCCATCGTGGGCTTCGGCGCGGCGGCGGAGCTGGCTCGCACGGAGCTTGTGTCCGAGGCCCAGCGCCTCACGCGCCTGCGCGAGCGCCTGCGCACCGGCATCATGGAGCAGTTGGACATGACGGTGGTGAACGGTTCGCTGGAGCACCGCCTGCCGGGCAACCTCAACATCTCGTTCTCCTACGTGGAGGGCGAGGCGCTGATGATGGCCATCAAGGATGTGGCGGTGTCGTCTGGCTCGGCGTGCACGTCCGCGTCGCTGGAGCCGTCCTACGTGCTGCGCGCGGTGGGCGTGGAAGAGGACATGGCCCACAGCTCCATCCGGTTCGGGCTCGGCCGCTTCAACACCGAGGAGGAGGTCGACTACGTCATCCGACTCATGGTGGACAAGGTGCGCAAGCTGCGCGAGATGAGCCCCCTTTACGAGATGGCGAAGGAAGGCATCGACCTCAAGAGCATCGAGTGGACGGCGCACTAGCGCCCCCCTTCTCAACGGCGGCCCGGGCGGATATGGGAGCCCCCGCCCCCCAGGCCGCGAGTCGTTTTCTCCCGGTCCGCATCCGTCCCAGCGGCAGTTGAAGGAGCAGCAATGGCTTACAGCGACAAGGTCATCGAGCACTACGAGAACCCGCGCAACGTCGGCACGCTCGACAAGAACGATCCGAACGTGGGCACGGGCCTGGTGGGCGCGCCGGCCTGCGGCGACGTGATGCGGCTGCAGCTGAAGATCACCGACGAGGGCGTCATCGAGGACGCCCGGTTCAAGACGTTCGGCTGCGGGTCGGCCATCGCGTCCAGCTCGCTCGTCACTGAGTGGGTGAAGGGCAAGACGGTGGACCAGGCGATGACCATCTCCAACAAGGACGTGGCCCGCGAGCTGGCGCTGCCGCCCGTGAAGATCCACTGCTCCGTGCTGGCCGAGGACGCCATCAAGGCAGCCATCGAGGACTTCAAGAAGAAGCGCGCCACGCGCCAGCAGCCCTAAGGCGCGAGCGCCGGAAGCGAGGACACCATGAGCGAGCAGGCAATCAGCCCTCAGCAGACGCCCACCCCGGCCCCGCCGGTGAAGGCGCCGCGCGGCATCACCCTGGCGGACAGCGCCGTGCAGCGCTTGAAGGAGCTGCTGGAGCAACGCCAGACGCCTGAAGCGGGCCTGCGGCTGGCCGTGCGAGGCGGCGGCTGCTCGGGCCTGGCCTACGCCATGGAGTGGGCGGAGAAGGCCAAGGAGCGCGACAAGGTCTTCGAGCGGGACGGCGTGCGCGTCTTCGTGGATCCGAAGAGCTACCTGTACCTCATCGGCACCGAGCTGGTGTTCGAGCAGACGCTGATGGCGTCCGGCTTCAAGCTGAACAACCCCAACGTGAAGGCCGCGTGCGGCTGCGGAGAGAGCTTCTCCGTCTGACGCGCCCCTTCACCGCCACGCCCCTCCCCTTTGGGGGAGAAGGCGGCTGGGCCCGGCCCCCGATGCCGGGCCCATTTTTGTTTCCCCCGACGAGGACGACTTCCATCGTGAGGACCCACTTCGACGTGTTCGGGCTGCCCCGCGCCTATGACGTGGACGTGCCGGCGCTGGAGAAGCAGTACCGGGAGCTGTCGCTCCAGCTCCACCCGGACCGCCAGACGAACGCCAGCGCTCGCGAGCGCCTGGAGGCGGCCGAGCGCACCACCGCCCTCAACGAGGCCTTCAAGACGCTGAAGGACCCGGTGCGCCGCGCCTTCTACCTGCTGAAGCTGCACGGGGTGGACCTGGACCGGGAGGACGCCGGCGCCCAGAAGGACATGCCCCTGGAGTTCCTGGAAGAGGTCATGACCCTGCGCGAGGCCCTGGACGACGCCATGGCGGCTCGGAACGTGGCGCAGGCGCGCGGCATGGCCGCCGACGTGGAGGCGCGCCGGAAGGCAGCGCTCACGGAGGCGGCCGAGGCCCTGCGTGCCCTGGAAGGGAGCGGAGACGCCGCTCAGGTGAGAAAGGCGTCGCATGCCCTGGGGCGCTTGCGCTACTTCACGCGCTTCCTCGAGCAGGTCGACGCGTTCGAGGAGGAGGTGCTCGCGTGAGCAAGAACGGCTACCTGCAGATCCACGACCCGCTCAAGCCCAAGGGGTACGCGGTGGGCATCGACCTGGGCACCACCAACTCGCTGGTGGCGTCCGTCGTCCATGGCAAGCCTCAGTGCGTGCCGGTGGACGAGAACGCGTCGCTGCTGCTCCCCTCGGTGGTGAGCTACGCGAAGGATGGCGGCGTGGTGGTGGGCGCTCGCGCGCGGGAGCTCGCGGCGCAGGCCCCCACGGACACCATCGTCTCCGTGAAGCGCTTCATGGGCCGCAGCCCGGATGACGCCGAGACGCGCAAGCTGGGCCACGCCCGCTTCGTCCCCGGCGGCAAGGTGGTGCGCTTCGAGGTGGCCGGCGGCCAGCCCGTGACGCCCATCGAGGTGTCAGGCGAAATCCTGCGCGCCCTCAAGCGCCGGGCCGAGGCCCACTTCTCCGGCAAGGTGGAGCAGGCCGTCATCACCGTGCCCGCGTACTTCGACGACGCCCAGCGCCAGGCCACCAAGGACGCGGGCCGGCTCGCGGGCCTGGAGGTGCTGCGGCTCATCAACGAGCCCACCGCCGCCGCGCTCGCCTACGGGTTGGACCGGGGCAGCCAGGGCACCTTCGCCGTCTACGACCTGGGCGGCGGCACCTTCGACATCTCCATCCTCAAGCTGGTGGACGGCATCTTCGAGGTGAAGTCCACCGGCGGCGACTCGGCGCTGGGGGGCGATGACTTCGACCGCGCCATCGCGGCGCGCATGCTGGAGGCCCTGGGCGCCACCGCGCCCGACGCGAGCCTGGTGGCCGAGGCGCTCGCCGCCGCGCGCAAGGCGAAGGAGGCCCTCACCGACGCGGCCGAGGTGACGCTCACCGTGGGCGGCCGTGAGCACGCGGTGAAGCGCGCGGACTTCGAGCAGTGGATCCTCCCGCTCGTGCAGAAGACGGGCGTGGTGTGCCGGCGCGCGATGAAGGACGCGGGCGTGGCGGCCGGAGAGCTGGACGGCGTCATCCTGGTGGGTGGATCCACTCGCGTGCCGGCCGTGCGCCGCTTCGTGGCGGAGCTGTTCGGCCGCGAGCCGCTGGGCGACATCGATCCGGATCAGGTGGTCGCGCTGGGCGCCGCGGTGCAGGCGGACCTGCTCACCAACGTCGACCGCCAGGACGAGCTCTTGCTGCTCGACGTCATCCCCCTGTCGCTGGGGCTGGAGACGATGGGCGGGCTGGTGGAGAAGCTCATCCCCCGCAACACCACCATCCCCACCGCGGCGGCGCAGGTGTTCACCACGTTCAAGGACGGGCAGACCGGCCTGGACGTGCACGTGCTCCAGGGCGAGCGCGAGCTGGTGGAGGACAACCGCAGCCTCGCGCGCTTCACGCTGTCCGGCATCCCGCCGCAGGCCGCGGGTCTGGCCCGGGTGGAAGTGCGCTTCTCCGTGGACGTCAACGGCATCCTGTCCGTCACCGCCAAGGAGCAGAGCACCGGCACGGCCCAGTCCATCACCGTGCAGCCCAGCCACGGCCTCTCCGAGGAGGAGATCGAGCAGATGCTGCTCGACTCCATCGACTCGGCCGAGGACGACATCCAGGCCCGCCAGTTGCGCGAGCAGCGCGTGGACGCCGAGCGCGTCCTGGCCGAGGCCGAGCGCCAGCTTCGCGAGAACCCCACCCTGCTGGACGCGGCCGAGCGCGCCACCATCGACGCGGCGCTGGAGAAGCTGCGCCAGTCGGCGGGAGGCTCGGAGTACCTGGCCATCAAGGACGCCATCCATGTGCTCGACGAGGCCTCCCGCCCGTTCATCGAGCGGGTGATGAACCGCGCCATCACGCAGGTGGTGGCTGGCCACTCGGTGGAGGAGTACTGACCGTGCCCAAGGTGACCTTCAAGAGTCCGCTGGCCGAGCTGAGCGTGGACGTCCCCCCCGGCACCACGCTGCTGGACGCCGCCGAGAAGGGCGAGGCCCAGGTGGGCCACAGCTGCGGCGGGGTCTGCGCGTGCTCAACCTGCCACGTGTGGATCCGCAAGGGGCTCGACTCCCTGAGCGAGCAGACGGATCAGGAAGCCGACCGGCTGGACATGGGGTTCGACGTCCGCCCGTACTCCCGGTTGAGCTGCCAGTCGGAGATCGGCAACGAGGACCTGCTGGTGGAGATCACCGAGGAGTCCCTGTCCGCCTTCATGGATGAGAACCCCGCCATTCGTCATCGGCTCGAGGCCGAAGGGCGTTGGCCGCTGAAGAAGTGACGGCGCAACGTAGTGCTTGACGGAGCGGGGCAGGTTCCCTATATGTCCTGCCCATCGCAGCGCCCCACCCGCCCAGGTGGTGGAATTGGTAGACACACTAGATTCAGGGTCTAGCGCCTGCAAGGGCATGGAGGTTCGAGTCCTCTCCTGGGCATGAAGAAGCCCCCGGTCGAAAGACCGGGGGCTTTTTGTTTTTCTGGGCTCAGGGTGACGCCGGCTCCACCGCCTCGTGGGCCACGTGATGCGCGGCCTCGCTGGCCAGCTTCCCGCCCTTGCGCAGATCCTGGATGCGCAGCTTCCGCACGACGACGGAGACGGTGCCCACGGCCACCTGGCTGAACACGGTGCCCAGGTGCGTGAGCGCGGAGAACGCCGCCGCGGACTCGGGCGAGGCCCCCAGCTCGCGCGCCGCCCAGCTCGTGACGAAGTAGTAGATGCCCAGGCCCGCGGGAACTCCGGGCACGGCCTGTCCCAGCGAGATGGCGCCCAGCACCACGGCTCCGGCGAACAGCCCGCCGCGCACGCCGATGCCATGGAGCGCGAGGCTGTAGGCCGTCGCCGAGGCGAGCACCGGGGGAATGGAGAAGAGGAACACCTTGGCCAGCCCTCGGAACGAGCGCGCGGTGCCGAGGCCCTCGCCCACGTGGGTCAGGAAGCTGTCCACGCGCGGCAGGCTGTGACGGCGGTGCAGCCAGTTCCCCAGCGGCGCGGCCCAGTGGGCGAGCAGCACCACCAGCGCCACGAGCCCGATGCACAGCGACAGCGCCACGCGCAGCTCGGTGCGGAAGCGCGCCAGGGTCGGCGCGAAGGGCCCCAGGAACGAGAGCGCCACCAGCAGCATGAGGCAGGCGAACTCCAGCAGCTTGCAGACCACCACCGTGCCCAGGCAGCGCACGAAGGGCACCCGCTCCGTGCGGGACAGGAGGAAGGCGCGCGTCACCTCCCCCAGCTTCCCCGGCAGCGCGTTGTGGACGAAGGCGCCAATGGCCACCAGGTGGTAGCGCTCGCGGAACGGGATGCGCCGGCGCAGCGTGGCCTGCCACTGCACCGCGCGCAGGGGGATGAGCGCCGCCTGCAAGAGCAGGAAGGGCACCCACCACACGAGGTGATGGGGGAGGCTCCGCACGAAGTCGCCCAGCGGGAAGCGCGGGGTGAGCAGCGGACCGCCGCGCAGGTTCCACCGGAAGAAGGCGGTGGAGATGAGCGCGACGGAGAACGCCGCGCCCAGCACCGCGGCCAGGGCCTTGACGAGCGCGCGGCCTCCCTCAGGGCGCGAGGCCACCACGGTCACAGCACCACGCGCCTCGGGGCCGGATCCAGGTAGGCCTCGGCCAGCCGCTCATGAAGGCGGGAGCAGTGCCCCAACCCGCCCAGGTCGAGCCGCGCCTCCGCGGGCCAGCACACCAGGCTGTTGGCCTCCGTGCGCGTCAGTCCTCCGTGCGAGCCGAACTCCCAGGCGAAGCCCACCGTGGCGCCCCGCCCCACGGGCTGACCGAACAGCACCAGGTCCCCCGCCGTGGCCATGCGCGGCAGCCCCAGCAGGAAGTCCGCCACGGCCCGGCGACTGAACTCGCTGTCCAGCGGCGCGCGGTCCAACTCGTCGGGGCCATAGACGCCATCGCCCACAATCACCACCGCCTGGGTGCCGCGCCGCACCGCCACCATGCCGATGTCCCGGTTGCGCGTGGCCCTCGCGAGCACGTCACCGTACCGGGCGAGCAGCTCGCGCGCCTCCAGCGGCTCGGGCTCGCCCGAGAGGTAGACGTGGGCGAAGTTGCCCGCCTCGATGACCACGGGCGTGAAGGGCTCTCGCGCCGGGAGCACCGGGGGCAAGGGCGCGCGCCCATCCAGGAGCCCACGCACCACGTCCGCCGAGAGCGTCTCGGGCGGCCCCTCCAGCAGCACGGACTCCAGGCGGCGCCCCTGTCGCTGCTCCAGCGGCAGGCTCTCCACGTGCCCGTGGTCCGAGACGAGCACCACGTCGTAGGGCGTGGGCGCGGCGCGAGCCACCGCGTACAGCCGCGCCAGCGCGTGGTCCACCCGGTACAGCTCCTCCAGCGCCAGCGCCGAGCGCGGCCCGCGGCGATGGGCCACCTCGTCGTAGTTGCCGTACACGAGGTAGATGAACGGCACGCCGCGCACCAGGTCCACCAGGGACTTGGTGAACGCGAAGCTCCACCCGAGCCGCTGCAAGAGGATGCGACTCAGGAGGAAGGACGCCTCGTGTCGCCAGTCCCGCAGCGCGGCGGACCAGGTGAGCACCTCGCGCGCGGCCAGCCAGGACTCCATGCCGAACGAGCGCAGGAAGTCCCAGGCGCTGCGCGTGCGCGCCGGCAGAAGCCCCTCCATCTCCGCCGAGAACGAGCGCGCCATCAGCTTGTAGCTGCCCAGCGTGCTCATGCAGAGGCGGTTGGCGGCGCCCGCCTGGAAGAGGGAGAAGTAGGTGTGGCCGCCCCCGTCGAGGAGGCTCGTGCGCCCCAGGCCGCGCAGGCGCACGTCCACCGCCAGCGCGTCCGAGGGCGTGTTCATCTGAACCTTGCGGCCCAGCTCACGATCGAACCAGCTGTAGCCCGGCAGGTTGGGGTGCTGGAGGCCATAGAGCAGCCCCGCCTGGAAGAATGGCGTGGAGGTGGGAGCGCCCCAGAAAGCGTCGTCCAGGTGAAATGCCCCCGAGCGAACCAGTCGCCCGACGAACGGCATCCTCCCGGCGACAATCGCCTCGTCCAGGAGGGCCTTGGGTACGCCGTCCAAGTGCACCAGCAGCACGTTCCTGGACCGCGGCGCCGCCACCGGCGGAATCTTCGCCCCGATTCTGGACACCAAGGACTGGGCCCATTCCTGAGTTTGCGGGCTGTTCACGTTGCTTGCGGTGCGCACGAGGTTGACGCCTCCCCTCCCCCGGCAGCGAAAATGGGCATCCGGGGGGACGGGAACTTCTGGGGCCGCGCAGCTCTCTTGGAGGGCGAGCGGGCAGAGCTTCCGTCCCGGGCTGGAATGATCCGCCCCCTCGTGGGGCTCACCGGGGTCTCGATGCTCGTTCCCGCAGTTCTCCTGCTCGTCACGTTGGGCGCGGCCACCGCGGGACGGCCCGCGCCTGGGCTGACGCCTGCGAAGAAGACGCCCGCGATGGACGCCATCGCGCTGCCACTGGTGAGCTTCAACTCGGACCAGGGCCTCGGCTACGGCGGCGTGGGCGGCATGTACCTGTACGCGCCCGGCAAGACGCCCTACGCGCACGCCATCGGCGCCCAGGTGTTCTTCACCAGCAACGGCGCGCAGAACCACTACCTGCGCTACGACGGTCCGCAGCTCATTGGCCCGCTGCGGTTGGAAGCGCGGCTGGAGTACCGACGGGAGAACCGCAGTCCCTTCTTCGGCGCGGGCAACCGCTCCGCCCCGGACTTCCGGGGCGACATGGATGACGAGCGCTACAACTACGACAAGGGCTCCCCGGGCTTCTGGGTGCGCCTGCGCGGACGGCCCTTCGGCCCCAATCACCCGCTCCAGTCCTACGTGGGCTACGGGTGGCGCTACACGCAGGTGTCTCCGTATGCCGTCTCGGTGCTGGCGCAGGAGAAGCCCATCGGCATCGAGGGCGGCCCCAACGGACAGCTCCTGGCCGGCGCGCTCTGGGACACGCGCGACGACGAGTCGGATCCAACGACGGGCGGCGTGGAGGAGCTGTCGCTGCGCGTGTCGGGACTCGCCACCTTCAGCCGCTACCAGTATGCGGGCATCACCCTCAGCGAGCGCCGCTACCTGAAGCTGTCACCGAGGCTCTTGTTCGCGCAGCGGCTCACCCTGGACATGCTGTTCGGCGAGGTGCCCTTCTTCGAGTGGACGATGACGGGCGGCGTGAACGTGTCCGAGGGCATCGGCGGGATGAACAGCGTGCGCGGCATCGAGCGCAACCGCTTCGCCGGCAACGTGAAGGCCTTCAGCAACTCGGAGCTGCGCTACCAGGCCACGCAGCTGTCCATCCTCGGGCAGCCCATGAAGCTGGGCGTGGTGCTGTTCCTGGACCTGGGCCGCGTGTGGCACCCCGGCGTGCCCAATGGCCCGTGGCACGAGTGGCACCCGGGCATCGGCGGCGGCGTGCGCCTGTCCCGGCGCGCGGCGGTGGTCCGCCTGGACTACGCGCGCTCCACCGAGACGGGACGCCAGCGCTTCTACATCACCTTCGGGCACATGTTCTGAGCGCTCAGGCGCGCGCGTCCAGCCAGCCGCGCAGCCGGGCATCCGTCACGGCCTCGCCACGCACGCCGGGCTCCACGTCCAGCGGCAGGGTGAGGAAGCCGCGCGACTCCAGGCCCTCGCGCAGCGCATCCCGGGCCGCGACATCCGGCGCGAAGAGGATGCAGCCATCTCCCCCGCCCGCGCCGGACATCTTGCCCGCGCAGCCATAGGCGCCAGCCAGCGCGAGCACGCGGCGCATGCCCTCGGTCTCCAGCGGGCCCAGCTCCAGCAGCAGCGCGTGCTGAGCCTTCACCGCCTCGGTGAAGGCGCGGAAGTCTCCGCCGCTCAGTCCAGCTTCCACTTCCAGGCCCAGCGCGTCCGAGCGCGCCACGAAGTCGCTCCGGCCCGCCTCGCTCAGCCGGGCCTCCACTTGCGAGATGAGGACCTTGGTGGAGGCGCTCTCGCCCGTGAAGGCGTAGGCCATGGCGACGCGCGGCGCGGGCAGCCGCCACGCATCCACCGGCGCGGACTCCGCGAGCGCGGCGAGGAAGCGGCCCGTGTTGCTCGCCTCCGCGAGCGGCGCCACGTCATAGCGGCGGTAGCGCAACAGGCCACCGGAGTAGCTCGCCGCCACGTCGCCGCCGCTGCCCTTGCCGCCCTGCCCCAGCGCGTGCGCCACCAGCGCGAGCTTCAGCGCATCGAAGCGCGCCTCCAGCACGAAGCGCGAGGCCTCTGCCGCCAGCACCGTCGCGCACGCGCTGCCGCCCATGCCCAGCTTGTGGCCATTGGGTCCGAGCGCTCCGGGCGCGATCGCGAGGTCGAACCCCACGCTGGCGCGGCCGTGCGCTCGCAGCGCCTCGTCCAGGGTGCGCGCCACGAAGGAGAAGCCCGCGGGCACCTCACGCTCCCAGCGAACGCCCAGGGGCGTGGTGCTCCCAGCGAGCGTGCCCTCTTCCAGGCACACGTGGACCCGCGCATCGGCTCGGCGGCGCACGTACGCGTGCGTGCGCGGCGCCACGGCGGCCACTCGCGCCACGCCGCCCCACAGCACCGCGTACTCGCCCGAGACGAACAGCTTGCCGGGCGCGGAGAGGGCCCGGTCCATCAGAAGAGGTGCTCCGTGCGCAGCACCGCGTCGCCGCCCGGCACGCACCGCACCACGTCCAGCGCACCGCACGCGCGAGCCAGGGCCTCGGCCGCCACCTCGTGCGCCGCGTCCGTGAGCAGCACCGGGTTGGGCCCCGCGTCCAGCGTGAACCACACCGGGATGCCCTTCTTGCGGTGCTCGCGCAGGTGTTGGATCAGCCCGAGCGTCGCCGCGCTCATGTAGCTGAGCGGTGGATCCGCCGCGAAGGACGTCGCGTGCATGCGCCACGCGTTGCGCTCACAGAGGTCACCCAGCGCCTCCAGGTCGCGACGCGCGATGATGTCTCGCGCGCGCGGCACCTCGGCCTCCGCGTCCTTCACCCACGCGGGGTAGTACGGGCTGGTGTCCACCGTGTGCTTCATCCCGTCCCGCGACTTCACCTCTTTCTCGCCGCGGTCGAGGATGGCCACCACCATGCGCAGCTCCGGCCAGTGGCCCGCGTCGAAGCGCTGCACCGCGTAGCTGTCCGCGCCATCCGCGCGCTCGCCCCGCTGCCACTCGCAGAAGCCGCCCTGCACGCTGCGGCACGCCGAGCCGCTGCCCAGCCGCGACAGCACGCTGGCGGACTTCGGATCCGCGGGCAGCTCCGCCGCCGCGCGCGCCGCCACCGCGAGCGCCGCGAACCCCGCCGCGCTGCTGGCAAGGCCCGCCGCCATGGGGAAGTCGCCCCGAGACACCACGCGGGCCGGGCCCAGCTCCTGGCGTCCCTCGGCGCGCAGCGCGTCCAACAGGCGCAGCACGCGATCGCGCTCGCTGCCCTTGGACACGTGGCCGTTGATCTCCACCTGCTCCGCCGCCACGCCGAACTCCACCGTCGTCGTCACCGACATGGGCGCGAGCGTCAGGGACAGGCTGGACTGGTGCGGAAGGATGAGGGCGTCATCGCGCTTCCCCCAGTACTTCACGAGGGCGATGTTCGGATGCGCCAGCGCAGTCGCTTTCATGCAAGGACTCTCACAACGCCCGCGGCCCCGCGAGCTGGCTGGCAAAGCAGCGCACGCCCGCGCGGGTGAGTGTCTCCACCACGGGTTCAGGTTCGAGGAAGAGGCCGATGACAGCGCCCCCGTCGCCGCCGGCCCCGGTGAGCTTGGCGCCCAGCGCTCCCAGCGCGCGCAGGCGGTACACCATGTCCTCCAATGAGGGGGAGGACAGCCCCAGGGCCGCCAGGAGACCGTGGTTGACGTTCATCGCGTCCCCCAGCGCCTCCAGGTCACCGGCCTCCACCGAGCGCGCGGCCTCGGCGGCCAGTCGGCCAATCTCCGTGAAGAGCCGCTTGTAGCGCTCCGGCCAACGCTTCTGCCGCTCGCGCAGCGCCCCCACCGTCACCTTCGTGGGGCTGCGCTCGCCGGCGAGCGCCACCAGCACCTTCAGCGCCCGAGGGCTCTTCACCACGCGAGCGCGGCCCGTCGCGGGGCTCGCGTCCAGCACGCGGCGATAGAGGATGAGCTGCTCCTCCGCGCTGGTGGTGTGGTCCACGCCCGAGGGCGTGCCGTGGAACTCCTGCTCCATCTCCCACGCCACGCGCGCCACGTCCTTGGGCTTCGCGGGAAGGGCCGCCGCCTGGAGCAGCAGCCGCGACGTGGCCACCGCCAGCGCCGCCGAGCTGCCCAGCCCCATGGACAAGGGCAGCTTGGGCTCCAGCGTCACCTTCACGGGCGGCTCACCCACCAGCTTCGCCGCGCGGGCGAAGGCCTGGGTGAGCAGCTTGCGCTGCGGCCGGGACAGCTCCGCCGGGAGCGAGAGCTGACACTTGCGCGCGGGCACGCCGCGCGCCGTCACCCCTTGAGAGAGCGGTCCCGCCAGGGCCGCGTGGCCGTACACCACGCTGTGCTCGCCCAGCAGGATGACCTTGCCAGCGCCGAAGGTGACGAAGGGAGTCGGTGCAGGAGCCATGGGCGCGCCCAGGTCAGCCAGTGGTTCCGGTGGCGGCCCGCGCCTCGTCGGCGGGAAGGCTCGCGAGGATCTCCCGCGCCTTCTCCACCTTCACGTGCCCGGCCTTCACCAGCAGGTTGGCAATCTTCTCCACCCAGTCCCCGCGCGCGCCCGCCGTCACCGCCACGCAGCGCGCGTGCAGGGCCATGTGGCCCTTCTGGATGCCCACCGAGCCCAGGGCCCGGAGCGCCGCGAAGTTCTGCGCCAGCCCCACCGCGGCGAACACCATGGACAGCTCGCGCACGCTGTTGGCGCGCAAGAGCTTCAGCGCCACCTGCACGCCCGGGTGGACCTTGATGGGCCCGCCCACCGTGCCCAGCGCCATGGGCAGCTCGATGCGGCCCACCAGGTGCCCCTCCTCCAGGTACCAGGAGGACAGTGGACGGTACTGACCATCCCGGCACGCGAAGGCATGCGCCCCGGCCTCGATGGCGCGCCAGTCCTGCCCCGTGGCGATGGCCACCGAGTCGATGCCGTTCATCACGCCCTTGTTGTGCGTGGCCGCGCGGTACGGATCCGCCTGCGCGAAGCGGCTGGCCTGCGCGATGCCCTCGGCGATGAGTTCGCCCGGCATCTCGAAGTCCGCCAGCATGGGCACGGGGATGCGGCACGTGGCGCGCGCCAGTCGGCGGTCCGCCAGGTTGGACAGGATGCGCAGGTACACCTTGCCGCCCGTCACCTGCTCGATGAGCGGTGCCACGCCCTCGGCCATCGTGTTGATGAGGTTGGCCCCCATCGCCTCCTGCGTGTCGATGATCAGGTGGACGATGAGCAGCGGCTCGCCGCGCGGGCCCTCGGGCGCCGGCAGCAGGCGGACCTCCACATCCCGGGCTCCACCGCCGCGCGCCACCATGCTCGGGTGGAAGCTGTTGGCCAGCGCGAGGATCTGCTCCTTGACGGCGAGGATCTTCTCGGTCGCCTCGTTCGGATCCCCGTACCGCGTCAGCTGCACCTGGCCGATCATCATCGAGTCGTCGGCCTCGCCGGTGAAGCCACCGGACTCGCGGACGATCTTCGCGGCGAACGACACGGCGGCGACGACGGACGGCTCCTCCACCGCCATGGGCACCAGGTAGTCGCGCCCGTTGACGGAGAGGTTCAGGCCCAGGCCCAACGGCAGGGAGAAGGTCCCCACCGCGTTCTCGATCATCTGGTTGGCCAGCCCCAGGTCGAGCCCCTCGACACCTCGCAACTGCGCCAAGTCCTCGGGCGTGAGCCGGAACATCCGGGCGAGCTGCGCATGGCGCTCCTCCAGCGGCAGCTTGTGGAACCCGGAGAGCCGGGACGTCACGGTGTCAGACATTGTCTTCCTTCCCACTGCGTCACGGCACCCCTCTACAGCGCCGCCATCCAATCCTTCAACTCTCCGAAAATCACCCGGGGTCGCTGCCGCAGTTCAGCGCAGCTTCTGCTGCCCGTCAGGACGAGCGCCTGCCGGAGCCCGGCGAGGATGACCTGGAGCGCCTCCTCGGCGCCCTCGAGTCCACCCGCCTGTTGCGCCCGGAACAGCGGCAGCGCCAGCCCACCCAGGTCCGCGCCCAGCGCGATGGCCTTGGCCACATCCAGCCCGGTGCGCAGCCCGCCGCTTCCCACCAGGCAGACGTCCGGGCCCACGGCGCGGCGCACGGTGGCGATCGCCGCCGCGGTGGGGATGCCCCAGCCGCTGAACTCGGCGCCCACCTGGGCCTGCACGCCCCGCGCGCGAAGCTGCTCCACCCGCACCCACGACGTGCCACCCAGTCCCGACACGTCGATGTTCCGCACGCCCAGCTCCGCGAGCCGCCGCGCGACCTCCGGGCCGATGCCGCACCCGGTCTCCTTCACGAGCAGCCGATTGCCGAACGCGCGCACCAGCCCCTCGACCACCGGGTAGCCGCCGCGAAAGTCGCGATCCCCCTCGGGCTGGGTGAGTTCCTGGCCCGCGTTGAGGTGCAGCGCCATGCCGTCCGCGCCAATGGCGTCCGCCAGCCGACGCACGCCGTCCACGCCCAGCCCCACCGCCTGGTACAGCCCGATGTTGCCCACCAGCGCCACGGTGGGCGCCACGTCGCGCACTTGATACGAGGCCGCGCGCGCCGTGTCCTCCGCCATGGCCCGCTGGCTGCCCACGCCGAACGCCAGCCCGTTGCGCTCGGCCAGGAGCGCCAGGTCCCGGTTCACGGCGCCCGCGCGCTCGGTGCCGCCCGTCATGCCCGTCACGAGCAGCGGGTAGCGCAGGCGCTTGCCCAGGAAGCTCGCCGACAGGTCCACCTCGTCCACCGCCAGCTCCGGCATGGCGCAGTGAACGAGCCGGACATCCTCCAAAAGGGTGCGGTTCTCGCGGGGCTCGACTTCACCGGTAGCGCAAAGGTCGAGGTGGGAATCCTTGCGCCTGGCCGTCGTGTCCTCGCCCATCTCGCTTGAGCCCGCCGCCCGGTTGGGGCCTGGAAGTGTCGCGTAAGTGCCCGAATGGGCGTGGGTTTCCTAGCAAGCGGGGGGGGCGGGGTGCAAGCCAAAGGGCCCGGGTGGTCGGCCGGTGGCCATGAATGGACGGAGCACGCCCGCGAACGGTATGAGCGGACCCCGTGAGCGTGCCCACACCCAAGGTCATCGTCTTCCTGCATAGCGGGGACTACGACCGCGTCCACCAGGGCCTGTCCATCGCCGCCGCGGCGGTGGCCATGGGCCGCCGCGTGGAGGTGTACCTGTTCTGGTGGGCCCTGGAGCGCTTCCTCCAGGATCGCCTGGACGAGCCGGACTTCGCCGGCCGAGAGGACATCTCCGACCGCTTCGAGGCGCGTCAGATGCCCACGGTGCGCGCGCTGCTGGAGCACGTGCGCGAGTCCGGGCTGGGCACCGTCGCGGGGTGCACGGGCTCGCTCGGCGCGCTGGGCTCCGAGCCGCAGGCCCAGGCCTCGGGCGTGGATGTCTGGCTGGGCTGGAGCGCCATCCTCCAGCGCACCGCGGGCGTCGTCGACCGTTTCTACCTCTGATGACCCGCCCGTGAGCCGCGGGAGACCCAGGGCCGCGCGCACCCGCTCGCATTGACGCTCCCCTGCCCCTGTTTACGTTCTCCGAAAGCCCTCCCTCGGGAGGCGAAAGGCACGGAGAGAGCCATGGCGAACGGGAGCACGGAGCAGGCGGCTCGGCGCGTGGACGGTCCGCCGCTGAAGGGAGGCGGCTGGCACCGCGTGGGCAACGCGCTCAAGACGACGGTGTTGCTGGCCGGCCTCACGGCGCTCGTGCTGCTCATCGGTCAGCGGCTGGGCGGCGCGCAGGGCCTGATGATGGCGGGCCTGTTCGCGGTGGTGATGAACTTCGGCTCGTACTGGTTCAGCGACCGCATCGCCCTGGCCATCCACGGCGCGCAGCCCATTCCCTATGAGCAGGCGCCCTGGCTGCACCAGCTGGTGGAGCGGCTGGCGGCGCGCGCGGGCATGCCCAAGCCCAAGGTCTATCTGTTGCCCACCGCGCAGCCCAACGCGTTCGCCACCGGACGCAACCCGAGCCACGCGGCGGTGGCGGTGACGGCGGGCATCCTCGACATCCTGGACCAGCGCGAGCTGGAGGGCGTGCTCGCGCACGAGCTGGGCCACGTGCGCAACCGCGACACGCTCATCGGCACGGTGGCGGCGACGCTCGCGGGCATCATCAGCTACGCGGCGCAGATGCTGTTCTGGTTCGGCGGCAGCATGCTCAGCCGCGGCGATGAGCGGGAAGGCGGGCTCGCGAGCACGCTGTCCAACCTGGGCCTGCTCCTCGTGGCGCCCCTGGCGGCCACGCTGCTGCAGCTCGCGGTGAGTCGCTCGCGCGAGTACGGCGCGGACGCCACGGGCGCGGAGCTGACGGGAGACCCCGACGCGCTGGCCAGCGCGCTGCTCAAGCTGGAGCGCGGCGCCGAGGCCATGCCCTACGACCGCGCGCCCGCCACGTCCCACCTCTTCATCGTCAACCCGCTGCACCACGGCGGGGTGATGTCGCTGTTCTCCACGCACCCGCCCATCCCCGAGCGCGTGCGGCGCCTGCGGGAGATGGGCGCGCGCCGAGGCGGGACGCGCGAGCGCGGCGGTTGGGAGTACGCGTACTGACGGGCCTTCAGCCCGCGAGCCCGGGAGCGACGGGCTCGCGGCTCGGCTCGGGAAGCGCATCGAAGCGCTCGAACGGGTTCTCCAGCATCTCGCGCATCGTGTTGGCGAGCACGCCCGCGTGGAACCCGTCGATGAAGCGGTGGTCGAACGTGGCGTTGATGTTCATCACCTTGCCCGGCACCACGCGGCCGTCCTCCACCACCGGCACCTCCTTCACCGCGCCCGGCGCGATGAAGATGGGCACGCGCGTGTACGGCGCGAGCGGCACGTAGGCGGTGTCCAAGCCCAGCGAGCCCACGTTGGTGATGATGGCCGAGCCGAACGCGTCCTTGGGCATCCCCAACCGGCGCAGGTCCAGGTTCAGCGTGTACATGAAGAAGGACAAGAGCCACGTGAAGGCGTTGAGGAACAGGTACGGGATGCGCTGCACCGTGCTCTTGCCCCGCTCCAGCGCCGCGTCGCGCCGCTCGCGCACCCGGCGCACGGCCTCCTCCAGGTCCGCGGCGATCTCCCGCAGGCTCTTCTTGTCCGCGTCCTCGATGCGCGCCGAGGTGAGGTCCACCTTCCCGTCGCCGTCGTCCGTCTGCACCACCAGCGTGGAGAGCGTCACCTGCTTGCGCAGGTAGATGCGGTTGAAGCGCAGGATGGCGTTGGCGTCCGGGCAGCGGTGCAGCGCCTCGGCCATCGCCTTCGTCACCAGGTGCGTCACCGTCAGCCGGATGCCCGTGCGCTGGCGGAAGGCCTCGATGTAGGCCATGGCCTTGTCCATGCGCACGGTGAGCGTGCCGTAGACGGTCGGGTCATACGCCGTCTTCCAGGTGCCGATCGCCAGCTTGCGGAAGCTCGACACGTCCCGCTTCGGAATCAGGTCCAGGTGCGCCATGGCCGCAGGCCCTCCTTGGGTGGCATGCACGGTGGGGCCCGCCAGTGTCGCGGCTCCTCGCTCACGAAGGAAAGGCCCTCGCGAGGCACTGACACCTGCCGCACCGCGACACGCACGCGGGCCTCGCCCACCGTCCCCCGTCCAACATGCGCGCCCCAGGCCCTCCCGGGGACCGAGGCGGGCGAGCACGGGCCCGGTCGCCCGCCGCCAGGACAGCAGAGGCCAGTTTCGGGTGTGCAGGCCCCCCTCCTCCAAGGCATAGAGAGCCCCCAGGGCGGGCGTCCGGCATCGGCCCCTTGACGGGCCGCGTTCGGGCGTTAGGCTGCCCCGCTTTTTGCATTCCGGAGGTTATTCTCGTGCTGGTTGCACTCATCCTCGTATCGATCGGGTTTGCCGTGACGCTCGGCATCCTGCTCTTCGGCGATCGCGGCTCGGCGGGCACAGGCCCGGCGTCCGTGTCGTCCCCCACTGTCCGTGGCGAGCTGGAGACTGAATCCAAGGCGCGCGCCAAGGCGGAGTCGGAGCTCCAGCGCAAGCAGAAGGAACTGGACGAACAGCGGGCCCAGCTCCAGGAGGTCAAGGAGCAGCTCAAGCAGAGCAAGCGCAAGCTCTTCGAGCAGCGCGAGGGTGAGAAGGGCAGCGAGGACCTGGTGAAGGCCCGCGCCGAGGTCGAGCGCAGCGCGAGCCAGCAGCTCGAGCGCACCCGCGAGGAGCTGGCCCACGCCCTGTCCGAGAACGCCCGCCTGCGCTCCGAGACGGAGTCCCGCGGTGGCCGTCGCCGTGACAATGCCCCGGCGCAGCCCGCCGCCACGCCCGCCCCGGCGCAGCCCGTCGCCGCCGCGCCCGCTCCGGAGGCCACCGAGGCCCCCGCCGCCGCGCCGCAGCCGACCCCGGCGCCCGCCGCCGAGCCCGTGCGCCGCTTCCGCGAGCTGAACGACGCGGACCGCGAGAAGATGGAGCGCCTGGAGACCGCGGCCAACAAGGACCGCAGCCGGGCCGTGGAGTTGGAGAAGGAAGTGCGCCGCGTCAAGGGTCGCGCGGACACCCAGCAGCGCATCTACGCCGCCACCAAGGGCGAGCTGGACCTGATGAAGGACAAGTACAAGGCGCTGGAGAAGCGCCTGAACCGGACGCTGCTGGAGCGTGACCTGATTCGCCGGGCCATCCGTGACCTGGAGAAGAAGACGGGCATGCTCGCCGAGCGCACGGAGCTGACGCCCGAGGAGATGGCCGCCAGCGACCAGCGCACCGAGGAGACCTCCCGCGTGCGCGCCGAGTCCGAGGCCCAGGCCGCCCAGGCCTCCGCCCCCACCGACGCGCCCCCGGAGACCGAGGCCAAGCCCGCGGAGACGGCGCCCAGCGCCTGATCCCCGGCCCCCCTCCCGGGTTGTCCCCCGCCCTCCGGCCCATTCGGCCGGGGGGCTTTTCATTTGCGGGCCCCTGGTGCGCACGGGAAAAGCGCCGGTGGCTGTGTATTGGAAGGTTTCACTCCTGGTAGCATGCGTGGCCGGTCGCAGGTGTCACGACAGGGGGAGCCTCATGGCCGCCACGCAGAATTCACCCGCGTTCTCGCTGCGGGTGGGGCCTCATGAAGCCGAAAAGCTGGTGGTCCATCGACTGGCGGGCCAGGAGGGCCTGAGCCGGCTCTACGACTTCACGGTCGACTTCGCGCCGTGGGCCGAGGGCCCGCTGGACGCGTCCGCCATGCCGGGCGCGGCGGCCCTGCTGACGGTGGAGCAGCCTCACGGAACTCCGCGCCACGTGCACGGGATGGTGTCCTCGGTGGAGGCGCTGGGCCAGCGCGGAGGGCGGTGGCGCTATCGCGCGCGCGTGGTGCCCACGCTCTGGCGACTGACGCAGGTGAGCCGCAGCCGCATCTTCCAGAACAAGTCCGTGCCGGACATCCTCAAGGCCGTGCTGGACGCCGCCAAGGTGGAGACGCGCGTCGCGCTCCAGGGCAGCTACGCGGCGCGCGAGTACTGCACGCAGTATCGCGAATCCGACTTCGCCTTCATCAGCCGGCTGATGGAGTGGGAGGGCATCTTCTACTTCTTCGAGCACACCGCGGATGGACACACGCTCGTGCTCGGCGACACGCCCAGCGCGCATCCCGAGCCCGCGGCGGGCGCCACCCTCCCGGTGCGCCCCAACGACCGGCGCGTGGAGTCCGGCGAGCACCTCGTCCAGCTCTCTCGCATCCACCGCCTGCGCCCCGGCGCGGTGCACCTCAAGGACTTCGACTTCGAGAAGCCCGCGCTGGACGTGTCCGGCAAGGCCACCCAGGCCGAGGGCGTCCCGGCCCTGGAGCTGTATGACTATCCCGGCGGCTACGTCGCGCCCGGCACCGGCAAGGCCACGGCGCGGGTGCGCGCGCAGGAGGCCGCGCAGTCGGCGCTGACGCTCGACGCCGAGGGCGTGTGTCCGCGCGCCACCGCGGGCCACCTGCTGGAGGTGGACGAGAGCGGCGGCACGCACGCGGGCCGCTACCTCGTCACGCAGGTGCTGCACCACGGCGAGCAGCAGGAGCGGTCGGGCAGCGCCGAGGCGCTCGGTGGCATCTACCGCAACCAGCTCCAGCTCCTCCCGGAGAACGTCCCCTTCCGGCCGCGGCGCCTCACGCCGCTGGCGCGCATCCCTGGCCTCCAGACGGCCACGGTGGTGGGCCCCGGCGGCGAGGAGATCCACACGGACACGCACGGCCGCATCAAGGTCCAGTTCCACTGGGACCGCGAGGCCCAGGGCGATGACCGGGCCTCGTGCTGGATGCGCACCAGCCAGGCCTGGGGCGGTCCCGCCTGGGGCGCGAGCTTCACGCCGCGCATCGGGCAGGAGGTGGTGGTGCGCTTCCTGGAGGGAGATCCGGATCGCCCCCTCGTCGCGGGCGCCGTCTACAACGGCAACAACCCCACGCCCTACGCGCTCCCGGACGAGAAGACCAAGAGCACCAACAAGAGCGCGTCCAGCAAGGGCAGCCAGGGCTTCAACGAGCTGCGCTTCGAGGACGCCAAGGGCTCCGAGGAGGTCTTCCACCACGCGCAGAAGGACCAGAAGCTCGTCACGGAGAACGACAAGGAGCAGGAGGTGCGCGCCTACGAGGCCCTGCTCGTGAAGAAGGACCGCAAGCGCACCATCGACGGCAACCAGTTCCTCTCCGTCACCAAGGACGACGTGGGCATCGTCGAGGGCAACCAGACGCTGCTCGTCCAGCAGAACCGCACGTCCGCCACCCAGGGCAGCCACAGCGAGGCGGTGGAGGGCAACCAGACCATCACCGTCGCGGGCACCGAGCGCGTCGACACGAGCCTGGCCTCCACGATGAACGTGGGCGCCGCGCGCGCGATGACGATTGGCGGGGGCTACGTGGTCAACGTCGCGCTCGCGATGAACGAGGCGACGGGCGGACTGCGCAGCCTGCAGATTGGCGGCGCGGCCACGGAGTTCGTCGTCGGCACCAAGCAGGAGACGGTGGAGAAGGACTTCTCCCGCAAGGTGGGCTCGGACTTCGTCACCGAGGTGAAGGGCGCGCTCAACCAGACGCTGGGCAAGGACCTCAACGAAAAGGCCGGCGGCGACTCGCAGCTCAAGGTGGTGGAGCTGCTGTCGTGGATGGCCAAGACGTTCAAGGTGGAAGCCGAGCTGTTCACCCTCACCGTGGGGGAACACCTCATCCTGAGCGTGGAGAAGTCCGGCAACGTCCAGCTCTACGCCGAGAAGCTCACGCTCGATGGCAAGGAAGTGAAGATCAAGGGCAGCAAGGTGAAGCTGGAGGCCGCGGGCTCGCTCAAGTCCAAGAAGCAGAAGTTCAAGGACATCCAGAAGCTGGAGGACGCGAAGCCAGGCCCCATGTCCGTGCAGATGAAGGGGCAGGACGGCAAGTCGCTCGCCAACGTGAAGTACGAGATGGAGCTACCGGACGGCACCGTGCGCAAGGGCACGCTCGATGGCAGCGGCAAGGCCGAGCTGAAAGACGTCCCCCCGGGCAACTGCCGCATGTCCTTCCCCGACCTGGACGCAGGCGTCTCCAAGAGCTGAGGGCACCATGAAGAACTATACCGTGCAGGACGGCGACACGCCCCACGGCCTCGCCTCGCTCTTCGGGTTCAAGGACTGGAAGAGCATCTACGAGCACAAGGCCAATGAGGCGCTGCGCGGCAAGCGCGGCCCCAACGAAATCCAACCCGGCGACTCCGTCACCATCCCGGACGCGTTCATCGAGCTGCCCAGCGGCTCCAGCGCGACGTTGTTGGCCTCGGAGAAGCTGCCGCTCGCGCCCGTCATCATCGACGCGCACATGCACATCATGAGCGGCAACTGCACGCCGTTCCCGGTGGCCTACTACACGCAAATCGAGCCGCGCATGGGCGGATTCCTGTCGCCAGCGAGCTCGCGCAGTGCCCTCAACAAGGTTGGCAAAATCTTCAGCTTCTTCATGCCGTTCCTCGGCTGGTCCCCGCGCCACACGCTGAAGATTGGCGAGGATACCGTCGACCAGAACGACAGCGTGCCTGCCGTGTTCCGCAAGATGGACACCGTGAAGGAGCTGCGCGACTCGCGGCCGTCCTTCCTGGGCATCTCCATCGTGCTGACCATGGACATGGACCTGTGCCAGCTCGATGGCTACAAGGGGCAGACCGTCTACTCGGAGCAGCCGGTCAAAGGCAGCACGAAGAAGATCTACACGTACAGCACGCGGTTGACGGCCGACGTGAACGAGCGACCCGACGAGGGTGCGGCGCACCCCGCGGAGTGGGGCTTGTTCGAGCAGTGGAGCGCGCAGCTGTTGGCCACGAAGACGGCCTGCGCCGAGCACCCGCTGCGCCTCATCCCCATGTACCACTACGAGCCGCGCCGCTACTCGAAGTGGACGGGGCAGGAGAAGTCCTTCACGGAAGCGGCGCTCGCGCCCAACTGGGACCGGCCCTTCTCGGAGCTGGCCACGGAGTCGCAAGCGGGCATGTTCGCCGGCTTCAAGATGTACACGTCGCAGGCGTATCAGCCCATCGACCCGCACGTGCCCAGCCTGGCGAAGTTCTTCGCGCGGTGCGCGCAGGAGGGCGTGCCCATCATGACCCACTGCACGCCGTCCGGGCACTTCACGCATGATCGCCGGCTCTACATCGAGCTGGACCCCGCGGCCGCCGACACGCTCAGCCAGGCGGACAAGGACGCCTACCAGGACGGGCGCAAGAAGCGCGACGCGTACCTGGATGCCCAGGCCGTCCACAAGGAGAAGGAGAAGGCCTTCAAGGACTACTGCTCGGAGAAGGGCCTGGCGCTGAACCCGTACCTGTACCAGCAGCACAGCATGCTCGCGGCCGACATGGGCGTGATGCTCCCCGCCGAGTACTGGAAGCACTACGGCGAATACGAAGACGCGCGCACGGCCCTGGAAGACACGGGCGAGGACTACGAGCGCGTCGCGCGCGCGCTGCGCAACCACGAGGAAATCTCCGCGCGCTACAAGCGGGCGGGCGGAGACCTGGCGAAGATGGAGCAGGATCCGCCCCTGCGCTTGAAGTACTTCAAGGAGAAACACCTGCATCCGGAGGCGTGGCGCCCGCTCCTGGAGAAGCACCCGAAGCTCAAGCTGTGCCTGGCGCACTTCGCCTCGGACACGTGCCTGTGGTCGCACTACCTCAAGGACGAGAACGCGAAGTGCCGCGACCTGGATGACGTCGAGTACGAGAAGAACTGGGTGACGTCCATCGTGGACCTCTGCGACAAGTTCGAGAACTTCTACACGGACCTGTCGTACCTGCCGCTCCTGGAGCCGCTGACCCCCTACCCCGCCCGCTCCAAGCAGGAGGAGAAGGCGCTGCGGAAGATGGTGAAGGACAAGAAGCTGCCGCTCATGTGGCAGGGGCTCGCCAAGGCGTGCAAGGCGAACAAGAACATGCTGACGAAGATCATGTTCGGCAGCGACTGGTACATGATCCTCGCGTCCAAGAAGAGCTACTCGAAGTGGTACCAGGAGACCATCGAGGGGCTGTCCTACGTGGAGAAGGAGCTGAACCTCCCGCGCAAGGTGAACCTCTTCTACCAGTTCGCGGTGGTGAACCCGATGCGCTTCTACCGGCTGCCGCTCATCGCGGACAACCTCAAGGCGGGCATCGAGGCCTTCGTCAACGAGGCCCCCCTGAGCGAGGAGGAGAAGGAGGAGCGCTTCTCCCAGACGTCCGAGCGGATGACGCGCAACTACCCCATCCTGAAGAACCTCGCGGCGGTGCTCGAGAAGGTGGAGAGCGCGGCGGGAGACGACAAGGGGAAGCTGTACTTGGATCAGGTCCGCTTCGTGAACGTGGTGCCCACGTCGTGAACGTCTCCTCGGAGCCCTCCGCATGCCTTCCGCACCCCTGACGCTGGGCCAGAGCGTGCCCTTCCCCACCCAGGCGAAGCGCTACGCCTTGCCGGTGACAGCCGAGCAGCTCGCGCTGGTGATGCCCACGCCCCGCCCGGGCTGCGCGGCCGCCATCCTCTTCGACGAGACGCTGCGCCTCCTGGAGCTGGGCGAGTCCTCCGCGCAGCTCACCAAGGTCGAGCGCGGCTATCTGCCGCAGGTATCCGGCGGCAGCCTGCAAGGCATCACGCCGGCGGTGCTCCCCGACACGTGCGCGTACCTGCAGACGCGGCTGCTCGTCATCTACGACCTGGCCAAGCGCCAACATCAGCTCCACCTGGCGGCGGACACGATGGAGGAGACGCCGATGACCGCGCGGTGGCTCTCCGTGGAGCCTCGGCGCATCGCGGTGCTGGTGCGCGACCTCACGAACTACCTGGACACGGGCAAGGCGGACTTCCGCCTGCGGGTGCTCGACCTGAGCGGGCTGGAGGCCGAGACGGTGGGCCAGCTCGACATGGGCACCGACGGCGGTTTCGTCTGGGACGCGGGCCATGGCGTGCTGGTGCTGCGCAAGGACAACCAGGTGCAGGTGCTCGGGCCCACGCTGAAGGGCCCGGTGGACCATCCGCTGCCGCGCGCGCTCGCGGGACTCCTGTCCGCCAGCATGCGGTTGGATCGCCTGCGGCTGCACCCCACGCGCCCGCTCGCGATCTTCACCGTGGCGGGCCTCACTCCGGCGGACAAGGACGTGGGCGGACTGTGGCGCGCCACCTGGGACGAGCGTGAGGCGAAGCTGGAGCCACTGGCGCGCCTGTCCCCCTTGGAGCGCGTGAAGCTGGGCGAGTTCTCTCCCGACGGCGGATGGATCTTCTACACGCAGACGGAGCCCGGGCCCGCGCGGCTCTACGCCCAGCAGGTCATGGACACGGTGGGGCCGCCGCACCTGCTCGGGCCGCTGGAGGATGTGAAGACGCTCGTGTGGACGCGCGCGCCGCTGGCGCTGGCGGCCCTCTCCACGCGCCAGCAGCAGATCACCCGCTGGGCCTTCCCGAAGTGAGGCCCCGTCCCCGTCCGCGTCAGTCGCGCGGCGGGGGCATCACCACCAGCGCCTCGACGGGGAAGCGCGAGGCGCCCTGGCTGTCATCCACCCCGCCCACCACCAGCACCGAGCCGTCCGGCAACGCGGTGCACGTGTGCCGCCAGCGGGGCTGTGGCAACGGTGGAAGTGACAGCGCCACCGAGGCGCCGTCCGCCTCGGGCTGCACCCAATCCGCTTGATCCACCGCGCGCATGACGCCGTCCTCATCCGGCCGGGAGCCGCCCAGGACGAGCACGCGCCCATCCGGCAACGACACGGCGCAGGCATTGGCGCGCGACGCGAGGTTGGGCCCCGAGGCCACGCCTCGCAGGCCGTCATCGCCCACGTCCAACAGCTCGGAGGCCGCGACGGTCCGCGAGCGCTGTCCTGTCGCCACCTGGCCTCCCACCACCAACAGCCGAGGCCCCTCGGACAACGCCCGCCCCATCCACGCCACCGCGGCGCCCGTGCGCGGCACCTGCAACAAGGGGCCGTCGCCCTGAGGCGCGAACGTCCCGTCCACGAACGCGAAGGTGGGCACGCGGGCCTGGACCCTGCCGCCCTCGGCCCCACCCACCAGCGCGACCGTGTGCCCGTCCGGGAGCACTGCCAGCCGGCCGTCCACGCGCGGCACCGACGTGGGCACCGCGAAGCCCTGCGACTGCGCCGAGTCAAAGCCCTCCGCGGTGCTCACCGTCGACCCGTCCGTGTTGACGCCGCCGACGAACAGCACATGGCCCTCGGCGTCCACCGCGGCCGTGTGGTGAGCGCGCGGCAGGGCCAGCGTCATCGCGCTCACGGTGTCTTGGGCCACGTCCAGGAGCACCGCGCTCCGCAGGGACTCAGGGACGATGCGGGAGCCCGCGTCGGGGGCGCCCGGGCCGGAGATGCCCGTGTCGCCTCCCGCGAGGAGCACGCGCCCATCCGGCAGGAGCGTCGCGGTGTGGAAGGCGCGAGCCCCCACGTCGGGCGCGGGGGTGAAGGTCCCCTCACGAGGGTCGAAGTACTCCGCTGAACCCAGCCCCTGCGTGGTGCCATCTCCCACGTCCAGGTAGCCCCCGGCCACCAGCACGCGGCCATCCGGCAGCGCCGTAGCGGTGTGCCCCGCGCGCTGTGTGCCCGGCACGGCGCAGCCCGTGGGGTTGCTCGCGACGTTGGCCGAGGCGAACTCGCCCACGCGCCGCAGGAAGACCCGCACCGCCACGCGCCCCGTCCCGCTCTCCGGCACATCGAACGGCGCCGAGCGCCCGAGCGCGACGCTCACCGGGTGCGCCCCGGGCGAGCCCACATAGCCCCGCACCTCCAGCACGCGCGCGCGGCCCGCGGGGACCTCGGGCACGTCCTCGGGGGCCCAGCGCACGGTGCCGATGTGCTCGCGGGGCGCCATGTCCGGCCCGCTGACGCGGAAGGCCAGGTGCGTCACCCCATCGAGCGGCGCCGTCCCGCTGCACGCCGTGGTGATGAGGTCCAGGTCGGTGGCCGCCTCGCGCGACCCGCACGCGCAGAGGGAGGCCACGAGGGAGGCGGGCAGGAGCCAGAGGAGGGTTCGCGCGGACATGGAGGCCCCACGCTAGCAGGCCCGCCCCCCAGGGGAGCGGGGGCTGTCGAGCCCGACACCCGGAGGCCCGGGAAGTGGACGGATGACTTGCGCTTGGCCGCCGGGGCGCGTAGCGATGACGTTCCACGGCCAGTCCCGGCCGGCTCCCGAATGAAGCTCTCGCTCGCCACCCGCATCTTCCTTGGTTACGCGGTGGTGCTCGTCACCTTCGGGGCGGTGTCCCTGTTCAGCGTGACGGAGCTGCACCGCAACCGGCTGGAGATCCGCCTCGTCAGCCAGGGCTACCTCCAGCTCTCGCAGGACGCCGCGGAGCTGGAAGCCCTCCACAACAACCAGAAGAAGGACACCGAGCGGCTGTTCGATCAGAACAGCGTGGAGACGCGCCGCGCCCTCATCCGCCTCACCCGCCTCTACTTCCCGCCGCACATGGCGCAGCGGCTCGGCACGGCCCGCGCCCGCGCCCGCGAGGTGCTCTCCTTCGCGCCCAGCGGCGAGATGCCCTTCGTGCGAGGGCTGGACGCGCGCTTCGGAGAGCTGGCCCACCAATACGAGGCCTACGGGCGCGCCGCCGAGGCCGTCTACGCGGTGCTCGCCGCGGACGCCCCGGACCACGTGGCGCTCGCGCGCTCCATGGGAGACCTGAGTCAGGTGGAGAGCACCATCAGCCGCGAGCTGAGCGTGCTGCGCACCACCCTGGAGAACCGCATCCGCGAGCGCGTGGACGGCGCGGAGGAGCGCGAGCGCCGCACGGGCCTGGCCATCATCACCCTGTCCGTCATGGCCATCGGCGTGGGCCTGGGCGCCACCGCCTGGTCCGCGCGCACGCTGCGCCCGGTGCGCACGCTCATCGAGGGCGTGTCCCGCATCGCGCGCGGCGACTACAACGCCCAGCTCGGCGTGCGCGGCGATGACGAGGTGGCGGTGCTCGCTCGCGAGTTCGACCAGATGGCGCACTCGCTCCAAGCGCGCGAGGCGCAGATCAAGGCCCAGGCCGAGGCCCTCATGCGCGCCGAGCAGCTCGCCGCCGTGGGCCGCATCTCCGCCCAGATCGTCCACGAGGTGCGCAACCCGCTGTCCTCCATCGGCCTCAACGTGGAGCTGCTCCAGGATGCCCTCGCCGAGGCCCGCTTCCCGGCCGAGACGGGCTCCGAGGCCCGGGACCTGCTGGCCGCCGTCACGGGTGAGGTGGACCGACTCACGGAGGTCACCGAGCAGTACCTGCGCATGGCGCGGCCGCCGCGCCCGGACCTGGAGCCCGAGGACATCACCCAGGTGCTCAACGGGGTGCTGGAGTTCACCCGTGAGGAGCTGGCGCGAGCGGGCGTGGAGGTGGTGCGCGACTTCACGCCCGACACGCCCCGGGTGCTCGCGGACGAGGGGCAGCTGCGGCAGGTGTTCCTCAACCTCTTGCGCAACAGCCGCGAGGCCATGCCCGAGGGCGGCCGGCTGCGCGTCGCCACCCTCCCCCGCGAGCGCGACGTGGAGGTGACGGTCCAGGACACCGGCGGAGGCATGACGGCGGAGGTCCGCCAGCACCTGTTCGAGCCGTTCTTCACCACCAAGGAGGGCGGCACCGGCCTGGGGCTCGCGGTGAGCCAGCAGATCCTCCAGGCTCACGGCGGCTCGCTCTCCTGCCAGAGTATTCCCGGCCAGGGGACGACCTTCGTGTTAAGGCTTCCTCGCGCATGAGCTTCGCACCGTATCGGGATGTGCTGCCCTCCGGGCTGCGCGTCGTCACCGTCGAGACTCCCCACCTCCACACCGCCCTGCTGGCCGTGTACGTGCGAACCGGCAGCCGCCACGAGCTGCTCGCCAACAACGGCGTCAGCCACTACCTGGAGCACCTCTTCTTCCGAGGCAGCGCGAACTGGCCGGACACCGTGCGGATGAACGCGGCGGTGGAGGAAGTGGGCGGCAACCTCAACGGCGTCACCACGCGGGATCACGGCTACTACTACACGCCGCTGCACCCCGACCATCTGCGCGTGGGCATGGACATCCTGGGCGACATGCTCACCCGCCCCCGCCTCACCGACATGGAGGTGGAGCGGCAGATCATCCTCGAGGAGATGCTGGACGAGGTGGACGAGAAGGGTCGGGACATCGACCTGGACAACCTCGCCAAGCGCGCGCTGTTCGGCAACCACCCGCTCGCGCTGAAGATCGCCGGCACGCGGGAGTCCGTCACGGCCCTCACCCATGCGCAGGTGCTGGAGCACTTCGCGCGCCACTACGTGGCCGGCAACCTGGTCATCACCGCCGCGGGCCGCGTGAAGCACACGGAGGTGATGGAGCTGGCCGAGCGCGCCTTCGCGCACCTGCCGCGAGGCCCCGCCACCACCGAGGAGGCCCCGCCCGACACGCCGCGCGGCCCCACCTTCCACTTCGTGGCGCACGACGAGGCCCAGACGGAGTTCCGCCTCAACTTCCGCACCGTGCCCGAGCAGCACGACGACTACGCCGCGCTCCAGATTCTGCGCCGCCTGCTGGATGACGGCCTGTCCTCGCGGCTGCCCTTCGAAATCGTGGAGAAGCGCGGGCTGGCGTACTCGGTGAACGCGGCGCTGGACACGTACCACGACGCGGGACTGCTGGAGATTGAAGCGGCCAGCGCGCCGGAGAAGGCGTCGCTCGTGGTGGCCGAGGCCTTCCGCGTGCTGGGCGCGCTGTGCGACCAGGAAGTGGGCGAGGAGGAGCTGCGGCGCGCCAAGCGGCGTCACCGCATGCTGCTGGAGTTCTCCCAGGACTCGCCGGGCGAGCTGGCCGGGTGGTTCGGCGGCACGGAGCTCTTCCGCCCGCCCGAGACATTCAACCACCGCGCGGACCTGGTGGACAGCCAGTCCGCGGCCCACGTGCGTGAGGTGGCGCGCCGCTACTTCGCGCGCGAGAACCTCACGGTGGTCGCGGTGGGCCAGCGCAAGGGAATCAAGGCGCTGGAGAAGGTCGTCGCGGATGCAGACGGGCTGCCCTCCCTGGGCACGCCCATCCTCAGCGCCGGCTCCCTCGGATGATGACGGGCCCCACGGGGCGCTTGCGCGTCTTCGGGGTCGCGTTGTCGAGCGCCTTCCGAATGCGCAGGTACTCGGGGTTGGCGGGCTCGCGCTTGAGCAGCTCCTCGATGAGCTTCTTGCCGCGCGGCACCTGAGTCTCCAGCTGCGCGGAGAGGTCCGCCAGGGTGGCCTTCTCCTCCGGCGTGGCCTCGCCCAGGCCCAACAACCGCTCCAGCGTGGACATGGCGTCCGTCTTGCGGCCCGCGTCCAGGTGGATGCGCCACACGCGCGAGAGCGCGGGCGCGAAGGTGGCGTCGGCGCTCAGCGCGTGGCGGAAGCTCTCCTCGGCGGCGCGCCGGTCCGACTGCTGCTCCTGCACGCGGCCGCGCACATAGAGGGCCTGGGCCAGCCGCGGGCGCACGCGCAACGAGCGGTCCACCCACTGGAGCGCCTCGGACTCGCGGCCCTGCACGCGGGACACCTCGGCCAACCAGGCCATGGCGTCCGCGTTGCCGGGCTCCGCGTCCAGCAGCGCCTTGAGCGCCGTCTCGGCCTCCGGGGCGCGCTTGAGCGCGATGAGCGCCTGGGCCCGCAGCGCGACGACCTCCAGCTTCTTGCCCTCCTCGGCCGGCACGCCCTGCAGGTCCGCCAGGGCGAGGTCCGGATAGCCGCTGGTCAGGAAGTAGTGCGCGCGCAGGAGCCGAGCGGCGGTGAGGCCCGGATCCTGGTTCAGCAGCCGGTCCATGAGGTTGGCCGCGAGCACCTCATCCCCTCGGCGCAGGAGGATGTCCGCTTCCACCACCTTGGCGCCGGGGTCATCCGGACGGTCCGTCTGGATTCGCTCCAGCGTCTTGAAGGCGGCATCCACATCGCCCATGCGCGCCTGGAGTCGAGCCAGCGACAGCACTTCCTCGTCGCGGAGCTGATCCGCGTCCCGCAGGGCCAGGAGGATGGCCAGGGCCTCGGAGGAGTGCCCCTCGCGCAGGTAGAGGTTGGAGAGCTGCTTCTGGATGACGGGGTCCGTCCCCGGCGCGAGCGCCTCGGCCTGCTTCAGCGTGAGGATGGCGGCGCCCGGGTTGCCCGCCTGTTGATGGGCATCGGACAAGAGCAGCAGCGGCTCCACGCTCTCCGGTGCCGCGACGGAAGCGCGCTGGAGCGCGGCGATGGCACGGCTGGTGTTGCCGCTGGCCAGCGCCGCCTTGCCCTCGGCGAGCGCCGTCTGCGCGGTTTGTGCCTGCGTCTGCGCGGCGACAGTCTCCGGGTCCTTGCAAGCAAGCGGGAGGAGTAGCGCCAGCGCCCATGGCCGAAGGAAAAATCGTCGAGGCATCACTGAGGCGCAGGGTAGCGGATGTTATCCTCTCCCGTCGATGGACCCATTCGTCCGGCGCCTCGTGGAGAGGCTCCATGATCCGAGCAAGCCCCTGTCTCGCAACAGGCACTTCCACACCTTCGACACACCGGAGGGGCGGATGGCGCTGAAGGTGTTCCGGCGCCTGCGCAGCCTGCAGAAGGACATCCTGGCCTGCCAGGCCGAGGGGCGGCGGGCCTGCATCTCCCGCCGCGTCAACCCGGCGGGCGAGCACCGCCTGGAGCTGCTCATGGAGCGGCTGGCGGGTCGGCGCGTCTCCATGCTCCAGGCCGCGGAGTTCGAGCTGCTCGCCAACCTGCCCGGCGTCCGAGACGCGCTCGAGTTCCGTGACGAGGCCGCGTAGCGGCTCGCCCGCGCCGCGACTCAGGACGCGCTGGCGCGCTGCACCTGCGTGACGCCGGGGAGCGTGGGCGCGGGGTTGAGCGCGTGCATCAGCATCGCGCGCAGCGCCTCGGCCAGGTCCTCGCCCACCGACACCGCGCCCGCGGGCGACCCCTGCAGCGCGGCGGGCACGTCCGAGCCCACCACCACCACGGGCACGCGCACCTCCCACGCCAGGTAGCGCGCGAGCCGCACCGCGCCCTCGGACACGTCCATGAGGAGCGCGCCCAGGGCCCCGGCGCAGAACGGACGCCACAGCGGACGCGCGGCCTCGGCCGGGGGCAGCACGCAGAAGTCCAGGCGCAGCACTTCGCTCAGCTCCAGCCGCCCCAGCGTCCCGAAGCCGCTCTTCACCGCGGTGGGGTCCGCCGACAGCGCCTCCAGCCCAGGGACGCGCGCCAGCACGCGCCGAGCCGCGGACGCGCCACTGCCGCAGACGAACACCTTCGCGGTGGCCACCTTCGACGGCGCGCGGGTGCGCAGGATGCGGCCTCGCAGCGCGTGCACCTCCGCCGCGCCGAGCAGATCGCTCGCGCCCAGGTTCGCGCCATCGCCCTCCACGGGCCGGGCCACGCCCTTCGCGAGCAGCGTGGAGAGCACGCCCAGCACGTCCATGTCCGTGGCCGGCGCCAAATCCAACACCTCGCCGAGCGCGCGCGGCTGGCGCAGCAGCTCCACCACCTGCGCCGTCACCGGGTGCAGTTCGTCCGGCAGCACGACGTCCGGCGCGAGCAACAAGCGCGTGTGTCGCGGCGGCAGCTTGGGCAGCAGCCGGTTCACCTCGTCCGACTGGCGCATGCCCTCCAGGAGCGCGTCATCCATGGCCCGGGAGATGCGTGGGCGCGCGGCGCTGGTGCCGGGGGTGAACGTGAAGTTGCCATCCGCCCAGGCCAGGAGGCGGAACAGGGCCTTCTCCCCTTCCACCCGGCCCAGCCGCGCGTTCACCGGCCGCCCCTCGGCGACGGAGATCTCCCCGCGCTCGGCGCCGCGCTCCAGCGCGAGCCGCCCGTTGCGCTTGTTCATCCCCAGGATCTGCATCAGGTCCGGGATGCTGAGCTGGGTGAGCGACCCTTCGATCTCCTGCTGCTCGCTCTTGAGGTCCTTGGCCGCCTCGCTGCGCCGGAAGATGTGCTCGATGCGGCTGAGCACCTCGTCCAGGTTGAAGGGCTTGCGCAGCGAGCCGTCGCGCGCTCGCACCCGGTCCGCGTCCAGACTCGACGTGGTGAGCACCACGGGGATGTCTTCGGTGCGCGGGTTGGTGCGCAGGATCTGGATGAAGGTGCGCGCGTCCAGCAGGCGGCACGCCTCGTCGAACAGCGCGAGGTCCGGGTGGCGCAGCACCGCCACCTCCAGCGCGCGCGAGCCATCCGGCGCGTAGTGCACCTGATAGCCCTTGGTCCGCAGCGCCCGAGACAGGGCGCGCACGGAGTCGAGGTCGGGGTCGGCGATGAGGATCTTCCGCACCTGGGCCACGGCCGCGCGCCTCGCTTCAGTAAGGCTGCAGGTCGTACTCGGCCTGCAGCTTGGAGATGAGCCCGTCCACCACCGCGGTGTCCGAGGTATGGAAGCCCCACGTCGCCCCGCGCCCGCGCCGCTGGATGAGCGCGTAGGCAGCCGTCTCCGACAACCACAGGATGAACTCGTGGCGGGTGACGCGCTCGTCGCCTTCGAGGAACACGGGCGTGAGCGCGGGATGGGACTCCAGATCGCCGCGCCGACCCAGCAAGTAGATGCGCGAGGCGAGGTCCGGCGGCGCAGACTCCAGCCCCGAGGCGATGGGCAGCTCCGCGCGAATCTCGGGCCCGCCCACGTAGAGCAGCCCGCGCTGCCCCGGGTCGCGAACGAGCTCTCGGGCGATCTCCACCTGAAGCTCGTCGAAGAGCACGTCCGCGACCTTGCCTCGGCGGCTCGGCTCCGCGCGCTCATCCGACGGCAGGCGCGGACTGGTGGGGTTGCCGAGCAGGAGGTCCACCTCGTCCCAGAACGGCAGGCCATCCAGCATCAGCCGCCGCTGGAGCGACGCGCGCCGCTCGTCCATGCGACGGCGGCAGCGGTGCACCAGCTCGTCGAAGTCCTCTCCGTCCTTGGGGAACGTGCTCGCCCCGCCCACCAGCGCGAGCGGCAGGCGCTGCTCCACTTCCTGCGCCTCGGGCTCCTCGCGCACGGCGGCCACCGCGCGTCGCACGAACATCATCGCGCCGAAGAAGTCCGTCTCGGGCAGGAGCAGGTAGAACTCCTGGTCGCTCGCCTTCGCGATGACATCCGAGTCCCGGATGATCCGGCTGAGCGCGCGGATGATGCCGCGCACGGCCTTCTTCGCCTCCGCAGCGCCCAGCCGCACGCGCACCAGCGGGAGGTTGTCCACGGAGAACGTCAGCAGCGAGAACGTCCGGCCGTAGCGCCGCGCCTTGTAGATCTCCTTGGAGGCGTAGTCGGTGAAGTAGCTGAGGTTGTACGCGGCGGTGTCCCGGTCCCTCAGGCCCAGGCGCTGGAGCGCCAGCAGACGACGACCGTTCTTCACGCCCACCGCGGCGAAGTCCGCGAGCAGCTTCGCGTCGCGCGTGTTCTCGGGCCGGAAGTCTCCCGCCAGCGGGTCGCTCATCTGCGCCAGTCCCATGACCTCGCCCGAGGCGATCATCGGGACGTAGAGCACCATCGAGCGCTCGTCGCGAGCCACCCACGGCTGGGCCTCGCGCAGGCGACCGGAGAGCGGGCCCTCGGGGCTCATCTTCTCGGCCAGGAACTGCTTGTCGAGCAGGCCCCGGTACGCGCGCAGCACCAGGTCTCCGCGATCGTCGATGACCCACAGCGCGGCGCTCTGGGCGTCGCACACCGCGGACAGGTCCGCGATGACGCGCTCCTGGAGCCACTCCAGGTCCGGATGGGACAGCAGCTCCAGGCAGCGCTGGTGCAGGTTGTGGAAGCGCGCGAACTCCAGGTTCTCGTCGCGCAGCTGGGCCCGCTCGCGACGGAGCTGCGCACGCTCCAGGGCCCGGTCCACCGCGAGCAGCAGGTCCGCTTCGTCGACCGGCTTGGTGAGGCAGTCCGCCACGCCCGCGCGCAGGGCCGTCTCGGAGCCCTTCACGTCGGTGCGCTGGCTGACGAGGATGACCTCCTGGTCCGGATCCCTCTCGCGCAGGCGCGCGGTGAGCGCGAAGCCGTCCACGCCCGGCATGACGACGTCGGTGATGACGAGGTCGAAGGCGGCGCGCGCCACCTCTTGCAACGCCATCGTGGCGTTCTCGACCGCGACCACACGGTGCCCCCGGCGGGACAGCATGTCGCTCGCGAGCTGACGGAAGAACAGGTCGTCGTCGACGACGAGGATGGGACCGGCCACGGAGCTCGGAATCGAGAGGAAGTGAGCCCGGGAGGTTACTGGCCCGTGGGAAGCGCCACAACGCCTTCGAAGACGAAGGCCACCGGCCCACGGAGGCGGATGTCGGACAGGTCAGCCGGCACCTGGATGCGCAGGTCGCCGCCTGGAAGGGTGACGCGCAGCCAGGCATCCGAGGGCAGCCGCCGCGCCAGCACCGCCGCCACCGCGGCCGCACACGCCCCGGTGCCGCACGCCTGCGTCAGGCCGCAGCCACGCTCCCACACCACCACGGTGAGGCCATCGGACTCCACGCGGACGAACTCCACGTTGGTGCGGTCCGGGAACGAGGGATGGACCTCCAGCACCGGCCCCTTGAGCGGCGCATCCGAGAGCGGCTGATCCAACAGCACGAGGTGCGGATTGCCCATGCTCACCGCGGTCCCCACCACCAGGTCCGCATGACCCGGCACGGCGGCTCCCACGAAGGGAGTGCCCGTCACGCCCGAGGGTAGGTTGGGCGCAACCAGCCGCGCGGGGCCCATGGAGATGTCCACCTCCGCCACGCCGCTCGCGTCGTAGCCGGGGACACAGCGAAGCACCCCGGCCCCTGTCTCCACGTCGAGCCACTCGGGCCGCTCCGCGGAGTGATCCACCAGGTACTTCACGGCGCACCGCAGGCCGTTGCCGCACATCTCCGCGATGCTGCCATCCGCGTTGTGAACGACCATCCGCGCCATGCCGCGCGACGACGGCAGCAGGGACAGCACCCCATCCGCGCCAACACCCAGGCGACGGTCGCAGAGCCACCGCGAGGTGCGCGCGTCGATGTCCTGGCCCGTACGACGACGGTCCAGCACGACGAAGTCATTGCCCAGGCCCTGGTACTTGAAGATGCGCTCGCGTACGTCCACGTCGACAATCCTAAGCGCGAGCCCTCATTCGCGCTCGCCCGCTTTCTTGGTCGGAGTGGGAGGCAGGTCCAGGGCGGGCACCGCGGCCCGGGGTTTGGGGGCGGCCGGACCCGGCGCCGTGGGACGGGGAGCGGCGGTCGGCGCCGGACGCTTCGGGGCTTCTCGCGGGGGGGCTGCGGGGGCCTGAGCGCGCAGGGTCGCCAGCTCGGTCTCCTGTGCGGCGACCTTGTCCTGGAGCGATTCGATCAAGGTCTGGAGCTGCTCCATCTCCAGGGCCATCTCCAGGACGGCCTCGGGCGGCTGAGCGGCGGCCTTGAGGGACTCGACCGTGCCGAGCAGCTCGGCGCGCTCGGCATCCAGGGTCCGCGCCAGGGCCTGCGCGGCGGAGAGTTCCGACTGAAGCGCCGAGAGCTGGGCAATAGAGTCCCCTTCACGCGAGGACTGCTGGCGCGTCTGCGCCAGCGCTTGGGCGAGCTTCTCGCGCTCGGCCCGCTCCGTATCGAGCAGGCGAACCGCATCCACGGACGCGGTCTCCAACGCGCTCACGCGCCCTTCCAGGCGGATGCGGGCAGCCCGCGCGATGGTGAGGTCCGACTGCAGGCGCTCGCGTTCGGAGGTGAGCGTCGTGCGCTCGGACTCAGCGCGCCGAGCCTGCGCCTCCGCGTCGGCGGCGGCCTGCGACAGCTCCGCGACCCGGGTATCGAGGGCCGCGCGCTGCGACGCGAGCGCAGCGCTGGCCTCGGCGACCCGAGATTCCAAGGCAGCCCGTTCGGTATTCGATTGGGCGGAGAGTTCCGCGAACCGGGCCTCGTGCTCGGCCCGCTGCGACTCGGCGCGAGCCGTGAGCTCCGCGAGCCGAGCCTCCACCTCACGCACCTCGGACGAAGAGCGAGCCGTCGCCTCGGAGAGCCGAGACTCCAGGGCCTCGCGCTCCGCCGTGGCCATGCCCTGCGCTTCAGCGAGCCGGGCCTCCACCTGCGCGCGCTCCGTCTCCACGCGGGCCACAGCTTCCGTAAGCCGAGCCTCCCACTCCGCCCGCTGCGCCGAAGCCAACGCTTCCTGCGCAACGAGCCGAGCCTCCAGCTCCGCCTTCTCCGCCGAGGAACGAGCCCCCAGCTCCAAGAGCCGCGCCTCCAGGTCTGCCTTGTCGGACGTCGACCGAGACACCTGATCCGCGAAGCGAGCCTCTTGCTCCGCGCGCAGCTCGGTCAGCTTCGACTCCAGTGCCGCGGCGCGCTCGCGCTCGGCCTGAGCCAACTCGATGGCACGTTGGACTTCAACGCGCGCGGCCTCGGCGTCGGTTCGAGCCGACTCCAACGCGGTGCGCTCGGCCTCCAGCGAGGACTCCAGATTGTTGGCCTTGCCCGCGAAGCGCCGAGCCGTCTCGAGCTGGACCACGAGCAGCTCCGCATGCTCGCGCGTGGCGGAGAGCCGGTCCTGCGCATCCACCAACTCCGCGTCCAATCGAGCGATGTGCATGCCCCGCTCGTGCAGCGCCGCATGGGCCCGTTGCAGCTCGGTCCCCAGCCGCATCAACTCCTGACGGGTCGCGCCCAGGTGGGCCAGCTCGCTCCGCGCGCCGAGCAACTCCTGGTCGCGAAGGGCAAGCTGCTGGAGCGCCTCCTCAGAGTCCTGCTGCCGTCGCTCGGCGCGGGACAGCGAGCCCTCCAGCTCCGCCTCCAGCGACACCAGCCGAGCCCGAGCCTCCGTCAGCGTCTGCTCGCGAGTGCTCGCGGCCTCCGTGAGCCGCTGAGCGCGAAGCTCTTCCTCGCGCAGCTTCTCCTGAAGGGACGCAACGAGCTTCTCCTGCTCCGCGAGCGACGACTCCAGCGTCTGACGGCGCGTCTCCGCGGAGGCGTGAGCAGCGCGAGTCTCGGAGAGCTGCGACTCCCAATGAGAGCGCTGCTCTTGAACGGTCCCCTCGGCCCAGGCGCGTTCCGCCTCCAGCCGTTCCACGCTCGCGCGAAGCTCCGTCTCTTGCGCCTCGGCGGCGGAGCGGTGCTCTTCCAGCACGCGTTCCGCCGAACTCAGTCGAGCGGACAGCTCCGCGGCCTCGGTACGCAGCGCCTCCAACTCGGCGAGAGTCCGCGCCTGGGCCTCGCGAGCCTCCGCGAGCAAGTCCTCCCCCTGCGCCTGCGCCTCGCGACTCTGGCGCAGCGAGGACTCGATCTCGGCGCGAGCCTCGGTCTCCGCGCGCAACCGTTCCTCGGTATGCGCGAGCGACTCTTGCTCCGCGACGAGGCGACGCTGAGCCTCGGTCAGCCCGGCTTCGCCCGCGCTGCGTCCCTGCCGCTCGGAATCCAGCTCCGCGCGCAGGCGCTCCACCTCGGCCCGAGCCACATCGGACGCGCCACGCACCTCGGCCAAGGAAGACTCGGCCTGAGCCCGGGCCTCGCGCTCAGAGGCCAGTGCATCCCGAGCCTCGACGAGCGCAGCCTCTTGCCGAGCCCGCTCGAGTTCCCCAACGGCCTGCGTCTCGGACAACGAGGCCTTGATCCGAACAAGGGCCTCGCGCTCCGACGCCAATGCGCTCCGAACCTCGGCGAGCGAAGTCTCCGCCTCGGAGCGAGATACCCGCTCGGCCTCCAGCGTCGCGCTAAGTTCCTCGCGCACGGCCTCCAGCGCCACCCGAGCGTCACCCAGCGAGACGTCATTCGCTGCGCGAGCCACGCGCTCCGCCGACAGCGCGGCCTGAGCCTCATCGAGTTCCTTGCGCGCGGACTCGTGCTGCGCGCGGACCTCGGCAAGCGAATCCTGCTCAGCCGCAAGCGCCGCGCGCACCTCAGCGAGCGCGGCCTCACGCTCGGCCCGAGCCGCGCGCTCGCTCTCCAGCGCCGCACGCCCATCACGAAGCGAGGCCGCGCGAGCCTCCTGCTCGGACAGCAGCGCGGCATGGGTCTCGGCCAGCGTCGCCACCGAGCGAGCCTGGGACTCCTGGGCCGCAGCCAGAGCTGCCCGAGTCTCCGCGAGCGACTCCTCCGCCCGCGCGCGCCGAGCCTGTTCCTGGGCCAGCGCGCTCTCGGCCTCGTCACGCAGGCGAACCAGCGCCTCGTCCGTGCCGATGGCGCGAGCCTGGATCTCCGAGAACGTGGCCTCCAACCGAGCCCGGTGCTCGCGCTCGGTGCCCAAGGCCGACCGCGCCTCCGCCAGCGCCGACTCCGTCCGAGCCCGGTGCGCGCGCTCCTCCTCCAGCGCCGCCTTCGTCTCCGTCCAGGACGCGTCCAGTTCCTCGCGCCGGGTCCGCTCGGCCGCCAGCGCGGAGTCCACGCGCGCGCGCTGCTCGCGCTCGGACTGCCACTGGGCCTGGGTGTCCGCGAGCGCGGCCTCCCACCGAGCCCGCCGCTCCTCCTCGGCCGCGAGCGCCTCCCGGGTCTTCGCCAGGTCCGCGTCCGCCTGCTGCCGCCGAGCCTGCTCGGCCTCGAGCGCGCCCTGGACGTCCTCGCGCTCCAGGCGCTCCAGCTCCAAGGTCTCACGGACATCCGCGAGCGCCGATTCCAGCTCCGCCCGAGCCTGCTGTTGGGCCTCGCCCCGCTCGGTGGCGCTCGCCAGCCGCCGCTCCGTCTCGGCGAGCGCCTCACCCACCCGAGTCAGCGCATCGTCGGCGGTCTTTCGAGCCTGCGTCTCGCGCTCCAGCTCCTCGTTCGCGAGCGCCGACAGCGCCTCGGCCGCCTCCAGCGAACGCCGCGTCGCCTCCAGGTTCGCGCGCGCCTCGGTCAGCGCCGCATCGACCCGCGCGGCCTGCTCCGTCGCCACGACAAGCCGACCTTCGAGCGCCTCCTGCGCCTCGAATGACGAGCGCCGCAGCGCGCTCAGCTCTTCCTCCACCGCCTCCCGAGCCCGAGCCGCGAGCGCACGCTCCTCGCCCAGCGCCTGCTCGAACCGAGCCCGCTCCGAATCCAGCTCCCGCGTCCGGGACTCACCCGTCTGTTCGAGCAAGCCCAGCCGCTCACGAGCCGCCTGCAAGGCCTCCTCGAGCGACGCGGCCAACGCTTGCGCCCGGGCCACGTCCCCGGTGCGCGCCTCCAGCGCCTCGCGAAGCTGGGCCTCGGCCGCGCGCGTGAAGGTGACCTCTGTCTCCAGCCCGCGAAGCGTGGCCTCACGAGACTCCAGCCGGGACTCCGCCTCCTGCCGAGCCCCTTCGGCAGCGGACATCCGCAGGTGCGCCTCGGCCAGCTCACGGCGAGCGCGCGCCAGCTCCGCGTCCTTCGCGGGGACGGAGTCACCCGCGGCCCGCGCGGCCTCCTCGGCCCGAGTCACCTGCTCCTGGAGGTGCTCCACGGCGGCGAGCGCGGCCGAGTACTGCTCGGCGATGCGCAGCTCGCGCTCTCGCGCGGCATCGGCCTGACGCCGCCTGTCCTCCGCCGCGTCCAGGGCGCGCTCCGCCGCCAGCCGGTCCTTCTCCCGGTCGATGCGCAGCGAGCCCTGCTCCTCTTGGAGCTCGCGCACCTGGGCATAGGCCTGGGTCAACCGCTCGCGCGTCTCCTCCAGCGAGGAGGCCAGCTCCTCGCGACGAGCCCGCTCCAGCCGCACCGTTTCCTGGGCCGCCAGGACCTGGACACCCGCATCGGCCTGGGCCCGCTGCGCCGCCTCCACGTCCAGCCGGTGCGCCGCGAGCCGCCGATCCGCGTCCGCCAGCCGCTCCGTCGCAACCTGCAGCTCCAGCTCGCGCCGCCGGAGCCGTCCACTCAGCTCATCCCGCTCGCGCGCGGACTCCGCGCTGCCCCGCGCCTGCTCCAGCTGCGCGGTGAGGCGAGCCACATCCTGCCGCGCCACCTCCAGCGCGGGCTGCAGCGCCGCCACCTCGGCCTCGCGGTCACCCGCCTCCGCCCGGACCTTGGTCAGCGCCTCCTTGAGTCGACCGGCGCGCTCTTCCCAGGACTTCGCCCGGGCCGCGATGTCGTCCAGCTTCCCGCGCGTGAAGGCCAGGGGCTCGGGCGGCAGCTGCACCCACGTCGGGTCCACCACCCGCGCGGGCTCCTGTCCGGCCACCACGACGAAGTAGGCCGCCTCGCCCCCGGTGACGAGCGAGCCATCCACCTGCAGCCCCTCGCCCCGCTCGAACGCGAGCTGGTAGCCCAACACAGGGGACTGGGTGGCCACCTCCACGTGGGGGAAGTGGACGGAGAGGGCATCCAGCGCCTGGCCGAACGTGGGCGGCACGCCCTCCTCCGGCTCCATGAGCTGCGTGAGCGCCAGGCCCGCGATGTTGCGCAGCCCCCCCACCAGATACCCCTGGCGAGACACCAGCCGCGTCAGCTCGGAGAGCAGCTCCGGCGCGCGGACGTAGGGCGCCAGGTCCGCCACCAGCACCACGTCGAAGCTGCCCGGCTCCAGGTCGTCATAGACGTTGGCGCGAAAGCGCAGCCCGGGCGCGACGGGCCCCTTCTGGGCCGCCTCCACCGCGGCCAGGTCCGCGTCGCACGCCACCACCGCGCGCGCGCCGCGCTCCAACAGGAAACGCGCGCTCTCGCCCCCCGTGGAGGCCACCGCGTCCACTTCGAGCACCCTGCGACGCGCGAAGAGGCTCTCCGCGAAGATGTACCGGGGCAGCAGTTCACTGGGCCCCATGCGGCGGAATGTGGGATGCATGGGTGTGTTCGGGAGTGGGAGTATAGCCAGGGGCTCCCGAGCCCCAAGGAAAGCGCCGGGCCCACCTCCGGCTCCGGGGCCTGCACGACAGGAGGGTAGGCGACATGAACGTGAACTCACCCCAGGGATTTGGCCACCGGGCGCGCCGCGCCTTCATGCGCACCGTCACCCTCCTCGTCATCTTGACGCTGGGGGTGGGCATCCTCTTCCTCCTCGGGAAGATCAACGCCCGGACCTTCACCCTCACCGTGGACAACGGCGCGCTGGTGGTGATGAAGGGCCGCAACCTCCCCACCGGCGCCGCGCCCTACCAGCCCGGCGACGCGCGGCTCGCGGACGCCTACGCCCCCATCCCCCTGGAGGGCCAGGACGCCACCCTCCTCACCCTCCAGAGCTACTCCGAGCGCGACGAGCTGGACCGCGCCCTCTTCCCCCTCCTGGAGTCGCTGGCCCGGCCCCGCATCGCCTCGGATGAGCCCGCCCGCGTGGACCGGGGCCTTTACTACCTGCGCCGCGCCGAGAAGCTCTCCGGCCTCACCGACGAGCAGCGCCGCGCCCTCCAGGGGATGCTCGCGGACGTGGCCTACTACCAGGCCCGCCAGAAGCTCGAGGACGCCCGGCGCCTCGTCTCCGAAAGCCTGGCCCAGCTCAAGCTCGCCGCGGAGAGCCAGAACCGCCACGCCCGCAACGCCAACCAGATGCTCTCCACCGTGGGCCCCCCGGCCCGGGACCTGGAGGAAGCCCTCCGCCGCGCCGTGCACACCGAAAGCGGCCCCCAGGAGGCCCAGGACGGCGCCACGGCCCCGACGCGGCAGGTCTCCCCCTCTCCCCTGCCCCCTTCCGCGCCCGGCGCTCCCGCGCCCGCCCAGGCCCCCGCAACCCCCGCCCAGGCTCCGGACGCCGGCCCCACTCCCTGAGCCGGAAATCCCCCGCCCACCCTGTCAGGTGGTTCACAGCGGGTATTTCCCCCACACGGACTCGATGTCATCTCAGTGTCTTGAAGAGAACGTGACGGAGTCGCCAAAAACCGCCGCGGGGATCGATCGTAGATTGCAAATGTCGATCCCAGGCGGACACAAGATCTCGCGTTGACAGGCCATGGGTGCCCCCATACCTTGTGCCCGTCGATGGTTCCCCCACCACCGACGGTGTCGGCTGAGGGGGTCTTGGAGGAGATGTGGTTTTCTTGCTCACCGCGCCCATCTGCCCCAAAACGAACCTCACGCCAGCCGATACACCTAGACGTTAGACCCTCCCGCCCGACGCGGAGGGTCTCCCCTGAACAGATTTTCATGTAACGTGGCGGGGAATCACCCTTCCCCCGAACGGGACCGGTGTCCGTCCCGTGGCCACGCCGTTGTCTTGCCAATGCTTCACTTGGAGTGAGCCGCTCGTGACCGTCGAAACGCCCATGAAGCCGACCGCCGCCACCACCCTGCCCCTCCCGCCCGCGCCCCCGGTCACGGCCGCGCCGGCCACCTCCCCTCAACCGGCGCAAAGTCCGGCCGAGTTCGGCACGACGACCATGCGGGTGCGCAAGCGCAACGGCACGGCGGAGCCGGTGGACCTGAACAAGATTGTCCGCGCGGTGGGTCGCAGCTGCATGGGGCTGTCGCGCGTGGACGTCATGCGCGTGGCCACCAAGACCATCAGCGGCCTGTATGACGGCGCCACCACGCGCGAGCTGGACAGCCTCTCCATCCAGACCGCCGCCGCACTCATCGTGGAGGAGCCCGAGTACGCGCGGCTCTCCTCGCGCCTGCTCGCCACCTTCATCCAGAAGGAGGTCAGCAACCAGGACATCCACTCCTTCAGCCAGTCCATCGCGGCGGGCCACAAGCACGGCCTCATCGCGGACCGCCTGCTGCAGTTCGTCCAGGCCAACGCGCGCAAGCTCAACGCCGCCATCGACCCGGTCCGCAACGACCTCTTCGAGTACTTCGGCCTGCGCACCGTCTATGACCGCTACCTGCTGAAGAACCCGCAGACGCGCGAGGTCCTCGAGACGCCGCAGGAGTTCTTCCTGCGCGTGGCGTGCGCGCTCAGCGGCGACAACGCGCGCGAGGCCATCGAGCTGTACCGCCTGTTCAGCTCGCTGGAGTACCTGCCCAGCTCCCCCACCCTGTTCAACTCGGGCACCCGCCACGAGCAGCTCTCCAGCTGCTTCCTCTTGGACTCGCCCGCGGACGAGCTGGACTCCATCTACAAGAAGTATTCCGACATCGCGATGCTGTCGAAGTTCTCCGGCGGCATCGGCGTGGGCTACCACCGCGTGCGCGCGCGCGGCTCGCTCATCCGCTCCACCAACGGCCACTCCAACGGCATCGTCCCCTGGCTCAAGACGCTGGACGCCTCGGTCGCCGCGGTGAACCAGGGCGGCAAGCGCAAGGGCGCGTGCTGCGTGTACCTGGAGACGTGGCACGCGGACATCGAGGACTTCCTCGAGCTGCGCGACAACACCGGTGACGAGGCCCGCCGCACCCACAACCTGAACCTGGCCAACTGGGTGCCGGACCTGTTCATGCGTCGCGTGGAGAGCGACGGTGACTGGAGCCTGTTCGATCCGAAGACGGTGCCGCACCTGACGGACCTGTGGGGCGACGCCTTCGAGAAGGCCTACGCGGAGGCCGAGGCCTCGGGGATGGCGCTGCGCAAGGTGAAGGCGCGCGACCTGTACGCTCGGATGATGAAGGTGCTGGCCCAGACCGGAAACGGCTGGATGACCTTCAAGGACCTGAGCAATCGCAAGAGCAACCAGACCGCGAAGCCGGCCAACGTCATCCACCTGTCCAACCTCTGCACGGAGATTCTGGAGGTCACCAGCCAGGGCGAGACGGCGGTGTGCAACCTGGGCTCGCTGAACCTGGGCCGGATGGTGGCGGACGGGAAGTTCGACTTCGACCGCCTGCGCGCCAACGTGCAGCTCGCGCTGCGCCAGTTGGACCGCGTCATCGACCTCAACTACTACCCCATCCCCACCGCCGCGGACTCCAACCGCCGCTGGCGCCCGGTGGGCCTGGGGCTGATGGGCCTGCAGGACGTGTTCTTCCAGCTGCGGCTGCCCTTCGACGCCCCCGAGGCGCGCGCGCTGTCGCAGAAGATCTCCGAGGAGATCTACTACTCGGCGCTGAGCACCTCGGCGGACCTGGCCGAGCAGTTCGGCGCGCACCCGGGCTTCTCTGAGACGCGGGCCGCCCAGGGCGAGCTGCAGTTCGAGAGCTGGGGCGTGGTGCCGGAGGACACCGCGCGCTGGAGCGCGCTGCGCGCCCGCATCCAGAAGACGGGCCTGCGCAACTCGCTGATGATCGCCATCGCGCCCACCGCCACCATCGCGTCCATCGCGGGCTGCTACGAGTGCATCGAGCCGCAGGTGTCCAACCTGTTCAAGCGCGAGACGCTCTCGGGTGACTTCCTCCAGGTGAACCGCTACCTCGTGCGCGACCTGCAGGCGCTGGGGCTGTGGAACGACAGCACGCGCAACCGCATCAAGATGGCCGAGGGCAGCGTGCAGGACCTCACCGAGCTGCCCGCCGAGCTGCGCAACGTCTACCGCACGGCATGGGAGGTCCCCATGCGCTCGCTCATCGACATGGCGGCGGACCGCGGCGCCTTCATCGACCAGAGCCAGTCGCTCAACCTCTTCGTCGAGACGCCCAACATCGGGAAGCTTTCTTCCATGTACTTCTACGCATGGCAGAAGGGGTTGAAGACCACCTATTACCTGCGCTCGCGTCCGGCCACGCGCATCGCCAAGGCCACGGTGGGCGCCAGCGGCGCCGCCGCGACCTCGGCCCCCGCTCCTGCCCCCATGGCCCAGGCCATGCCCGAGGCGGAAGCCGTGGCGTGCTCGCTGGAGAACCCCGAGTCGTGCGAGGCGTGCCAGTAGGCGCGCCGTCGCACCTCCGCCCGGACCTTGAAGGAGTCACGGAAGCAATGCTGCTCGACCCTGGATTGAACCTGACGCTGCGCCCCATGGCCTATCCGGTCTTCTTCGAGATGTACCGGAACGCCATCAAGAACACGTGGACCGTGGAGGAGGTGGACTTCTCCACGGACCTGGTGGACTTGCGCTCGAAGATGACCGAGGCGGAGCGTCACCTCATCCACCGGCTGGTGGCGTTCTTCGCGACGGGTGACTCCATCGTGGGCAACAACCTGGTGCTCAACCTGTACAAGCACCTGAATGCCCCCGAGGCGCGCATGTACCTGTCGCGCCAGCTCTACGAGGAGGCCCTGCACGTCCAGTTCTACCTGACGCTGCTGGACACCTACGTGCCGGATCCGGCGGAGCGGGCCAAGGCCTTCGCGGCCATCGACAACATCCCCTCCATCCAGCGCAAGGCCGCCTTCTGCATGAAGTGGATGGACAGCATCCACGACGTGCAGGCCGCTCGGACGAAGGAGGACCGCCGCCGCTTCCTCCTCAACCTCATCTGCTTCGCGGGCTGCATCGAGGGGCTCTTCTTCTTCGCCGCGTTCGCCTACGTGTACTTCCTGCGCAGCAAGGGCCTGCTCAACGGGCTGGCCGCGGGGACGAACTGGGTGTTCCGCGACGAGAGCGCGCACATGGCGTTCGCCTTCGAGGCCATCCAGGTGGCGCGCAAGGAGGAGCCGGACCTGTTCGACGCGCGCATGGAGCGCGACGTGGAGCAGATGCTCCGTGAAGCGGTCGAGTGCGAGACGACCTTCGCGCAGGACCTGCTCAGCGGCGGGGTGGTGGGCCTGTCCACGCAGGACATGCGCGGCTACCTCGAGTACGTGGCGGATCAGCGCCTGCTCATGCTCGGGATGGCGCCCGTGTTCCGCACCAAGAACCCGCTGGGGTTCATGGAGCTGCAGGACGTGCAGGAGCTCACCAACTTCTTCGAGCGCCGCGTGTCCTCGTACCAGGTGGCCGTGGGCGTGGGCGCGGCGAACGACGTCGTGTTCGACGCGGCCTTCTGACGAGCGGCGCCTCCCCTCCTCCGGGAAGGAAGGCGCCTTCGGTTGTCCTCAGGTGGGGTTCTCGCGCCGGTCGCGCAGCAGGCGCTCCCGGCGCTGCCGCTGTAGAGAGCTCTCCGCCGTGGCCGCGGTGATGGGCCGCGCCACGGTCTGGATGACCGAGCGGTACACCGCCGCCGCCAATCCCGCGCCAATGCAGGGCGCGATGATGAAGAGCCACAACTGGCCCAGGGCGTGCCCGCCCACGAAGAGCGCGGGCCCCAGGCTGCGGGCGGGGTTCACGGACGTGTTCGTCACCGGGATGCCCACCAGGTGGATGAGCGTCAGCACCAGGCCAATGGCCAGGCCCGCGAAGCCCACCGGCGCCTTCGAGTCCGTGGCGCCCAGCACCGTCAGCACGAGGAGGAAGGTGAGCGCCACCTCGGCGAGGAAGGCCGCGCCGCCGCCGTAGCCTCCGGGAGACCAGGTGCCATAGCCGTTGGTCGCCAGCCCCTCCTGGGACGCCGAGTAGCCCGCCGGCACGCCTCGGGCAATCATCAGCACCACCGCCGCGGCGAGGAACGCGCCCAGGCACTGGGCCACCACGTAGCCCAGCGCGTAGCGGCGCTCCAGCTTGCCCGCCAGCACCAGTCCCAGCGTCACCGCGGGGTTCACATGGCAGCCGGAGATGGGCCCTATCGTGTAGACCATCGCGAGCAGCGACAGGCCGAAGGCGAGCGCAATCCCCGCATAGCCGATGTCATCGCCCGCCAGCACGGCGGCCCCGACTCCGCCCAGCACCAGGACGAAGGTGCCCACCAGCTCCGCGGTGTACTTGCGAAGCGCGTCATCGCCGGTGGCGACGGCCGCCTCCTTCTCCGCCTTCACGTTCGACGCATCCATGCGCAACCTCCCGGCTCCGGGCCGGGCACGCACACGAGGTGCCCGCGGCTCCTGAAGCCCAAGGGGATGCTGCGCATGCCTCGCCTCACCACCAGGGACCAGCCGCCCCCCGGTCGGAAGGCGGCGAGGCTTGGCGGGGGCGCGCCTACTTGCCCTTCCAGACGCCGATGAAGTTGATGTTCCGGTACTTCTCGCCGTAGTCCAGGCCGTACCCGACGACGAAGTGGTCGTCGATGACGAAGCCCTTGTAGTCGATGTTCACCTGCGTGCGAGCGCGCGCCGGCTTCTCCAACAGCGAGCACAGCTTCAGCGACGCGGGGTGACGCGCGGCCAGGTTCTCCATGAGGAAGCTCATGGTGAGGCCCGTGTCGATGATGTCCTCGATGACGAGCAGGTGCTTGCCCGCCATGGGCTTGCTGACGTCGGTGGTGATGCGCACCTCGCCCGTCGACTCGGTGCCGCCCTGGTAGCTGGACACGCCCAGGAACTCGAGCGTCAAGGGCAGGTCGATGGCCCGCGCCAGGTCGGTGGCGAAGAACACCGAGCCCTTCAGCACGCAGACGAGCGTCAGCTCCTTGCCCTGGTAGTCACGGGTGATGGCCGCGCCCAGCTCCTTGATGCGCGCGTGCAGCTTCTCCTCGGAGATGAGGACGTCGACATCCTTCTGGTGGAACGTCACGGGTGCTCCCTCTACACGTAGGCGTTGTTCATGATCTCCCCGAAGCCGCCGCCGCCGGGGACGATGTACTGCCGGTCATCCAGGCCCCGCTCCTTCTCCCAGAGCGCGCCCGGCTCGGTGCCGAACACCTCGGGCGGGGACAAGCCGCGATCCAACCGGAGCGCGTAGATGATGACGTCCGGGTGCTCCTTCGTCATCCGCCGGAGGTACTCGGGCGTGATGATGAGGTTGAGCGTGATGATGCGCCGGGCCTTGCCGGGCACCTTCGTCTTGTAGAGCTGGATGGCCGTGGACAGGCTGCCGCCCGTGGCCCCCATGGGGTCCGGGAAGAGGACGAACGCGTCGTCCACGTCGCCGCCAATCTTCGCGCCGCCAATGGACGAGCCCACCACCGTCTCGGCCGCGTCGATCATCCGGCTCATGATGATGTGGTCCTGGCGCACCAGCGTGGGGTCCACCGTGAAGTTCAGCAGGTCGTACGTCACCTGCGACGGCAGCGTGCCCGCGCGCGCGATGTTCACCGTCACCACGCGCAGCTGCGGCTCCACCACCTCGCCCTGGTAGATGCCCAGCGGCGTGTGATCAATCATCCGCGTGGGCAGCGCCACCATCTTGCGCGGGAACTCCGCGTTGATGACCGTCTTCACCAGGTCCGTGTAGAGCAGCTCCACCAGCCGGTTGATCTGCGGCTGCAGCGTGCCCTTGGCGCACAGCGTGGCCAGCTGCGACAAGAGGAACGGGTTGCCCACCAGGTGGACGTTGGGCCCGTAGTGGTGCGCCATCTCGTTCAGCCGGAAGGGCACGTTCGAATAGAGGGTGTCGCGCATCGCTCGGTCTCCAGGCGGCGGGCCCCAGGCCCGGGCCGCGCGTCGATTCAGTCGAACAGCTTCAACGTCTGCGGCGGCGTGCCTTCCGTGGGGTCCGGAACATGGCACTTGCGGCAGCGCGGCTCGTACGCGCCCGCCGCGCCCACCATCACCCGCTCGCCGCTGGAGAGGATGCGCTGGGAGCGGTTGGCCGGATTGCCACACACCACACAGATGGCCAGCTCCTTCGTCACGTACTCCGAGACCGCCATCAGCTGCGGCATCGGCTCGAACGGGCGGCCCTGGTAGTCCTGATCCAACCCCGCGCAGATGACGCGCAGGCCCTTGTTGGCCAGCGCCTCGCACACCTGCACCACCTCGGGCCCGAAGAACTGCACCTCATCAATGCCCACCACCTGGGTGTCTGCCTCCAGGTGATAGAAAATTTCTTCAGCCCGCTCGATGGGATTGGACGTCAATTTCAGCTGCGAGTGGCTGACCACCTGTGTCTCGTCGTAGCGCGTGTCCAGTCGAGGCTTGAACACCTGGACCTTCTGCTTGCCGTACACGGCGCGCTTGACGCGGCGGATCAACTCCTCCGTCTTACCGGAGAACATGGATCCGCAGATGACTTCTATCCACCCGATATCTTTAGGGAATTGGTGCAAGGAAGGCTCGCCAGACGGAGGGCGGAGGGGCGCAATCTCGTGCACGGTCCCCCCTGAGTCAATTTCCCTTTTCGAACGCCTCGCCAGCCACCCGCGCGCGGTGCTGGCGCGCGACGCGGCCTTGGCAAGCGCCTTGAAAGAAGTCCGCTCGGGCTTGGGGAATCGGGCGAGGGGGCGGGCGTGGCGGCGACGGTCGAGCAGGCGCAGAGCGCGGCGTGGACGAAGCGGGCTTCTTTCTATGCGTCACCGGCCTCGGTGGCGCTCCTGCTCCTCAACTTGTTCGACGGGCTCTTCACCCTGCTCTTCTTGCAGCTGGGTGTGGCCGAGGAGCTCAACCCGGTGATGCGCGTGGCGTACGAGCAGTCACCGCTCTTCTTCATGTTGTCCAAGCTGCTCATCGTCAACGCGGGCCTGTGCCTCTTGTGCTTGCACCGCCACATGAAGGCCAGCCGCATCGCGATTCGCGCCGGCGCCATCATCTACGCCATCATCGTCGTCTATCATCTGGCCTTCCTCACCCACCTGGTAAGTCACTGGCCCGCCATCCTGGGTGGCAGGCCGGTTTGAAGTGCTCGGTACGGTGCACTTGCACTCCGGGCGTGCTTGCATTTCCCACCCCTCATGTCCCAGGCTTCCCGGTTAGCTCCGACCTTTCGGGTTCGGGGGGGGACCATGAACATCACCGACGTCCGGGTGTTTCCGGTCGAAGAGGACAAGCTCAAGGCGTATGTCACCATCACCCTGGACCACTGCTTCGTCATCCGTGACTTGAAGGTGATCCACGGCTCAACCGGGCTCTTCATCGCGATGCCCGCGAAGAAGCGGAAGGATGGGACGTACAAGGACATCGCGCATCCGCTCAACGCGGACACGCGCAGCCAGATGGAGCGGGTGATCCTCATCGAGTACGAGCGACACCTCCATCAGGCGCAAGCTGGGCAGGTCGTCGCGGTGGCAGCGGACCTCGACTAACGCGCTTCCCTTCCGCGCGGCCACGGGATAGTCAGCGGCCCACCATGCAGCCGCGTGACTTCAAGGTGTTCACCGGGAACTCGAATCCCGGTCTGGCGCTTCGCATTTGCGAGTACCTCAAGCGCCCCCTGGGCAAGGCCGTCGTCGGGCGATTCTCGGACGGGGAGATCCACGTCGAGATCGGCGAGAACGTGCGTGGACTGGACATCTTCATCATCCAATCCACCTGTCCTCCCTCGAACGATCACCTGATGGAATTGCTCATCATGTGTGACGCGCTCAAGCGCGCCAGCGCGGGCTCCATCACCGCCGTCATTCCGTACTACGGCTATGCCCGGCAGGATCGGAAGGTGGCGGCGCGCACGCCCATCACCGCCAAGCTGGTGGCGGATCTCCTGGGCGTGGCGGGCGCCACCCGCGTGGTGTCCATGGACATGCACGCCGGGCAGATCCAGGGCTTCTTCAACATCCCGTCGGATCACCTCTACGGCTCGCCGGTCTTCCTGGAGGACCTGCGCAAGCGCTTCCCCGAGTCGAACGACCTGGTCATCGTGAGCCCGGACGCGGGCGGCGTGGAGCGCGCGCGCGCCTACTCCAAGCGCCTGAACACGGGCCTGGCCATCATCGACAAGCGCCGTCCGCGCCCCAACGCCTCGGAGGTGATGAACCTCATCGGCGACGTGAAGGGCAAGGACGCCATCCTGGTGGATGACATGGTGGACACCGCCGGAACGCTGGCCCAGGCGGCCGCCGCGCTGAAGGACAAGGGCGCGCGCCGCGTGGTCGCCTACGCTGTCCACCCCATCCTCTCGGGCCCGGCCATCCAGCGGATCACCGACTCGGTGCTGGAAGAGGTCGTCTTCACGGACACCGTGCCGCTGTCGGCCGAGGCGCAGGCCTGCCCGAAGATTCGCGTGCTCACCACCGAGCGCCTCTTCGGCGAGGCCATCGCGCGCATCCACCGCGCGGATTCGCTCAGCTCCCTCTTCGTCTGAGCGGCTTTCCCCCTGCCCGCCGGGCGGCTTGACTCCAGGCCCCCCGGCTGGCATGTGCACCCTCCTCCACCGGCCTCCCCTGCTTTTCGGGGGCGTCGTCATCGGGGCCCGCCACAGGGGCGGGATGCCGAGGACGCCCAGGAAGCCGGTGCACCCGCGGTCCCAAGAAAAGGCAGAACCATGTCCGTCGACAAGAGCACCCTCGAGGCCCAGGCGCGTGAAGGTTCCGGCAAGGGCGTTGCCCGCCGTCTGCGCGCGAAGGGGCAGATCCCCGCCGTCATCTACGGCAAGCACCTGGCGACCCCGCAGCACATTGCGGTGGATCCGAAGGCGATCCGCACGGCCATCAACACGCCGCACAAGTTCAACACGCTGATCCAGCTGAAGGTGGGCTCGGACACGCACCAGGTCCTCCTGAAGGACTACCAGCAGGATCCGCTCACCCGCAGCATGCTCCACGCGGACTTCATCGCCGTGAAGGAGACGGAGCAGGTGAAGGTGAACGTGCCGCTGGTCCTCACCGGCAAGGCGGCCGGCGTGGCGGATGGCGGTCTGCTCACGCAGATCCGCCGCGAGCTGGAGGTCTGGGCGCTCCCCACGGCCATCCCGATGGCCATCGAGGTGGACGTCTCGGCGCTCAAGATCAACGAGGCCATCCACGTCAACGACATGAAGCTCCCCGCGGGCGTGTCGGTGAAGACGAACGTCAACTACACCGTGGCCGTTCTGTCCGCGCCTGAGGCGCTCGAGGCGGCTCCGGCGGCGGCGGCTGCGGCGGCTCCGGCCGCGGCGGCTCCGGCGGCGAAGGCGGGCGACGCCAAGGCGGGCGACGCCAAGGCGGCCCCTGCGGCGGCCAAGGCTCCGGCGAAGAAGTAGTCCCTCGTCGCGGTCTGTGTTTCCTTCGCGGGGCTGGCCTTGTCATGGGGCCGGCCCCGCGGTCATTTTTGGGAGCCATCTCCTCGGAGCGGTCATGAAGCTCATCTGCGGACTGGGAAACCCCGGGCGCGAGTACGAGCGGAACCGGCACAACATCGGGTTCATGGTGGTGGACGCGCTCGTGGGCCGCGCCCGCGCCGACCTGAACCAGGACAAGTTCCAGGCCCGCGTGGGCCAGGGCACGCTCGCCGGCGAGCGCATCCTCTTCGTCGAGCCCCAGACGTACATGAACCTGTCGGGTCGCTCGGTGGCGGAGGCCGCGCGGTTCTACAAGATCGCGGTGGAGGACGTGCTCGTCATCCACGACGAGCTGGACCTGCCCCTGGGCCGGCTCCAACTGAAGGCGGGCGGCGGCTCGGGCGGCCACAACGGCCTGAAGAGCATCGTCTCCAGCCTGGGCGCGGACGCCTTCATCCGGCTGCGCTTCGGCATCGGGAAGCCGGAGGGCCCCAATGCCCGGGAGCGCGTGGCGGGCTACGTGCTGTCCAACTTCGATGACGGCGAGCGCCGCGAGCTGGACGCCCTGACCGACCGGGCGCTCGACATGGCCGAGTGCTGGGTGCGCGACGGACTGGCCACCGCGATGAATCGGTTCAACCGCAAGGCCTGAGCCCTTGGGGCGCGGGCGGCTTGACTTGGGGGATGGCCCCCCTTAGAAGGCCCGTTCCCCGGGTGTGACAGTCCGCTGTACCGGGATGCTCTTTTTCATCTTCCCGTGTTCCGCACGGGACAAGGCGCGGCGGTGACGGGCGCGCAGGTTTCCCGTCCCCGGTTGTGGCTTCTGGGCCACGGACCGTTTCCCCGCTCCCCGGATAGGCCGGGGGGCACTCGACCCCAAGGGGAGAGAAACATGGCAGAGACGCAGGCCGCCAAGCGGCTTCGTGAGTACGAGACCATCTTCCTGGTCAAGCCGGACCTCACCGACGACAACGTCGACAAGATCAAGGAGCGCGTTCGCTCCATCGTCACGCGTGAGGGTGGCAAGGTCATTCGCTTCACGGTGTGGGGCAAGAAGAAGACCCTGTTCCCCGTGGCGAAGCAGCCCCGCGCCATCTACGTCCATACGAGCTACCTGGGTGACGGCAAGGCCGTGGCCGAGGTGGAGCGCAACCTCCGCAACCTCGACGAGGTCTCCCGCTACATCTCCGTGAAGATCGCGGACGAGGTGGATCCCGAGACGCGTCCGGTGCTCGAGGACGTGAAGCTGGCCGGCGACGTCGAGGAGACGCGTCCGGGCGCCGCTTCCGATCGCGATGGCTCCTTCCGGGCCGAGCCCGTCGAGGAGTCTGGGGCCGAGTCCGAGGAGGAGTCTCCCGAGGAGGCCTGAGGGCCCCCGGTAGACATCTCCTAGAGACCTATCCAGGAAAAGAGAGACTTCATGAACACGGACAACAAGATGAGCACGGGCGCCTCGGGCGCTCGGGGCCCTGGCGGTGGCGCGCGGGGCGGTGACCGCGGTGACCGCGGCGGCGAGCGTGGTGAGCGCGGCGGCGATCGCGGCGGTCCCATGGGCGACGACGACAAGCGCGGTGGTGGCCGCGGCTTCGGCCGCAAGAAGGTCTGCCGCTTCTGCGCCGAGAAGAACGCTCAGGTCGACTTCAAGGACCAGGCCACGCTGAAGTACTTCGTGACCGAGCGCGGCAAGATCATCCCCCGCCGCATCTCTGGCAACTGCGCGAAGCACCAGCGCGAGGTGGCGGTGGCCATCAAGCGCGCCCGTGGCATCGCGCTGCTCCCCTACAACGCGGTCGTCGGCTAGCCGTCCGCCCAGGAGACTGAACATGAAGGTCATTCTGCGAGAGGACATCGACAACCTCGGCAAGTCCGGGGACCTCGTGACGGTGAAGGACGGCTTCGGCCGTAACTTCCTGCTGCCCCGCAAGAAGGCAGTGCTGGCGAGCGAGCAGAACATGCGCCAGCTGGACCACGAGAAGGCCGTCATGACGGCCCGCAACGCCAAGCTGAAGGGCGCCGCGGAGGAGCAGGCCAAGAAGGTCGGCGCCACCAAGGTCACCATCAAGCGCAAGGTGGGCGAGCAGGACAAGCTGTACGGCTCCGTCACCGCGCTGGACATCGCCGAGGCGCTCGCCGCCGCGGGCCAGACGGTGGACCGCCGTCACATCCACCTGCCCGAGCCCATCAAGGCGCTGGGCAGCTTCGAGGTGGAGCTCCGGCTGCACCGCGACGTGGTGGCGAAGATCAAGGTCGACGTCGCGGCGGAGTAGTCCGTCCTCGCGTCACCGTTGAAGTTCGGAAGGGCCGTCCGGGAAACCGGGCGGCCCTTCTGCTTTGGGGCCAGGAAGTCCGGCTGGCGCCGCGGGCGGTCCGGCTCACGACATGCGCGTGGAGGGCTGGGACGGCCGCGCGTATCGAGGGGCGAAGGAGGCCGCACATGAACGCGTCCACACGCCCCGCATCCGAGCACCGCCCCGACCTGGACTGGCTCCGGGTCATCGCCATCGCCCTGCTGCACTTCTTCCACACCGGCATGATGTTCAACCGGTGGGACTGGCACGTGAAGAGCCCGGTGCCCCTGCCCGCGCTGGAGCCGCTCATGGAGTTGCTCCACCTGGTGCGCATGCCCCTGCTGATGGTCATCTCTGGCGTGGGGACGGCGCTCGCGCTGCGCCACCGCTCGCTGGGGTCCTTCGCGAAGGATCGGACGAAGCGGCTCCTGTGGCCGCTCGTGTTCGGGATGTTCATCATCGTCCCGCCGCAGATCTACGCCGAGCGCCTCCAGCACGGCGCATTCCACGGCAGCTACCTGGACTTCTATCCGTCGGTGTTCGAGTTCGTGACGTATCCCCGGGGCAGCCTGAGCTGGCACCACCTGTGGTTCGTCGCGTACCTCTTCGTGTACTGCGTGCTGGCGCTGCCCCTCTTCGCGTGGCTGGAGACCCGGAGCGGGCAGGCGTTCCTCGCGCGGGCCAACGCGTGGCTGTCACGCGGGTTCAACGTGGCGCTGCTGTGCCTCCCCCTCGTGCTGAATCAGGTGGTCCTGAACCGCGCCCCGGAAACGCACGCGCTCTTGAATGATCCGCGCACCTTCCTGCACTACGGGATGCTCTTCCTCTTCGGACACCTCTTCGGCCGCTGCCCTGGGGTGTGGGAGCGACTGGTGGAGCTGCGCCGCGTGCTGCTGGGCATCGGGGTGGCGGTGATGCTGCCCATGCTCCCGGACGACGAGTTCCCGCTCGTGGCGGAGCGCCTGGGCCAGGGCATCATCCTCTGGACGCTGCTGCTGTCGGCGCTGGGCCATGCGCACGCCCACCTGCTCACGCGGCCCGCATGGCTCGCGCACGCGCAGGAGCTGTCGTATCCGTTCTACATCTTCCACCAGACGGTCATCGTCGTCCTGGGCCTGGCGATGCTGCGCCTGCCGCTGGGGCCCTGGGCACTCTTCGCGGCGGTGCTGACCGCCTCGTTCCTGGTCACCTGGGCGCTGTGCGAGATGGTTGCCCGCGTGGGCTGGCTGCGTCCCTGCTTCGGCATGAAGCCCCGCGCCGCGCGTCGCCAGCCGAGCCCCGTCTCCTCGCTCCCCGCCTCGGGGCATACTGCGTGAGCCCACGATGACTGCTCCTCCCCACGACAGCGCGCCACGCCCCTGGCGCTGGCAGTGGCCCCCACGCCGGCCGAGAACGACGTTCCTCGTGTGGGGGGTCTGTCTCGTCATGGGGCTCTGGCAGGGCAACGTGATGCGACTGACGCTGTTGGCGGATGGGAGCACCCTGCCCGCCTCCCGGCCATTCGTGTGGGAGGTGACGGGTGCGCTCTCCGCCGCGCTGTTGCTCCCCCTCCTCCGAATGGCGGCGCTCAACGCGCCCCGCCCGCGCGTGGGCTGGGCGCGCTTCCTGACCATCCACGCCGTCGCCTTCACGCTCTACACGTCGCTGCACATCGTGCTGATGTTGGTGTCGCGCAACGCGCTGTACTCGCTGCTCGGCTGGGGCAGCTATCACTACGGCGTCATGGCCTTCCGCATCCCCATGGAGGTCCAGAAGGACGTCATCTCCTACGCCATCGCCATCACCCTCATCATCAGCCTGGACATGTGGCGTGCCCGCCAGGAGCGCGCCCTGCGCGAGGCCACGCTCGAGGGCGAGCTGCGCACCGCGCAACTCCAGTCCCTCACGGGACAGCTCCAGCCCCACTTCCTCTTCAACGCGCTGAACACCATCAGCTCGGTCATGTACGAGGACCTGGGCCGCACCGACCGCATGCTGAGCGACCTGGGGCAACTGCTCCGCGCGAGCCTGGCGCGCGCCGAGCCCACCTGGACATTGGCCGAGGAGCGCGCGCACTCCCAGCGCTACGTGGCGCTGCTCGCGGCCCGCTTCGGCGAGCGGCTCGTGGTGCGCTGGGACCTGGCGCCCACGCTCGACTCGCTGCGGGTGCCTTGCTTCGCGATTCAGACGCTGGTGGAGAACGCCGTGAAGCACAACCAGGACCTGCGCGGCGTGCTCGAGGTCCGCATCCGCGCCGACGCGGAGGGCTCTCGCTGGCGGCTGGAGGTGGAGGACACCGGGCGTGGCTTCGGAGCGCCCTCTCCCGAAGCGGGCCCGGGCGTGGGGCTCTCTCACTTGTCGCGCGTGCTGGCGCTCCTGCATGGGCCCCAGGCCGCGCTCGAACGCAGCCAGGGTCCGGAGGGCGGCGCGCGCGTCACCCTGTGGCTTCCCCGGGAGACCGCATGACCCCCTTCCGCGTGCTCGTGGTGGACGACGAGGACCCTGCCCGCGCGAAGGTGAAGCGCCTGCTCGCGGGAGATGAGCGCTTCGCGCTCGCGGGCGAGGCGAGAGATGGGCCCGAGGCGCTCGCGCAGGTCGATTCGCTCCAGCCGGACCTGCTCGTGCTCGACGTGCAGATGCCAGGCCTCACGGGCTTCGAGGTGCTGGCCGCGTTGGATCCCGACGCCTGCCCCGCCATCATCTTCTCCACCGCTCACGATGCGTTCGCGCTCCAGGCCTTCGAGGCGCACGCGGTGGACTATCTGCTGAAGCCGTATGACCCAGGGCGCTTCCGCAAGGCGCTCGACAAGGCGGAAGCGCTCCTGCGTGGCACGCGCCGCGAGCCGGAGCGGATGCGCGGCCTGCTCGCCAGCGCCCGGTTGGAGCGGCTGGTGGTGAAGGTGGGCGAAGGCTGGGTGCCCCTGCGCGTGGACGACGTCTGGCACCTCGCGGCGGATGACAAGTACGTCCGCGTGCGCACGGCCAAGGGCGAGCACCTCGTCCGCCAGAGCCTGCGCACACTGGAGGAGCGCCTGGACCCCGCGCGCTTCATCCGCGTGCACCGAGGTGACCTCGTCAACCTGGAGGCCGTGACGCGCCTGGAGCCGTGGACGCATGGCGACGGCATCCTCGTGCTCCGCGACGGAACCACCGTGGTCCTCAGCCGCACCCACCGGGAGGAGTTCCTGCGCCGCTGGGGCCTGGAGACCTGAGCCTGCTTGCTCGCTGGGTGGGACGCGGCACACCCGACCCTGAGTGGGCAGGAGCCCGACGTCCGGTGCGATTCGGACCCGCTGCTACAGGTCTGTTGGATGAAAAGTAGACGAGCCCGGGGCCGTGTCAGACGCTGCCTGTAGAGGAAGCGGGTAGCCATGCAGAACATCATGGACGGCAGAGAAGGACGGCGGGTCCACGAGGATCTCGCGGCGGAGCGCGCGGTCCTCGGGGCCGTGCTGGCGGACAACGGACTCATCGCCCCGGTGGCGGAGGTCGTCCACGCGGACGACTTCTCCAGTCCGGCGCACGCGCAGATTTTCGCGGCGATGATGAAGCTGGACGGCCAGCAGAAGCAGGTCGACCACCTGACGCTGGCCGAGGAACTCAAGATCCTCGGGCAGCTCGTGTCGGTGGGCGGCCCCGCCTACTTGATGGGGTTGGACCAGGTGGTTCCCCTGGCCTCCAACGCCGTCCAGTACGCCAACATCGTCAAGGACCAGGCCATCCGTCGCCGCCTGGCCAACGTGGGGCGAGAGATCCAGGAACTCGCCAGCACTGAGACGGGCGAGCTGGAGGTGCTGCTCGACGAGGCCGAGCGCAAGGTGTTCCTCCTCGCGGAGAAGAAGCGCGAGGGCGACCTGCGCCCGGTCAGCGAGCTGATGGAGCAGACGCTCGATCTGCTCGACAAGATGAAGGCCGCGTCCACGGGCGTGACGGGCCTGTCCACCGGCTACATCGACCTGGACATGCAGTTGACCGGTCTGCACGCCGGTGAGCTCATCATCCTCGCGGCGCGTCCCGGCGTGGGCAAGACGTCCTTCGCCATGAACATCGCGGTGCACGCGGCCATGAAGGAGAACAAGGCCGTTGGCATCTTCAGCCTGGAAATGCCCGCGGATCAGCTCCTCATGCGTCTGCTCGCGTCCACCGCGCGCGTGGACATGAAGAAGCTGCGTGGCGGCCGGCTGAGCCCGCATGACGAGGAGAAGTTCCAGGAGATGGCGGGCGCGCTCTACAACGCGCCCATCTACATCGACGACTCTGGCGGTCTGTCCCCGTTCGACCTGCGCGCCAAGGCGCGGCGTGTGAAGCAGAAGGATCCGCGCCTGTCGCTGCTCGTCATCGACTACCTCCAGCTGATGCACCAGAAGGGCAAGGTGGAGAGCCGCCAGTTGGAAGTCGCGGAGATTTCCCGCGCGCTCAAGCAGCTCGCCAAGGAACTCTCCGTGCCCATCATCGCCCTCAGTCAGCTCAACCGTAAGGTGGAAGAGCGCAAGGGCGGCAAGCCCATGCTGTCCGACCTCCGTGAGTCAGGCTCCATCGAGCAGGACGCCGACGTGGTGATGTTCATCCACCGCGAAGAGACGGACGAGGGTGGCGAGGGAGGCGGCGGTGGGGGTGGTGGCGGAGGAGGAGGCGGGGGCGGAGGTGGAGCCTCCAGCACCGTCATCCCCGTGGAACTCATCGTCGCCAAGCAGCGTAACGGCCCCATCGGCTCCGTGGAGATGGTGTTCCTCTCCGAGTACACGCGCTTCGAGAGCCGCAGCCGCGGCGAGTAGGCCGCAGCCTCAGTCCTGGCCCGTGCGCAGGTAGCGCGCCACATGCGCGCGCGCCAGGCGCACGGCCATCGTCAACGGACGGCCTCGTCCCAGCTCCGCGGCGAGCGCCGAGGCCAACCGGCACCCCGTGCCCCGACGTTCCGCGGGGCGCTCCAATCTGCGGCCCACCAGCACACGCGCACGGTCCTCCAGGGCGAGCACATCCGCCACGCCCTGCCCTCGCGGCAGGTGTCCGCCCTTCACCAGCACCGCGCCAAAGCCGAACCGCCGCAGGGCCACGGCCGCATCCGACGCCTCGGCCACGGTGCTCGGCACGGGCCGGCGGAGCAGCCACGCGGCCTCGTCCAGGTTGGGCGTCAGCACCACGCGAGGACCGGCGAGCCCCAGGTAGTCACGCGCGGAGAGGCGCGAGAGCACCTGTCCTCGCGACGTGCGCACGACCGGATCCACGACCCACCACGCATCCAGGTCCGCGAGCACGGAGCGCAGCGACCGAAGCTGCGCGGGCCCCACCACCATGCCGAGCTTCACCGCGTGCAGCGGCCCCAGCTCGCGCGCGGCGGCCACCTGCGCGGCGAGCACGCGCGCGGGCGAAGGAAACGTCCCGAATGTCCGAGCGCCCTGCGCCGTCTGCCCGGTGGGAATCGCGACCGCCTCCGCGCCACGAGCACGCGCCGCGGACAGGTCCGCCAGGAGCCCGGCCCGGCCCGTGGGCTCATGGCCCGCGAGCAACAACACCCGCGCCTTCACCGCCGATGCTCACGCGCCCGCTGGATGAAGAGCTTGTAGACACCGAGCTGCACGGGGATGGTCCCCAGCATCATCTCCGGGTGCCACTGCACGCCCAGCGCGAAGCCGGTGGCGGTGGACTCGATGGCCTCCACCACGCCGTCCGGCGCCACCGCGGACACCGTCACGTCCGCGCCCGTCCGAGCCACGGCCTGATGGTGCGTCGAGTTCACCATGAGCTGGCCGTGCCCCACCGCCTCCGCGAGCAGCGTGCCGCTGCGCACCTCCACCGGGTGCTGCGGCTGGGTGCGGTCGTGCTTCTGCTCGTGCTCGCGCGCGCCAGGCACCTCTCGGCCAATGTCCTGGAAGAGCGTGCCGCCCAGCACCACGTTCAAGAGCTGCATGCCGCCGCAGATGCCCAGCACGGGCATGTTGCGCTTCAGCGCGCCGCGCATGAGCTGGGTCTCGAAGGCGGTGCGCCCCTCCTTCACCTGCCCCATGCCCTCGCGCACCTTCTCGCCATACGCCTCGGGAGGGATGTCGAACGCGCCGCCCGTGACGAGCAACCCCGACACGCGGTCGAGATAGGCCTCCACGCAGCTCGGATCATCCGAGTACGGCAACACGAAGGGCAGGCCCCCCGCGCGCAGCACGGCGTCCGCGTAGGGCACCTTCAGCTCATAGCGCGGGAAGGCGGAGTCAGCCGGCTGGACGAAGTCCGGCGTGATTCCAATGTTGGGACGACGCGGGGCCTGGCCATGGTGACGCGGAGGATGGTTCATGAGGGGGTGACCGGCCGGCGAGGGTAGCCCCCTATGCGCCCCTGTCAAACGCGGCCGCCAACCGGCGGACCCGCTCGGCGATGTCCCCGGCGAGCAGCGCATCCGACGCCACCGCCGCCGCGTGAGCGCCCGCCGCCGCCACCCGGCCAATGTTCTCCAGCCTCACACCGCCAATGCCCACCACCGGCAGCGGGCAGGCGCGCACCACCTGGGCGAACGCCTCCAGCCCCAGCACCGGGGCCGCGACCTGCTTGGTCGTGGTCCCGAAGACGGGCCCCAACCCCACGTAGTCGGCCCCGGCCTCCCGAGCAGCCCGCGCCCCCTCCACGCCTCGCACCGTGACGCCCACCAACCGGCCCGGCCCCAGCAGCTCGCGCGCGGCCTCCGGAGGCAGGTCCTCGTCTCCAACGTGCACCCCATCCGCGCCCGAGAGCAGCGCCAGGTCCACCCGGTCATTCACGAGGCACAGCGCCCCCGCGGCGCGGCACCGGGCCACCACCTCCCGGGCCGCCCCGAGCGCCTCGCGCATCGAGGTGCGCTTCATCCGCAGCTGCAGGATGCGGGCTCCCCCAGCCAGGAGGCGAGCGGCCTTCTCGGCCAGCGGCACCTCGGACAGGAGGGTGTCGTCGCACAGCAGGTAGGGGCCACGGGGAAGCGAAGGACGGAATGCGGCGTTCATCGGGTCCGAGGAATGGTATGGCGGCGTTGACAGGCGCCCTCCCTGCTATAAGGTGGCGCGCTGTTTTCCAAGCAATTCCGAGGATTTGAATCATGGCGGACAACGTGGACCCGAAGCACCTCGACAAGCGCACCGCGGACCGGTACCTGCGCGGCGGCCAGCTCAACGAGAAGGCGTACGAGAGCCACATCAAGGGCTTGCCGGACGTCGCCGACAAGGCGGTCCCGGTGGAGACTCGGATGGACGAGGACCTCGACATGTACGACGACGAGGACGAGGACGAGCTGGACGACGACGAGTCCGACGACGAGGGCTCGGACGACGCCGAGGACACGGCGGCCGAATGAGTTCCGGGGATAAGCGCGGCGAGACCTTCGTGATGAAGGGAGAGTCCCGCTCCGCGAGCGAAGAGCCGTTGTCGTTCACCACCTTCATCGTGGGGCTGGGCACCGCCGTGCTCATCCACCTGGGCGACGCGCCCCATCCTGAAACGGGCCAGCAGGCGCGAGACCTGCCGCTGGCTCGGCAAAACCTGGACCTGTTGTCCATGCTCCGGCTGAAGACCCGGGGCAACCTCACCGCCGATGAGGAGAAGCTGCTCGACGGCCTCCTCACCGACCTGCGCATGCGCTACGTGGAGGCGACCCAGAAGTGACGTCCCCGGCTTCCGGCCCCGAGGGCCTGCCCCGCCGCGTCCGCATCGCGGCGACGGTCTGTCTGGTGCTCTCCATCCTGTCCGGCATGCTCGCCGGAATGGAGGCCTACGGGCTCTCCGACTTCTCCAAGTACCGAGAAGCCAGCCTGGAGCCCCGCCGCGCCACGCTCCTGGGCGGTGACCCCGTCATCGCCGAGCGCCTGGTCGAGGCGCAGTTCTCCGTCCTCGAGCCCATGCGCGAGCCGCGCCTGGTGGTGCTCAGCGTGCTGGGCATGTCCTGCATGGTCGCCTTCGTGGCCTCGGGGCGCATGCTGCGGCCCGCGGGCCTGCCCCGGGAAGGCATGCGTCGGATGCTCGGGGGCGCGGCCCTCACGGCGGCCGTCCTGCGAACCATCGACGGAGCCCAATGGACCGTCGTGGCCCGGCGCATGGGCGCCGTCATGGCGGAGAGCCTGGGCAAGATGCCTGAGTTCCAGGATCCGCTCGCCGCGGATCAGATGAAGCAGATGATGCCCACGTTGATGGCTTTTGGCTCCATCCTCCAGACGGCGCTGGTGGCGGGCACCTTCGCGCTCATCGGGCAGTACTTCCGAAGCCAGAGCGTGCGCGACGTCATCACCGCGCAGGACGGCCCCGCCGAGTAGCGCGCTTCAGCCCGCGTCCGGTCCCGCGCGCGGGGCCTGCGGCTCGGGCAGGAGCGTCGCCAGGGCCGCCTCCGAGCTGCTGTCCGCCGCATCCAGCATCAGCACGTGCGCCGGCATGGCGCGGGGCATCCGCACCAGCTCCTCGCGCGTCAGGCCGAACACGTACGCCAGGTGCCCCAGCGGCCAGCGGGACTGCAATCGCTCGAAGGTCGCATCGTCCAGCTCGTCCAGCGGGCACGGCAGCTCGGCGTCCTCGTACACCACCCGCTCGCCGCCCACCCTCCGGCCGTTGCCGTACGCGATGACCTCTTCGCCCTCGTCCGCGTCGTAGACGTAGGCGTAGGCGTGCACCGTCGCGTTGGCCGCCCGAGACAGCAGCCGAGCCAGGGCGTGGTGCGCCGCGTACCAGTGCGCCCCCTGCCGACCCGCCGTGAAGGGGGCCACGAAAGCCAGGCGAACCACCTTGCGGCGCCGATTCACCGTCACCCGCAGGGCCGTCGCGCCTTCCGCGCTGTCGAGCGTCAGCGCCTCACGGGCCAGCCGGAGCACCTCCAGCCCGGAGAAACTGTCGAGTCGAACGAGATAGCCGCCGTGCGCGTCCAGAAAGCCCCCCGGGGGTTGGGCGCCGCCTATAACCGATGACTCCGTCGCTGGCAACTCCGTCACCAAGAAAATCCGGCCGGTCCCAGCGGCTCAAAGTATTCCGCGAAAATCGCAGGGCGAGCATCCAGCGCTGGCTTGCCAAGGGGGGGCCTGCCCTTACGTTGAAGCCATGCGACTCGACAAATACACGGTAAAGGCGCAGGAGGCGATCCAGGAAGGTCAGGCCCTCGCGCGGCGAGCGGACAACCCGACCTACGAGCCCGAGCATCTGGCCACCGCGCTGCTCAGCCAGAAGGACGGAATCGTCGAGCCGCTGCTGCGCAAGATTGGCGCGGACGTGAAGCTGTTCGCGGCCCGGCTGGGCGAGGCTTTGGGCAAGCTGCCGAAACTCCAGGGCGGCGAGGGCGCCACGCTCAGCCAGCGCCTGATGAAGACCTTCGACAAGGCCGAGGACGAGGCCAAGTCGCTGAAGGACGAGTTCGTCTCCTCCGAGCACCTGCTCCTCGCGCTCACCAGCGACAAGGGCCCCACCGGCGAGGTGATGAAGTCCTCGGGCGTGACGCGGGACCGCGTGCTGGCGGGCCTCAAGGAGGTCCGTGGCTCGGCGCGCGTCACCAGCCAGGACGCGGAGTCCACCTACCAGGCGCTGGAGAAGTACGGGCGCGACCTGACCGAGGCCGCGCGGGCCGGCAAGTTGGATCCGGTGATTGGCCGCGACGAGGAGATCCGCCGCTGCATCCAGGTCCTCAGTCGGCGCACCAAGAACAACCCCGTCCTCATCGGTGAGCCGGGCGTGGGCAAGACGGCCATCGCCGAGGGGCTCGCGCGCCGCATCGTGGATGGCGACGTCCCCGAGGGCCTGAAGAACAAGCGCCTCATCACCCTGGACCTGGGCTCCATGGTCGCGGGCGCGAAGTTCCGCGGCGAGTTCGAGGAGCGCCTCAAGGCCGTCCTGAAGGAAGTGGCGGACGCGGCCGGGGAGATCATCCTCTTCATCGACGAGATGCACACGCTCGTGGGCGCCGGCAAAGCCGAGGGCGCCATGGACGCCGGCAACATGCTCAAGCCGGCGCTCGCGCGCGGCGAGCTGCACTGCATCGGCGCCACCACACTGGACGAGTACCGCAAGTACATCGAGAAGGACGCCGCGCTCGAGCGCCGCTTCCAGCCCGTGTACGTGGGCGAGCCCAGCGTGCACGACACCATCAGCATCCTGCGCGGCCTCAAGGAGCGCTACGAGGTGCACCACGGCGTGCGCATCCAGGACAGCGCGCTCGTGGCCGCCGCCACGCTGAGCCACCGCTACATCGCGGACCGGTTCCTGCCGGACAAGGCCATCGACCTGGTCGACGAGGCCTCCAGCCGACTGCGCATTGAGATCGACTCCATGCCCACGGAGATCGACGACATCCGCCGGAAGATCACCCAGTTGGAGATTGAGCGGGAGGGCCTGCGCAAGGAGACCGACCCGCACTCGCAGGAGCGGCTGGGGCAGATCGAGAAGGAGCTGGCCAACCTCAACGAGAAGTTCAACTCGCTCAAGGCGCACTGGGCCGAGGAGAAGAAGGCCATCGGCGCCATCCGCACGGCGAAGGAGAAGCTGGAGAAGGCGCGCAATGATCAGGCGGCCGCCGAGCGCCAGGGCGACCTGAACCGCGCCGCGGAGCTGAAGTTCGGCGTCACGCCGCAGCTCGAAAAGGAGCTGAGCAACCAGAACGAGAAGCTGGCCGAGCTGCAGAAGAACCAGAAGTTCCTCAAGGAAGAGGTGGACGCGGAGGACATCGCCGAGGTCGTGGCGAAGTGGACGGGCATCCCCGTCTCGCGCCTCATGGAGGGCGAGGTCCAGAAGCTGGTCCACATGGAGGACCGGCTGGCCCACCGCGTGATTGGTCAGCGCAGCGCCATCGAGGCGGTGTCCAACGCCGTGCGCCGCGCGCGCAGCGGCTTGCAGGACCCGAATCGGCCCATCGGCTCGTTCATCTTCCTGGGCCCCACGGGCGTGGGAAAGACGGAGACGGCCAAGGCCCTGGCGGAGTTCCTCTTCGACGACGACAGCGCCATGGTCCGCATCGACATGTCCGAGTACATGGAGAAGCACTCCGTGGCCCGGCTCGTCGGCGCGCCTCCGGGCTACGTGGGCTACGAGGAGGGCGGCCAGCTCACCGAGGCCGTGCGGCGGCGGCCCTACACCGTGGTGCTCTTCGATGAGATCGAGAAGGCACACCACGACGTCTTCAACATCCTGCTCCAGATTCTCGACGAGGGCCGGCTGACGGACAGCCAGGGCCGCACGGTGGACTTCCGCAACACGGTGCTCATCCTCACGTCGAACCTGGGCTCGCAGGCCATCCAGGAAGGCATGGCCGGCAAGGACACGCTGACGGAGCTGGCGCGCAATGAAGTGATGGAGGCGCTGCGCAGCCACTTCCGCCCGGAGTTCCTCAACCGCGTCGACGAGATCGTCATCTTCGAGCCGCTGCGCAAGTCGGACATCTACCGCATCGTCGACATCCAGCTCGGCAAGCTCCAGAAGCTCCTGGCCGACAAGCGACTCACGCTGGAGTTGACGGAGAAGGCGCGAGAGTTCCTCGCGGACCGAGGCTACGACCCCACCTACGGCGCTCGGCCGCTCAAGAGGGCGGTGCAGAAGTACCTGTTGGATCCGCTCGCGCTCAAGGTCCTCAACGGAGACTTCGCGCCGGGTGATCACATCCAGGCCGATGCGGGCGCGGATGCCATCACCTTCGCCAAGGTGCTGGTGGACGCCTCGAAGAACGTGAAGCGTCCGGACTAGCGCGGCGCTCGCGGCAGGGCAGGAACAGGGCCCGGAACCCCAGGGGGTTTCGGGCCCTTCGCGTCTTCTGCGTCAGCGGAAGACAACGGTCTTGTGGCCGTTGAGCAGGATGCGGTGCTGCACGAACCACGTCACCGCGCGGGCGAGCACGACGCATTCCACGTCGCGGCCCAAGGCGGTCAGCTCTTCGGCGGTCATGGTGTGGTCCACGCGCTCCACGCCCTGCTCGATGATGGGTCCCTCGTCCAGGTCGCTCGTCACGAAGTGCGCGGTCGCTCCGATGAGCTTCACGCCTCGGTCGTGCGCCTGCTGATACGGGCGCGCGCCCTTGAAGCTGGGCAGGAACGAGTGGTGGATGTTGATGAGCCGGCCACGCAGGGCCTCGCACGTCTCGGGCGAGAGGATCTGCATGTAGCGCGCGAGCACGACCAGGTCGATGCGGTGCTCCCGCACCAACTCCATCAGCCGCGCCTCCTGCTGCGCCTTGGTGGCGGCAGTGACGGGCAGGTGATGGAACGGGACGTTGTGGGACGCCGCCAGTTGGTAGAAGTCCATGTGGTTGGACACGATGGCGGGGATCTCCACCGGCAGGATGCCGCTGCGGTAGCGATACAGCAGGTCATTCAAGCAGTGGCCAATCTTCGACACGAGGATGAGCACGCGAGGCTTCACCGCGGCCTCGTGCAAGTGCCACGTCATGGCGAAGCGCTCGGCGAGCGGCGCGAAGGCACGACTCAGGGCGGCGTGGTCGCGGCGCGCATGCTCGTCCGCGAAGTGCACGCGCATGAAGAACAGGCCCGTCTGGTGGTCGCCGTACTGGGCGCTGTCGAGGATGTTGCAGTCGTGCTCGGCGAGGAATCCCGAGACAGCGTGGACGAGGCCACGGCGGTCCGGGCAAGAGAGCGTGAGGGTGTATTCCGGGGGCGTTTCGGTTGTCATGGGGAAGTCTCCGCCGACACTACCTCATGACATCCGGGCTGGCGCCCGCCTGCTCGCCATGGGGTCCCCTGGGCAGACCTCGCGCCCTACCCTGCTGTCGAGGGGGAGCGAGCGCATGCAAACACGCGAGGCACTGAGGGCCACGGGGTTTGGAGTCGTCGCGGGCATGAGGTCGCTCTCCGCGCCCGCGTTCTTGGAGCACCGGCTCGCACGCCATGAGCAACTCGGGTGGAGGTGGGGACGGGCCAGCAAGACACGTCGGGTGGCGCGGCTCCTCACGGCCTTGGCGGCGGGCGAGTTCCTCGTGGACAAGCTCCCCTTCGCGCCGCCGAGGATTGCCCCTCCCGCGCTCGCGGGACGACTGGCCTCGGGGGCCTTCACGGGTGCGGCGCTCGCGCGTGCGAAGCGACAGCCCGTGTTCGCCTTTGCCGTCATGGGCGGTCTTGCGGCGCTCGCCTCATCGTTCGCGTTCTATGGGTTGCGCCAACTCGCCACGGAGCGGCTGCACGTGCCGGATGTCGTCGCCGCGCTGTTCGAAGACGGGCTCACCCTGCTGGCGGGCAGTCGCCTCGCGATGGGCTGACACAGGTCGGGCACTCACGACCTCGGGCAGTCGTCACCCGTGGCGCATCACACGAAGGGCGGCGGGCTGTCGAACGTGAGGCGCTCGCCCGTGTGGGGATGACGGAAGGACAGCGCATCCACGTGAAGCAGGAGTCGCGCCCCTTCCACACCCGCGCCGCGGTCTCCGACAATGGGGGCACCCAGTCCGAGCGGGTGCGCCGCGTGCACTCGGAGTTGACGGGGAAGCTCCGTCCGAGGCCGCAGCTCCACGAGCGTCCGCGCCTCTTCTCGCCGCACGACGCGCCACTCGGTGATGGCTCGCTTGCCTCGGGTTGGCTCCACGACAGCGACTGCGTCCTCGTCCGCGCCTCGCGAAGCGAGCGGCAATGTGATGAGGCCTTGCTCACCCGTCGGACGCCCCTGCACCCAGGCCTTCGCGGTGACGTGCGCCTCGTGGAGCGCGAACTGACGCATGAGCGAGGCGTGCGTCTGGGCGTCCTTGCTCACCACCATGAGGCCCGACGTCTCCGAGTCCAAGCGCCTCGCGAAGTGTGGCGTCATGACCTGGCGAGGGTGTTGACGCAGCCGGGTCATCACGGAGTCGCGCTCACGCGCGTGGCGATTCTGCGAACAGGGCAATCCCGCGGGCTTCTCCAGCACCAGCAACCACGGGTCCTCGAATCGGAAGCGCAGCGCCTCCGTGGAAACAGTCTCGATGAGCGGCGCGGGCTCGGCATCCAAGCCCTGGAGCATGAAGGGCAGGACGTCTCCGCACTTGGCTCGACACGCGGGATAGAACGCCCCTTCGCGCCGGTCTCCTGACGCGGGCGCCCCACCCCACCAGAACTCCGCGAACGCGATGGGACGCAATCCCAACCCATACGCAGCACCGAGGAGCTTGGGCGCCGCGCAATCACCCGCTCCCCCCGGAGGCGCGAGCGGCGCATACATCGCCTCCAGCGTCTGTTGCTCCCCGCGCGCGTTGCGAAAGACATACGTCCGGGCATTGCGCCGCCACAGCTCGCGCGAGAACTCGGCCCGGGCCCGCGCGACGTTCTCGCGGCGCGCGGCGAGCCCATTCAATGCATTTCGAACGCCCCCCGCATCGGGAGCGCTGCGTGCTGAATCCAACTCAGACAGACGTTCGCGCAGCGCCGTCACTTCTGGACCGTGGGTCAGCGCGGCGTACTGCTCGGACAACAGCGCCAGCGTGGCATCCCCCGTCTCCCAGAGCGTCTCTCGGGCCACCGCGTCGAACAGCGGCGGCACATACCCCGCGATCCACCAACGCTCCGCGAGCATCCCCGAGAAGGCGCGCAGATATCCGATGCGTCCGTCTCGTGAGGCGACCACCAGGACCCCGAACATCTTCCCCTGCCCCGCCCCCTCCAGCGCGCGGACGTCAACGCCCGGCGCGATGACACCGCGACGAAGGTCACGCTGAAGCGCCTCGGCCGCGCGGAGCGCCAGAGGATGCGGTGCATCCTCACGGAACGGGCTGGGCAGCCGCGTCGGCACCTCGTCCGGGGCAGGCTGTGGCTCGAAGTGCGTCACGAGTTCCGACACAGCGCCCTTACTCCCACGGCCGCTCCCGCATGGCACGTGAAACTCGCGCCCTCGAATGGGCGCAAGCGGGCCGGACACTTCTGAACAAACACACCCCGACGCGCCAGGACAGGCCACGCCGGGGCTTCCCCCCAGGGCACCTCAGTGAGGCGGCAGCTTCATCACGTAGCCGTCCGGGTTGCCCTTCAGCGTGTTGCCGCCGTAGTCCCCGTACAGATAGCCCGCCATGTAGAAGTTGCCCGCCTCGTCAATCGACATGCCCATGTTGAAGACCCGCTGATCGACGCCGCCCTTGGTCGCCAGCGGCTGCTGGGAGACCCACTGGAGGGTGCCCGCGGTGTCGAACTTCGCGATGAACGGATGCAGCTCCGAGCCCGTGCTCGCGGAGTTGGACACATCCCCCGCCCCCGAGCCGGATACATACACACCGCTGTCATCGATGAAGAGCGCATTGCCATACGTGCCCGAGGCCGAGCCGAACTGCCGCGTCCACTGCTTCACGCCCGCCGCGTTGTACTTCGCGAGGAAGGTCGTCACGCGATTGCCCGTCGGGTTGCCATCGATGGGGCCATTCACATAGCCCGTGAGATAGACATCACCCGCGGCATCCACCGCCGAGCCATACAGCGAGGCCGAGCCCCCCGGCGCGCTGTTCTGCCGGGTCCACTGCTTCACGCCCGCCGCGTTGTACTTCACGACGAAGAAGTCCTGGCCACCGATGCGCGTATTGCCATCCAGGCCGCCCGTGGTCCAACCCGAGACATACACATTCCCAGAGGCGTCCGCGGCGGCTCGGCGGCCGATGGTGTCCTGACTCGTCGCCCCGACCTGGCGCGTCCACTGCTTGTTGCCCGAGGTGTCATACTTCGTCACGAACGCGTCGTAGCGCCCCGTCCTCACGTTGCCATCCAGGCCCGCGTTGACCGAGCCCACCACGAACGAGTTGTTCGAGCCGTCCACGGCCACGCCGTAGCCCTCGGTCTGCGCTCCCGCCACGCCCAACTGGCGAGTCCACTGGCGCACGCCCGTGTAGCGATACTTGGTGAGGAAGAAGTCCCGGCCACCTGAGTTCGGGGCTCCGTCCACCGAGCCATCCGTGAGGCCCGTGACGTAGATCTCCTCGTAGGTGCTGTTGCGCGCGATGCCGTAGCCGACCGTGGCTCCGTTCGGGACGCCAATCTGCACGTTGAAGATCTTGTTGCCGCTGGAGTTGTACGCGTTGAGGAAGGCGTCCATGGGGCCCACGGCAGCGCTCCCCTCGAGCCCCACGTTCGTCATGCCCGTCACATAGGTGCGCCCGGCCAGGTCCCCCACGAGGTCGTGGTTGCGCGTGAAGCCATCCGTCGCGCCCTGCGTCTTGACCCAGAGCGCGTTGAGGGGCGTGGGAGCACAGCCAATCAGCTCCAGCGTCCCCATGGAGATGACGACGATGCCCGCCCGGGTGTCATTGTCATCCGAGATGTTGATGCGGAACTTGCGATACGTCGCCGGCGTGGAGAGCGTGAACGCGCGCCGCTCGCCACCGCCCCAGTTCACCTGGTTCGTGCGCGTATCGAGCACCACCCAGGCGCTGCCGTTCCAGCCCTCGAAGGTCCAGTTCTTCGGCGCGCGGGTGGTGATGCTCCCGTTGCTGTACTGGATGGCATAGGACTGGACCGTGCGCGGCGCATCCGTCCACTCATACGCCAGCCACGCGGGCGTCTGGCCCTCCTGGGAGATCCACATCGAGGGAATGCTCGCGTCGAACGCCTGCCACGCCGGATAGCCGGTGCTGAAGACACCCGACGCGGTCACGAGGCCCGAGGGCGCGGTCGCGCTCGTCATCGTGGGAACCATCGTGACCCCACACAATGGCTGCGCGCTGGCGCCCGTCTCCTCCGTGCCCCCCTCCACGGATGAGTCCGCGCCCTGGCAACCCGGCAGGGACAGCAGGCCCACGGCCCCCGCCAGGAACAAGCTCTTGAACGACTTCACGAGTGACATGTGATCCCCCTGGAATGCATACGTGCGACGCGCACGCGGCAGGGGGCATACGCGCGATGCCACCCGAGGCCAGGAGGAATGTGACGAACACACCCCCGCGCGGGACGAAGCACGCCCGAGCTGGGACGAGACCGCGCGCGCTCAGGGGCCCTGCGTGGTCAGCCGCTCGACGGCGGCGCGGACCTCGCGCAAGAGCGACGGGTCTCTCACCGCCACGAAGATGGTGTCGTCTCCCGCCACCGTCCCCGCAAGTCCCGGCAGCTCCTGCTCCCGGTCCAACGCGAGCGCGAAAATCTGCGCGTACCCAGGCGCGGTCTTCAGCACCAACATGTTCGGCGGCGCTTCGATGATGGACACCCGCGGGCGCTCAGGCACGCGGGCCACCGGCGCCTCCACCCGCTGGTAGCGCCCGTTCACCTTCTGCACGTTCAGCTTCTTCAAGCGCCGAGACAGCGTGGACTGGCTCGGCTCGTGGCCGCCCGCCTCCAGCAGCTCCTGCAGCACTGACTGGTCCGTGATTTCACGCTCGGAGATGAGGCGGAGGATCGCGTCGTCCAGGTTCTTCATGCCCCTTCACCATGCATGCGAGTGAATACGCGTGCAAGCCACTGCATAGGCTCCCCAGAATCTTCTTGCGCGCCGCGCCGTTGTGCATAATATCCGCCCGAATTCGTCATTTATGCACGAGATTGCGTGCATATTCACAAATTTCCAGCCACTGACCGGCCTGGCCGGGGAGCGCAACCGATGAAGCATGTCACTCGCATCCTGGACCTGGGCCCCGAGGGCGTCGAAGCGGTGCTGGCGCAGGCCGCGGCCTGGAAGCAGCAGGACCCCGGCGCCATCTTCGCGGGGAAGCTCCTGGGCATGGTGTTCTTCAATCCGTCGCTGCGCACGCGCACCTCGTTCGAGGCGGTGATGCTGCGCGCGGGTGGGCACGCCATCGTCCTGGATGTGGGCTCTGGCGTGTGGAAGCTGGAGGACCGGCCGGGCGCGGTGATGAACGCGGACCGCGCGGAGCACATCAAGGAAGCGGCGCCGGTGCTGTCGCGCTTCGTGAACATGCTCGGCGTGCGCACGTTCTCCCAGGGCGGCGGTGACGCGGAGGACGAGGTGGATCCGGTCATCAACGCCTTCCGCAAGTGGGCGACCGTTCCGGTGGTGAGCATGGAGTCCGCGCGCGAGCACCCGTGCCAGGGTCTGGCGGACGTGCTCACGCTGCGCGAGACGTTCGGCAGCACGCGCAAGCTGCCGGTGACGCTCACCTGGGCGCCGCACATCAAGCCGCTGCCCAAGGCGGTGCCCAACTCGTTCCTGCTGTCGGCCGCGGCCGCGGGCTGCGAGGTGCGCGTGGCGCATCCCCCCGGGTTCGAGCTGCATCCGGCCGTGCGGGCCGAGGCCGAGGCCTACGCCAAGGCGACGGGCGGCAGCATCACGTACACGCACGACCAGGATGAGGCGCTCGCGGGCAGCCGCGCGGTGTACGCGAAGTCCTGGGGCCCCAGCGCCGAGTCGGCCTTCACTCCGGCGGACGTGGCCACGCTGCTCGCGTCGTACTCGGGCTGGATGCCCACGCGCCGGCACATGGCCCAGGCGGCCAAGGACGCAGCCTTCCTGCACTGCCTGCCGGTGCGCCGCAACGTGGAGGTGTCCGACGAGGTGCTCGACCATCCGAGCAGCCGCGTCGTGGACGAGGCGGGCAACCGCTACCACGTGCAGCGCGCCCTCCTGAACTGGATGCGGTTCGCCTGAGCGCGCGCCGTTCCCCTTCCCTTCTTCTTCAGCCTTCAGACTCCCGAGGTCCTCCGTGCCCCTGTCGCCCGATCCCTACGCCGCCCTTCGCCACGCCGCGCGCTATGTGCGGCAGTTCCGCCGCAAGACGTTCGTGGTGAAGCTGGGAGGCCCCGTGCTCAGCGACCCGCGCACCCGGCGCGCGGTGTGCGAGCAGATCGCCCTCCTGTGGACGTTCGCCATCCGCCCCGTGGTGGTGCACGGCGGCGGCCCGGAGCTGGACGCGCTCTGCGACGCGCTCCACCTCCCGGTGGAGAAGGTGGCCGGCCGGCGCGTGACGTCCGCGCCCGTGCTGGACGCGGCGAAGATGGTGCTCGCGGGCAAGCTGCACACGGACCTCTTGGCGGACCTGCAGGCGGCGGGCGTGCCCGCGGTGGGCCTGAGCGGCGTGGACGCGGGCCTCCTCAAGGCGCGCAAGCGTCCGCCCGTCCTCGTGACGGAGCCGGGCTCCACCGAGGGCCGCGTGGTGGACTACGGCCTGGTGGGTGACATCGAGTCGGTGGACACGCGCGTCGTGGAGCACCTGCGGCAGGCGGACTACGTCCCCGTGGTGGCCCCGCTGTCGGGCGGCCTGGACGGCGCCGTGTACAACACCAACGCGGACACCGTGGCGGCCTCGCTCGCCGTGGCGCTCAACGCGGAGAAGCTCTTCTTCCTCGTGCAGGTGCCCGGCCTCCTGAAGGACCACACGGATCCGTCCTCGCTCATCACCCTGGCGACCCTGGCCGACCTGGCGTCGCTCGAGGTCGAAGGCCGGCTCGCCGGCGGCATGCGCCCCAAGGCCCATGCCATCCGTCACGCGCTGGTGGGCGGCGTGGGCAGCGTGCACCTGGTCAGCGGCATGCAGCCGGACGCGCTCCTCGAGGAGGTCTTCACCAACGAGGGCAGCGGCACGATGGTGGTGCGCGAGCACCCGCAGAAGCACGGCGAGGCGGCGCAGGGATGAAGCCGGAAGAGCTCCTCACCGCGCTGGTGGCCACGCCCAGCGTCTCGGGCGATGAGGCCCGGCTGGCGGACACCGTCAGCACTTGGGCCGAGGGCTGGGGTGCGCGCGTGCACCGCCAGGGCCACAACGTGTGGTTCTCGGTGGGGAGCGGGCCGCGGCGGCTGCTCGTCAACTCCCACCTGGACACGGTGAAGCCGTGCGCCGGGTGGAACACGGATCCGCACGTGCCGGTCTGGAAGGACGACGCGCTGTACGGCCTGGGCGCCAATGACGCCAAGGGCTGCGTGGCCTCCATGCTGCTCACCGCGCGGACCTTCCTGCGCGAGGGCGCGCCCGCGGGCGGAGAGGTCGTGTTCGCCTTCACCGCCGAGGAGGAGACGGGCGGCGCGGGCCTGGGCACGATGCTGTCCGAGCTGGGACCGCTCGACGCGGCGGTGGTGGGCGAGCCCACGGGCCTCAAGCCGTGCACGGCGCAGCGAGGCATGCTGCTGCTCAAATGCGTGGCCCACGGGCGCAGCGGCCACGTGGCGCACGCGCACGCCAACGGCGCGGACAACGCCATCCACCGCGCGGCGCGAGACATCCACGTCCTGTCCGAGCTGCGCTTCCCCGCGCACGAGCTGCTGGGCGAGGCGCGGCCGCAGGTGACGCAGGTGTCCGGCGGGATTTCGCGCAATCAGGTGCCGGACCAGTGCGAGTTCTTCGTGGACCTGCGCACCACCCCGGGCATGGACCACGCGCAGGTGGCGCAGCATGTGGCCGGCGTGCTGGAGAGCGACGTGCGCGTGCACTCGGCGCGCTATCTGCCCAAGTCCACCTCGGCGTCCGAGCCCATCGTCCGCGCGGCCGTGGCGGCCTCGGGCGTGGGCCCGGTGGGCTCCAGCACCGCGTCCGACTGGGCCTTCCTGGGCAGCGTGCCCACGGTGAAGGTGGGCCCGGGCGACACGCACCGCAGCCATCAGGCCAATGAGTTCCTCACGCGCGCGGAGCTGGAGGCGGGCATCGCCTTCTATGGCTCGCTCCTGCGCGGTTACTTCGCGGAGGTGAGCCGTGGCTGACACGCTCTGGGGCAAGGGGCAGCCGCTCGACACGGCCATCCATCGCTTCACCGTGGGGGATGACCCCATCGTAGACCTGGCGCTGGTGCCGCACGACGCGCTGGGCAGCGCCGCGCACGCGCGCATGCTGGCGCACGTGGGGCTCTTGAAGCCGACCGAGGCCGCCGACCTCGTGGCCGCGCTGCACCAACTCCACGACGAGGCGCGCGCGGGCCAGTTCACCATCCTCCCCGAGCAGGAGGATGGCCACACCGCGCTGGAGGTGGCGCTGGTGGTGCGCGCGGGAGACGCCGGCAAGCGCATCCATCTGGCGCGCTCGCGGAATGATCAGGTGCTGCTCGCCCTGCGGCTGCTGATGCGCGAGGAGCTGCTCACGTTGGGCGCGCGCGTGGCGGAGCTGGCCGGCGCGTTCCTGGACTTCGCCGAGGCGCACGCGGCCCTTCCGCTGCCGGGCTACACGCACCTGCGGCGGGCCATGCCGTCCACGTTCGGCCTGTGGGGCATGGCCTTCGCGGAGGGGCTCCTCGAAGAGCTGGAGGCGCTCAAGGGCGTGTGGTCGCGGTTGGATCGCTGCCCGCTCGGCGCGGCGGCGGGGTTCGGCGTGCCGCTGCCCATCGACCGCGAGTACGTCGCGTCGCTGCTCGGCTTCTCGCGCGTGCAGCGCAGCCCCATCGACGCGCAGGACAGCCGAGGCCGGCACGAGTCCGCGCTGTTGGGCTGGGCCTGCTCCGTGGCGGGCACGCTGGAGAAGTGGCTGTGGGACGTGCAGCTCTACAGCATGGACGAGTTCGGCTTCCTCAAGCTGCCGGACGCGTTCACCACGGGCTCGTCCATCATGCCGCAGAAGAAGAACCCGGACGTGGTGGAGCTGGCGCGCGGACGTTGCCGCGAGCTGCGCGGGCTGGCGCATCAGGTGGAGGCCGTGGCCGGCGGACTGCCGTCCAGCTACCACCGCGACTTCCAGCTCCTCAAGCGCCCCACCCTGTCCGCGCTCACCAGCACGCGCGCGCTGGTGGAGGTGCTCACCCGGCTCGTGCCCGCGCTCCAGGTGCAGCCGGACGCCGCCGCGCGCGCCTGCGACGACTCGCTGTACGCCGCCCACCACGCGTACGTGCTCGTGGCCCAGGGGTTGCCGTTCCGCGATGCCTACCGCGAGGTGGGTCGCCAGCTCGGCGAGGGCACGTTCCGTCCGGACCGGCAGGCCCTCACGGCCACGCACCTGGGCGGCGCCGGCAACCTCGCCGTGGCCTCCGCGCGAGCGGAACTGGCCGCCTCGCGCGAGTGGCTCACCCGTCTTCACGCCTCGCTCGCGGAGTCCGCCGCGCGCGTCTGGTCCGCCTGAACCCTTTTTGATTCATCCGAGGAGTACCCCATGAGCAAGAAACCCGTGGTGCTGGCGTTCTCCGGCGGCCTCGATACCGCCTTCTGCACCGTGTACCTGCGCGAGCAGGGCCACGACGTCACCACCGTCACCGTGGACACGGGGGGCTTCCCGGCCGAGCAGCTCGCGCGCATCGAGGCGCTGTCGAAGCAGCTCGGCGCGGTGGCGCACCAGACGGTGGACGCGCGCGCCACGCTGTTCCAGGGCTACCTGCGCTACCTCATCGCCGGCAACGTGCTGCGCGGCCAGCTCTACCCGCTGAGCGTCTCGGCCGAGCGCGCGTGCCAGGCCGTGGAGGTGGTGCGCGTGGCCCGTGAGCGCGGCGCGCAGGCGCTGGCCCACGGCAGCACTGGCGCGGGGAATGATCAGGTCCGCTTCGACGTGGCGTTCCGCTCGCTGGCGCCGGAGCTGCAGCTCATCACCCCCATCCGCGAGCTGTCGCTCAGCCGTCAGCAGGAGCTGGACTTCCTGGCCGAGCGCGGCGTGCACATGCCGCCCAAGCTGGGCTCGTACTCGGTCAACGAGGGCATGTGGGGCACGTCCGTCGGCGGCCGCGAGACGCTCGACTCGTGGAGCACGCTGCCCGAGGCGGCGTTCCCGGGCGGCGAGATTCCGGGCGACCTGAAGCCGCGCCCGCTCGTCATCGCCTTCGAGAAGGGCGTGCCCGTGGCGCTGGACGGTCAGGCGCTGTCGCCCGTGCAGGTGGTGGAGGCGATCAACGCGCTGGGCAAGCCGTACGGCATTGGCCGAGGCGTGCACCTGGGCGACACCATCCTGGGCATCAAGGGCCGCGTGGGCTTCGAGGCCCCGGCCGCGCACCTGCTCATCACCGCGCACCGCGAGCTGGAGAAGCTGGTCCTCTCTGGCAAGCAGCTCTTCTGGAAGGAGTCGATGGGCAACCTGTACGGCTCGCTGCTCCACGAGGGCCACTTCTTCGATCCGCTGGTGAAGGACCTGGAGGCGTTCCTCGCGTCGTCGCAGGAGCGCGTGACGGGCGAGGTGAAGCTGGTGCTCCACCCGCGCACCATGGTGGTGGAGGGCGTGCGTTCGCCCTTCTCGCTCATGGACGCGAAGGTGGCGACGTACGGCGAGGCCAACGTGCTGTGGACGGGCTCCGAGGCAGCGGGCTTCGCGAAGCTCTACGGCGTGGCGCAGATGCTCTCTCACAAGGCGGCGAAGTGACATGAAGATCTACGTCGACAAAGTCGGCAGCGTCACCCGCAACCTCCAGCTCGGCCGGACGGTGCACCTGACGGATGAGGTGCGGGCCGAGGAGGGCGCGGTGGTGGCCGTGCGCATCCACGGCGAGAAGAGCGTCTACAACCAGCTCGAGGACGTGAACGGCCGCCTCGTGACGCTGCACGCCGGCGACATCGTCGTGGGCGCGCTGGGTCACCGCAACGCCCTGCACGGCTACGAGGGCGTGGTGCCCGAGTCCGTCAAGGTGGGCGACCGCATCAACGTGCTCAACATGGGCGGCGTCATCGGCAAGTGCACCTCGCACAACCCAGGCGTGGGCATGCCGTTCGAGGCCGAGGTGCTCGGCCAGGTGCTCGTGTTCCCCGAGTTCCAGTCGCGCTCGGGCCAGCCGGCGCACATCAGCAACGGCGCGCTGAAGGGCACCGCGAAGCCGGTGACGTGCCCGGTGGTGTACGTGGTGGGCACCTGCATGAACGCGGGCAAGACCTACGCGGCCAGCGCCATGGTGCGCCGGCTGATGCAGGCGGGCTACCGCGTGGGCGGCGCGAAGCTGACGGGTGTGTCACTCATGCGCGACACGCTGAGCATGCAGGACAGCGGCGCGGACGTGGTGATGGACTTCACCGACGCGGGCATCGTGTGCACGGGCTCGCGCACGGCGGCGCGGGTGGCGCGCACCATCTTCTCCGAGATGGCGGCCGCGAACGTGGACGTCATCGTCGCGGAGACGGGTGACGGCATCATGGGCGAGTACGGGGTGCAGGCCATCCTGGCGGACCCCGAGCTGAAGGCGCTGGGCGGCGCGTTCGTGCTGTGCGCGAACGATCCGGTGGGCGCCGCGGGCGGGGTGCGGCACCTGCGCGAGGTCTACGGCATCGAGGTGGACATGGTGGCCGGGCCCGCCACGGACAACGCGGTGGGCGTGCGCTTCGTGGAGCAGGTGGTGGGATTGCCGGCGCGCAATGCGCGGGCGGATGCGGCGGCCCTTGGCGGGCTCGTCCTGGAGAAGCTCGCCCCCAAGCTGGGCGCGGGGAGGAAGTCATGACGCAGGCGCATATCTACATCCTGGGAGCCTCCGGCTTCGGCGGCGGCGAACTCTTGCGGCTGCTGTCGGGCCATCCCGCGGTGGCGGGCATTCGCGTGGTGTCACGGCACCACGCCGGCGAGCCCATCCACAAGGTGCACCCGCACCTGCGCGGGCTGGTGGACGCGCGCTTCGAGGCCGAGCCGGACTGGCGCTGGCTGGCGGACTCGCCTCGCCCCGTCGTGTTCAGCGCGCTGGGCCACGGCGAGCTGGCGTCGCAGTTCGCGGGGCTGGAGAAGAAGTGGGTCGAGTTCGGGCTCACCGAGCGGATGCTGCTGGTGGACCTGTCGTCCGACTTCCGGTTGGACCACCCGGGCCGCTACGCGGGCGCCTATGGCCGGCCGCACCCGTCGCCGGAGCTGCTGGGCACCTTCACGTACGGCCTCACCGAGTGGAAGCGCGAGAGCGTGAAGCAGGCGCGGCGCATCGCCAACCCGGGCTGCTTCGCCACCGCGGTGCAGCTCGCGCTCCTGCCCATCGCGAGCACGCCGGGGCTGGGCCTCTTGGCCGTCTCGGGCGTGACGGGATCCTCGGGCTCGGGCTCGCTGCCGGGCGAGGGCACGCACCACCCGACGCGCGCGCATGACTTCCGCGCGTACAAGCCGCTGGAGCACCAGCACGAGGCCGAGGTCGAGGTCATGCTGGTGGCGCACGGCGCATCCCGGCACCGGCTGGCCTTCGTGCCCCACTCCGCCCCCATGGTGCGCGGCATCTTCGCCACCGTGCAGTTCGAGTGGCCGGAGCACGGCGGCGCGGTGGTGACGCAGTCGCTGACGGAGAAGTTCCGGCGCTACTACGAGGGCTCGAAGTTCGTGCGCATCGTGGAGGGCACGCCGCGCGTGGCCGCCGTGGTGGGCAGCAACTTCTGCGACATCTCCGTCGCGACGAAGGGCCGCTCCGTCGCGGTCATGGCCGCGCTCGACAACCTGGTGAAGGGCATGGCCGGGCAGGCGGTGCAGAACTTCAACGTGGCGCTCGGGCTCCCCGAGGACATCGGCCTGCGTCAGGCCGCCTGCTACCCGTAGGCCCGCGGACCGCTCACGCCGCGGGCGACTTGGGCGCCTGAGGCTCCACCGCCTCGGGCGTCCCCGCCGGCGTGAGCGAAGTCACCGCGCCTGAAGACTGTCCCTCCGACGACGGGAGCGCGGCGCTGGACGCCAGCGACTGCTCGCTCGTGGGGGCAGCAGCGGACTCCAGCGGGAGCAACGTCGGGGTCTCCGCTGCCGGGCCCAGCGTCGAGGCGGGCGGAGTGGTGGCATCGGCAGCGGCGGTGCCCTCGCGCTGCTCCAGCCGTGCGCCGCCCTGGGCCGCGGCTTGGAGGAACTCGTCGTACTCCGACTTGCGCGACTCCGCCTTCGTCTGCGCCTGTCGCGCGACCGTGGCCGCCGCCGCGCGCCCTGCCTTCACGGCCTGCGCGGTGAAGAACACGCCTACGGCGAAGGCCGCCCAACGCAACAACGTCGGCAGGCCGCCCTCCCACAGGCTCCCAGTGCCATCGCGCACCAGGTCCAGCGCCACCACGAAGAGCGCACCGGACACGCCCGAGCCCACCGCCGTGTTCCAGGGGCGCAGGTCGAACGCGCGCGCGGCACCGTAGGCGAGCGCGGGCAACACCCCGAGCACCCACAGGTTCTCCAGGGCCACGGCCATGGCGATGCGCAGTGGCTCGAAGGGCAGGTCCAACACGCGCGTGGACAGCCGCAGGGTCAACGCCACGCTGAGGATGGACCCCAGCACCAGCGACAGGAATCCCAGTCCAACGATGAACTGGAAGCGCCGGACGCGGACGCGCAACGGGGCGAGGACACCGTCTTGATTGCTCACGCGCCGCAGCCTACCGCACTTCAGTCCTCGTCTTCGTCTCCACCGGGAGGGCCATCGCCGTAGAAGACCTCCTCCAGGACCAGGCCCTGCGGCGGCGCGGTCGGGCCCGCTCGCTTCCGGTCGAGCGAGGCCAGCACCTCGGCCACCCAGGCCTCGGGGCGCTTTCCCTTCCCGACATCCACCAGCGTGCCCACCAGGTTGCGCACCATGTGCTTGAGGAACGCGGTGCCCTCCACCACGAACGACACCGCGTCGCCCCGCGTCCCCTCGACGCGCAGCGAGCGGATCTCCCGCATCGCGTGCTTCGCCTGGCAGTCCGACGCACGGAACGCGGAGAAGTCATGCCGCCCCTCCAGCACCCGCGCCGCGCGTCGCATGGCCTCCACGTCGAGTGGCGCGAACACCTCCCAATGCGTGTCCCGTCGGAGCGGTGAGCGCGTGGGCCGGTTGCTGACGCGATAGCGGTAGCGCTTGCCTCGCGACCAGCGACGCGGGTCGAACTCCGCGGGGACTTCCTCGGCGGCCACCACGGCGATGTCCGAGGGCAGCATCCCGTTGAGCCCCATCCGGTAGGCCTTCAGCGGGAGCACGCGCGTGGTGTCGAAGCAGGCCACCTGCCCCTCGGCGTGAACGCCCGAGTCCGTGCGGCCCGCCGAGTTCACGACCACGGGCTCGCCCAGCAGGCGGGCCAGGGTGTCCTGCATCACGGCCTGGATGGAGGGCCCGTTGGGCTGCATCTGCCAGCCCACGTAACGGGTGCCGTCGTATTCGAGCGTCAGTTTCAGTCGCGGCATGGGCGCTCAGCGGTACTTCAGCCATGCCTCCAGCAGCTCGGCCACCATGCGGCCGGCGGGCACGCCGTGCTTGCGCGCCAGCGCTTCCAGCGACTCGGACATCGAGGGGCTCAAGGGCACGGCCAGCATGCGCGGCTCGGTGCGCTCCTCGTGAGGCCAGGGCACCGGCTCGGACGCGGCCTCCACGGGAACGGGAGCGGGCTCGACCACCGCGGGTGCCGTGGGCGTCTCGGGGACGGGCTCGGCCTCCAGCGGAGGGACGACCTCCAGGGCCGGCGCCTCGGCCGCGGGTGCATCGGCCACGGCGGCCACGACCTCGGACAGCTCCAGCGCTTCCTCGGACGTCGGAGCCGAGGACTGACGGCTCGCGAGCCTTCGCTGCTCTTCGGCCAGTTCATCCTCGAAGAGCTGCTTGATGAAGTTGGCGAGGTGAAGGGGCGTGGGCGTGAACTCGTACGCGTCCAGGAACGCATCCAAGTCCCGCTGGAGGTCCGCGGCCGTCGCGTAGCGGCGGTCCCGGTCGCGGTCCAGGGCCTTCATGAGGATGGCTTCCACGCGCTCCGGCAGGTCCTCGCGGAAGTACGAGGGCGCGTAGATCTTCCCCTCGGTGATGCTGCGCATCACCGCCACATCCGTCTCGCCCGTGAAGAGCTTGAAGCCCGTGAGCCACTCGTAGAGCACGGTGCCCAGCGAGAAGATGTCGCTGCGGCAATCCACGGGGCGACCCAGGCACTGCTCCGGGCTCAGGTAGCTGAGCTTGCCTTTGATCTCCCCGGTGCGCGTCTGCTCCACCTGCGTGGTGGCCTTGGCGATGCCGAAGTCGAGCACCTTCACCGAGCCATCGAACGAGACGACGATGTTCTCCGGCGTCACGTCGCGGTGGACGATGTTCAGCGGGTTGCCATACAGGTCCACCTTCTGGTGGGCGTAGTGCAGGCCCGCGCACACGCACGAGGCAATCTTCAGCGCGTACACCATGGGGAAGGGAATCCCCAGGGACTCGGCCTTGGGCACGACCCGCCGCATGTCGCGGCCGGAGACGTACTCCATGGCGATGAAGTGGCTCTCGGCAATCTTCCCCAGGTCGTGGATCTGCACGATGTTGGGGTGATTGAGCTGCGAGGCCAGCCGCGCCTCGTTGAGGAACATCTTCACGAAGGCCGCGTGCTTGGACAGGTGGGGCCGGATGCGCTTGATGACGACGGGCGTCTCGCGTCCCTGCTTGTCCGTCTGATGGGCGAGGAAGATCTCCGCCATGCCGCCCACGGCAATCCGGTCGATGAGCCGGTACTTGCCGAAGCGGCCGGCGTCGCGCTGCTGCGATGCGGCGGAAGGCATGACTGGAAGCACTGTAACCGCGCCCGGCCCGGCGGCGCTAACGAAGTTGGACGACGTGAACCTTCAAGGCGGGTTCCTCGCCCGCGGGCGCGGGGAAGTCCAACGCGGAAGGACCGAGCGCCCCCACCCCTCGCCCCGTCCGTCCCGCGAGCGCCACGCCCTCCGCGACCATCGCCTCGAAGCGCCGCGAGGGCAGCCCCGCGTGATTGCAGCAGGCGACCAGCCGTCCCCCCGGTGCCACCAGCCGAGCCGCGGACTCAGCCAGCTGCGCGTAGTCGCGCGCGGCGGAGAAGCGGGTCGTCTTGGTGGTGGAGAACGACGGGGGATCCGACACCACCAGGTCGAAGGTCTCGCCCTTCTTCGCCAATCGCTTGAGCCACTCGAAGACATCGCCCGCGATGTAGTCGTAGCGGTCCACCGCCTGCCCGTTGAGCCGCGCGTTCTCCTCGCCCCACTCCAGCACGCGGCGGCTCGCGTCGATGTTGAGCGCGCGCGTCGCGCCACCCGCGAGGGCCGCCACGCCGAACGCGCACGTGTACGCGAAGAGGTTGAGGACCGTGAGGCCGCGCGCCTGCGCGCGCAGCCACGCTCGCGTGTCGCGCATGTCCAGGTACAGGCCCACCGACAGCCCCTGCCCCGGCTGGATGAGGAAGGACAGCCCCCCCTCCTTCGCCACCCACGACTCGCGCGACTCACCCCGCGCGGCCTGCTCCGGCGCGAGCGCATCCTTCGCCACATTGGCGAGCACGCGCGCCTCTCGAGGACGACGCTTGAGGTACAGCGAGCGCGGCGCCCAGGCCTCCATCGCCGCGTCGAGCAGCATCGCCTCTTCGTCGGGCGAGAAGTCCCGATAGAGGCTCACCACGCACAGGTCATCGAACACGTCCGCAGTCACGTCCGGCACGCCATCCGCGCCAGCGTTGAGCAGACGAAACGCGGAGGTGCGCGAGTCAGACAGCAGAGGCCCGCGTCGAGCACGGGCCGCGCGAAGCACCTCAGCGAGGGCGGGAGGAAGCGCGCTCATACCCCGCCATACGACGGGAGCCGCGCCCGGGTCCACACACGCGCGAGCGCATCCGCCGCGGCACGGGACAGCTCCACATAGTCGGAGCCCAGGAGCTGGCCCTCGCGCACGCACACCCGGCCGTGCACGATGGTCCACGCCACGCGCGAGTGCGCGACCTGTCCCAGCAGGTGCGGCGAGTAACCCGTCTCGGGGTCCGCGGCAGGAACAGCGTCATACACGACGAGGTCCGCGAGCCCTCCCTCCTCCACGGCGCCCGACGGCGCGCCGAAGATTCGGGTGCACAGCTCGGCGGGCCCGCTGACGAGCAGGTGAGCCAGCGAGCTATCGGGATCCAGCAACCGCCCAGTGCGCGCGATGTGCAACACCCCCACCGTGGCCGCGAGCAGTTCCTCTTGCAGCGTCCCGTGCCCGCCCGTCCCCAGGCCCACCAGGTGGAGCTTGGACAGGACGGCCTCCATCGGGTCGCCGCCATGCTCCAGCGTGCGCGTTCCCCGAGGCGTGAGGGCCACGAACGTCTCCGTCGCGGCGAGCCGCTCCGCGTCGGCGTTGTCCACCACGCGCGCGTAGCCCGCGATGGCGTGCGGACCCAACAGCCCGAGCGACTCGAGCCGAGGCACCACGCGGCGGCTGAACTGCGCATACGTCGTGGTGAGGTCGTCCTCGCTCTCCGCGAGGTGGAACAGGGTGAACGCGCCCAGCTCCTCGCGCAGGCGAGCCAGCCGGGTGAGCAGCGCGTCCTCGGCGGTGTAGGACGCATGGAAGCCCAGCACGCCGCGCACCAGCGGGTGCTTCAGGTAGCGGCGCGCGAAGTCCGCGTTGGCCTCCAGCTGCGCCTCGGCCGCGGCGGGCCCATCCAGGCTGTGGGTGGAGTGGCCCGTCACCAGGCGCAGCCCCAGTTGCTCCGCGGCACGTGCCTGCGCGGCCAGCGCTCCAGCCACATCCGAGGGGCACGCCAGGTGCTCGACCACCAGGGTGATGCCCTCGCGCAGGGCCCGCGCCGCGGCGAAGCGAGTGAGCGCCTCCACGTCCTCGGCGGTGACGTGCGCCGCCACGTGGCGCATCCGGCCCAGGCGCGATCGCGGCAGCCGCAGCAGGAAGTCGCCGTTGGGAGGCAACAGCTGGCCATTCACGAGGTGCGAGTGACAATCCACCAGCCCGGGCGCGACGAGGCGCCCTCGACAGGCCACCTCCCAGTCTCCGGGCAGCACGGGCACCTCGGCATCGGGCGCCACGCGGCGGATGAGGCCTCCCTCCACCACCACGGCCATGCCGGTACGGACACGACCATCTGCGCGGAACACGGCGCAGTTCTTCAGCAACAGGCGGCCTTCCATGGACGCTCGCGTCTTAGCATGGGCCCCCCAGGGAAATATCGACTCGCGCAGGTGGGGGCGGCCTTTCGTGGGGTGGGTCACGTCGTGCCCGGTTGGTGGCTCCGGATACATGCCGCCTTCTTCCGGACACCTCGGGCGCGGTAGCCTGCGCCCACATGCGGAAGCGGTTCCTTCTCCTCCCCGGGCCGGCGGCACTCCTGGCGCTCTGGCTCGTCACGAAGCTCGGGCTGTCGCCCCTCAAGAACTACGACCTGTTCTTCCACCTCGCGGGCGGCCGCTTCGTGTTGGAGCACGGCTTCACGCGAGTGGATCCCTTCAGCCTCACTGGCACTGCGGGCTGGGTGCCTCATGAGTGGGGCTTCGGGGTCGCGTGCGTCCTCCTCGTCAAGCTGCTGGGCGCCGCGGGCCCCGCGCTCTTCGTCGCCGGGCTGGTCGCCGCCAACGTGCTCGTACTGTGGGCCGCGCTGGGTCGCGCCGCATCGGGACCGCGCGGGTTGCTCGCGGTGGCCACGCTCGTGGCGATGCTCGCGGTGCAGTCCCCCACCTGGCCCCAGGAGCGCCCCTACCACCTGGGTCACCTCCTCTTCGCGTTCGCGGTGATGGCCGTGCTGGCCTGGCGCGGTGGCAATGACCGCGTCCTGTGGGCCTTCCCCGTGCTGGGCGTCCTGTGGGCCAACGTGCACGGGAGCTGGCTGCTAGGGCCCGCGCTGCTCGGCGCCACGGCCGTGGGGCAAGCGCTGGACGTCCCCACTCCGGAGTCGCGCAAGCGCTCCGTGAAGGCCCTGGGCTTCTGCGTGGCGATGTTCCTGGCCGCGGGCCTGGGCCCTGATGGCACGGCCATCTACCTCTACCCGCTGCACCACTCGGTGCTGCCGTCCACGCAGACCATCGTCGAGTGGCGACCGCTCGACCTGGACATGGGCGCGAGCTGGGCCTACCTCGCGCTCTTTGGCGCCACCCTGTTCGCCGTGGGTCAGTCCCCCACGCGCAAGGTGGCCAGCCTGCTGCCCACGCTGGTGCTCGGCATCGCGGCGCTCAAGGTGCAACGACACGCGCCCTTCGCGGGCGTGCTGCTCGGGCTCGCGCTCCTGGAGCACGCGGCCCTGTCCGAGCGACAGTTCGCCCTCCCCGCGGCCCTGCGCCGAATCCTGGAGGGAGTGGATCGTCGCGTCGCCACCTGGAGCGCAACCGCGCGAGGAAACGTGTGGCCAGCGGTGGTGCTCGCGGGGCTCGTGACGGTGCACGCGCGCACGCCCCTGCCCATCGAAGCAGGGGTGCGGCACGCCACCATTCCGCTGAAGGTCTTCGAGGCGCTGCGCAAGCTGCCGCCCGGCAAGGTGCTCAACCGGTTCGTCATCGGCGGCCCCATCTCGTACTTCGCGGGCGCCGACTACAAGGTCTTCATCGACAGCCGGAATGACCCCTTCCCCATGGCCATCCACGACGACTACGAGCGGCTCGTCTGGTCCGAGCCCGGCTGGGAGGACGTGCTCACGCGCTATGACCCGGACTACCTCGTCTGGGACACGGTGAATCCGGGCAACATCCTGCTCGACCACCTGCGCACGCGCGGTGGCTGGCGCGAGGCCTCGCGCGATGGCGAGTACGTGCTCTGGATTCGCGAGCGCGCCGCCACCGCGACGCCGCCGTGATGCCCCGTCGCGACGCTCAGCGCGACGGACTGGACGGCGGGCGAAAGACGTAGAGCACCAGCCCGCCGCTCGCCTCGGTGCGCACCTGGGCCGCGCGCCGGAGCACCCAGAGCTGGCCCACCTTCACGGGCCGAGCCTCCGGCGCAGCAAGCGTCCCCGTGCCCCGCGCCACGTAGAGCACCACGGGCTGCTCGGGCGTGGCGGTCAGCGCGCGCTCCCCTCCATCCAGCAGGAGGCTCGACATGTGCCCATCGAGCACGGGCAGCGCCTCCTCGCGGGACGTTTCTCCCTTCGCGCGGAGTGCCGCGAGCGACAGGTCCGGATCGAAGGCGAAGGGCTCACGCCCCTGCTTCATCCGAGCGTCATCCGCGTCGACGTAGAGGTTGCCGTCGAAGTGCGGCGTGGCGAAGACGAGGTTGCCCAGGAACTGCTCCGCCGAAGGATTGCGCCACTCATGGCCCGTGAAGGGCGGAGAGCCGATCAACTCACCGGGCCGCCTCGGCGACCGGAGCTCGATGAGCGCATCATCCCGTCCCCACACCTGCCGCACGAGGGCCTGCCCCGCGGCAATCACCGTCGCCTCGTGGGTGCCTCGGTGGATGTGCAGAGGACACGTCTGGCCCCTGCCCATGGCGTGCAGATGCACGGTGGCGCTGTCGCCGTAGAAGTACGTCTCCGAGACATCCGCCGCGCCTGGGTTGTGCCGAGCCAGGGCCTCGAAGCGCGCCGGCACGTCGAACACTTCCACGTCCGGATCCGGCGCGGTCGCCATGGCTCGCCGCACGGCGCCGAGCACGCCCAGCAGCGACAGCGACAGCACGACCACCAGCCCGCGATACAGCCAGAGGCGGCGATTCAACGAGACGAGGGCATCGGGGACGGGCGCGCTCACAAGGCACGCATCCTAGCCGTCACCTCGCGCGCCATGGCCCCAAACGGAAATGGCAGGTACCTCGAGAGAGGCACCTGCCATTCATGCAACGAACACCTGAGAAATCAGTAGGTGTTGTTGTGACCGAAGTCCTTCATGGTCTTCTTGTTCAGCGTGTCGTTGGACTTCTGACCCGTGTTGTCCACGTTGTCCTCGCCGGCGAGGGCCGCGGCCGAGGCACCGAACAGCTTGCGGATGTTGTCGCCGAACAGCGTGATGACGCCGATGGCGGCGATCGCGATGAGGGCAACGATGATGATGTACTCGGTCATACCCTGACCACGCGACTTGCGCAGCTGGGTCTTCTTGCTGAGGGCCTTCATGGAAGCTCCCGGGTTGAAGCGGTGGAGTTGCTCACCCTGAGCTGCCAGGGTTCGAAACGCACAGTAGAGGGATCCCACCTCCACCTCCATCCGTCATCGGGAGGATGGGGAGAAATCTAGGAATTCCGGGCCGGTTACCCCTCTCGGCCCGGTGAGCAGGCCATTTCAGGGGCCTGACGGAGCCGCGATGGGCTCCGCGGCGGGCGCGCAAGCCGTGGACGGCAGGGCCTCGCAGAGCGTGCGCAGGGCCGCTGCGAGTGGAGCATGTTCCGGGTGGGCGCGCGAGACCTCACGGCCCAGGGCCACCGCCTCGGCGGTGTGCTGGGGCGTCCAGACGGTGCGCTGAGCCCAGATCTGCGCCGCGACGAGCTTCAGGTACGCCGTGATCAGCTCGGGCTCGCGGCCCCCCTTCTCCACTTCCGGCAAGAGCAGCGAGGCGGCCAGGGTGAGGTCCTGCTGGGCCAGCGCGGCCTTGCTCAGCGCCACGGCCGCATCACGGCTGTCCGGTGCGAGCGAGCGCCAGAGCGTGGCCACGCCCCGCACCAACGGATCATTCGCGGCGTGGAACCGCTCGATGTTGCGCGCCAGCCCCGCCACCTGCTCGGCGGTGGGCGGGTGCTCGCGCACGTAGTCGTGGATGAACAGGCGAGGGCCGCCATCCGGCGCGCGCCGCTCGTCCTTCACGCGCACGTCCAGGTTGCCCACGAAGAAGGCGATGGGCGAGGCGTACTCGAGGAGGTTGTGATCATCCGTGTTGATGGGCCCCGGCCCCGCGAACTCCAGCTGACCTGCCTCGCTGTGCACCTGCTTGGACAGCAGCGCGAAGACGTCGCGGATGTCCACGCGGTCCAGGTCGGCCTTCGGCTCGGGACGGCCCATCCGCTCGGCCACGCGCGCGGCGTCGAAGGTGATGGGCTTGCGGCTCGCCACCAGGATGAGGTCCTGCGGGCCCAGCCATGTCGTTGCATGCGGGAAGGTGTCGCGCAGGGTCCGGATGACCAGCTTGATGAGTTCTTCGTTGCTCTCGTAGGTGTGGATCCACTGCACCAGCACGCCGTCGTCCGAGAGGTGCTGATCCACCGTCTGGAAGAAGTCCCGCGTGAACAGCCCGGACACGCCCGCGACCCACGGGTTGGAGGGCACGCTCACCACGAGGTCGTACTTGCGCGGGGCGAGCGCCATGAACGTCTTGGCGTCATCGATGTGCACGTGCGTGCGCGGATCATCCACCGCGTTGCGATTGTCCGCCTTGAAGAGGCGCGCGGCGTCGATGACCGCGGGGGAGATCTCCACCATGTCCAGCCGCTCGATGGGATGGGCCAGCACGCTGCCCGCGGTGATGGCGGCGCCCGCGCCGACGAGCAGCACGTTCTTGGGGTCGCGCGGATGCAGCAGCACGCCCAGGTGCCCGGCCACCACCTGCGTCTCCACGTCGCTGCCGTTGGAGGCATCCACCTTGCCGTTGAGCTTCATGAAGCGCAGGTGGTCGGGCGGATAGTCGCCCACCAGGACCGTGGCGAACGTGTCGTCGCGGTAGAAGACGGGGCGGATGTCGCGCTCGGTGTCCGCCACCAGCTTCGCGTAGCTCTCAGGCGGCCTCTGGTGCACGCGGATGGCGGCGATGGCGCTCAGCCGCACCGGCCATCCGTGCATGCTCCCCAGCACGACGACCGCCAGCACCGCCGTCGCGGCCACCGGCCACAGCGCACGTCCCGGCCCGCCCACGCGCGCGGCGTCCACCTTCGCTCCGGGCGCGGCCCCGTAGGCCAGCCCCGCGGCGATCAGGTTCGCCACCACGCCCGCGACGAAGTTGCCCTCCATGCCCCACCACGGCATGAGCAACAGCCCGCCCAGCGCGGAGCCGGTGATGGTGCCCACCGTGTTCCACAGGTAGACGCCGCCCAACTGGCGCCCCACCTCGGACACCTTGGCCGTGGCCACGCGAGCGACAGCCGGGAACGCCGCGCCCATGAAGAACGTGGGCGCGAGCAGCACCGCGCAGCAGAACGCGAAGGTGAGCACCTGGAACACCGGCCACGTGTCGATGGAACGCGACAGCATCCACTGCGCCTGGCGGAACAGGTGCGGCAGCCGCACATACAGCGGCAGCGCCACGCAGACGCTCACCACCAGCGCCACCTGCATCCGCCCGAACAGGCGCAGCGAGTCCACGCCCTCGCGGCGCATCATCAGCCAGAAGCTGCCCAGGCCAATGCCCAGGATGAACGCGGTGAGGATGAGCGTGAAGGCATACGTGGATGCGCCCAGCACGATGGACAGCAGGCGGATCCACGTCACCTGGTACAGCATCGACGTGAAGCCAGACAGCAGCACGCCCACCAGCGCGGCGCGCACCGCCGTCCGTGGATAGGCGACCTCGGTGTCCCCTTCCGAACTCGGTGCCGACTCTCCCGGCCGCAGCGCGGGAGGCGTGGTGCGAGCCAGGGCCAGCGCGGCCAGCGCCAATAGGATGTTGAGGCCCGCGGCCAGCGTGGCCGAGGCGGACAGGCCAATGACTGGCACCAGCCGCGTGCCCGCCACGAACGCGCCCACCGCCGCGCCCAGGCTGTTGACCGCGTACAGCCGCGCCAGCTCACGCCTCACTCCCGCGAGGCTCGCCGCGAAGTGCCGCACCAGCGCGGGCAGCGTGCCGCCCATCAGCAGCGTGGGCACCACCAGCGACAGCGCCGCCACGAGGAGCCGAGGTCCGGCCCGCAGGCCCTCGGGCACGCTGGGCGCCACCGCGAGCCAGAGCGCCCCCAGCGCGCGCAGCACCGAGGGGAACGCCAGCGCATAGAGGCCGACTCCGAGTTCGAGCAGTCCGTACAGGGCCAGGGGGCTCTTCACCCGGTCCGCTGTCCGCCCGAAGACAGATGCCCCCAGGGCCAGCCCGCCCATGAACGTAGCCAGGACAACGGCATGGGCTTGTCCGCTGTTCCCCAGCACATTCCCGAGGTACTTGGACCAAACCAATTCGTATACCAGTGCGGTCGACCCCGACAGGAACAAGAGGGCAGCCACAAGGTTCTTCGGGAAACGCGTGGATCCAGACATGGGGACAGCGAGGAAGCTTACTCGGTATGTTCCAGACCCACCAATGAACTCCCACCTCCTTCAGGTCGCACGGCTCGCCTGGTCCCCAGGTCTGCGGGTAACGCGCGCCGAGGGCGACACCACCACCGTGCTGCGCCGTACCAGCGCAGACTTGCTGGACCGTCCGCTCCACGTGGCGCTGGGCGTGAGCGCCGAGCGCGCCCGCGAGCTGGACGCTCGCGCCCGTGAGGACCGCGGCGCCGTGGAGTTCGCCGCCACGCACCTGGGCGAGCAGGAGCCCTCCTTCCTCCGCCTGGTGCTGGGCGTGCTGGAGGGTGAGGCCAGCGCGGGCGTGATGGACCTGGGCACGGTGCTGGAGGGCGCCCCGCCCGTTCAAATCTCACGGCTGTCCTCCTCGCTCAGCCACGAGATCCGCAACCCCTTGTCCTCCGTGAAGATGGCCGTGCAGACGCTGGCCCGGAACACCACGCTGGGGGACCGCGACCGGCGGCGCCTCACCATCGCCAACCGGGAGATCCGCACCATGGAGCGCATGCTGTGGCTCCTGTCCGAGTACGGCCGCGACACCACGCCCAACTTCGAGGCACAGCCCCTGCGCACGGTGCTCCAGGAGGCAAACGCCATGGTGGCCCCCGAACTGGCCGAGCGCCGCATCGAGCTGGAGGTGGACGAGGAGCCGGACCTGCCTCGTGTTCGGATGGATGGCTCGCGGCTGCGGCCCGTGCTCGCGCAGGTGCTGCTCAACGTGGCCATGGGCCAACCGGAGGACAGCCGCATGCACGTGTCGCTGCGCCAGGGTGGACCCGGCCGCGTGCTCATGGTGCTCAAGGACCCCGCCGCCGCCCTGCCCCCCGAGGAGCGAGGCTCCCTCTTCGAGCCCTTCGGCTCCCGACTGGCGCGCGGAGCCGGCCTGTCCCTGGCGGCGCTGCGCCGCGTGATGATGAGCCAGGGCGGAGATGTGAGTGCCGAGGGAGGCGCGGAGCCGGGGATGGTGTTCACGCTGACCTTCGCCGCTTGAACCGCCCATGGAGACCCTCCTCATCGTCGACGACGACGTCTCACTGCTCGAAACCCTCACGATGCATTTCGAGGACATCGAGCAGGACGGGCAGCCGCGCTATCAGGTCGTCACGGCAACCAGCGCGTCGGCGGGGCTGACGGCCGCGCAGGAGTGCCTGCCCAGCGTGGTCATCCTCGACATGATGCTCCCGGACCGCACGGGCCTGGAGATCATCGAGGAGATGAAAGGCCTGTGCGGCGACGCGCGCATCATCCTCGTCACCGCCTACCACGACATGGAGACGACCATCCGGGCCATGAAGGCCGGTGCGTTCGACTACATCCACAAGCCGTTCCCGGACCCCGCCGCGCTCGACCTCGTGGTGGAGCGCGCGCTGGAGTACCGGCAGCTCTCGCGCCGCGCGGATGAGGTCAACCGCGAGAACGCCGCCGTGCGCCTGGGCGACATCGTCGGCACCAGCGGCTCCATGCAGCAGCTCGTCAAACAGATTGGCAAGGTGACGAGCAGCGCCGCCACGGTGCTGATTACCGGCGAGAGCGGCACCGGCAAGGAGCTCATCGCACGCGTCATCCACAACTACTCCTACGACGAGGCGCGGCCGTTCATCGGCATCAACTGCTCGGCCATCGTGGACACGCTGCTGGAGAGCGAGCTGTTCGGCCACGAGAAGGGCGCCTTCACCGGCGCCACCGCCGGCAAGCCCGGCAAGTTCGAGGTGGCCGAGGAAGGCACCGTCTTCCTCGACGAGATTGGAGACATGTCGCTCATGCTCCAGTCCAAGCTGCTGCGCGTCCTCCAGGAGCGCGAGTTCGAGCGCGTGGGCGGCGTCAAACGCATCAAGCTGCGCGCGCGCGTCATCGCCGCCACGCACCGCACGCTCGCCGAAGAGGTGGAGCAGAACCGCTTCCGCGAGGACCTCTATCAACGCCTCAAGGTCATCACCCTCCAGATTCCGCCCTTGCGCGAGCGGCGCGAGGACATCCCCCTCCTGGTGAAGCACCTGCTCGAGCGCATCAACGAGAAGGTGCACAAGCGCGTCACCCGCGTGCCCACCGAGGTCATGGAGCGCCTCACCCTGCTGCCCTGGCGCGGCAACGTGCGCGAGCTGGAGAACGTGCTCACCCGCGCCGTGGTGCTCGCTCCCGGCGACGTCCTGCGCGGCGACGACCTGCCCACGCTGGAGCCCACCACCCCGCCCGAGCCCGGCCGCCTCGCGGCCCCCATGTTCGCCGCCCCCGCCGTGGATGATGTGAGCCTGATCCCCACGCTGGAAGAGGCGGAACGACAGCTCATCGCCCGCGCGATGGCCGTCACCAAGGGCCACAAGGGTCGCACCTGCCAGATTCTTGGAATCAGTCGCCCCACCCTGGAGCGCAAGCTGCAGAAGTACGGCCTTGCACAGAGCCAGGGGCCCCAGGTGCCGCCGTCCCCCTGATGGCTACCTGCTGAACACTGTCCCCCCTTCGACAGTCCGGCCCAGCGATTGAACATTTCGTTCAATCTGATCAGACTGTTTGAACGTTCTGTTTCAGGTTTTGGACACGGAAATGAGGGAGATCCGGGGCTGTAGCGCTAAGTACCCGCCATTCCTGGATGTGTTCCCTCGGCAGCACTTTCAATCCGCTTGGCACATTCCTTGGAGAAGGCACTTCCCATTCGCCGGCCAGCGAGTTGGCGGGCTGCCTTTCCCCCATTCTCAGGAGTGAATGCCATGCACGGATTCAACCGCCCTCTGGGCCCCATCGGTTCCAATGTCGTGGCGCCGCTGCAAGCGACCAGCTCCGGGATGATGGTGACCGCGAACAAGCTGGTTCCCGGTCAGGAGGCCATCGACTTCAAGGGGTACTTCAAGGTCGAGTCGTTCCCGCACAACTCGACCATCTACCGGCCCGGCGACAACACGGACCGCGTCTACCTGCTGAAGTCCGGCCGCGTGCGCCTGATGCGCATCGGGAAGAATGGCACCCGCTCGGTGGTGTCCATCCTTCGCCCGGGTGACCTGTTCGGCGAGCTGTTCCGCCCCGAGGGCACGCCCATCGAGGAGATGGCCATCGCCGCGGGTGAGGCCGAGGTCTGGAGCATCGAGGGCCGCGACTTCCGCGCGCAGCTCGAGGCCCGCCCCGCCCTCGCGGTGGACGTGGTCCGCGCCTACGCCGAGCGCGTGCGTGCCCTGCGCAAGCGCGTGCTGGGCCTGACCTTCAAGGAAGTGCCCGCGCGGCTGGCGGACACGCTCCTCACGCTGGTGGAAGCCCACGGCGAGCGCTGCCCGCACGGCGGCGAGACGGACCTGCGCGGCATCACCCAGCAAGACCTCGCGGACCTGGTGGGCGCCTCGCGCTCGTTCGTGTCCACGCTCATCAACGAGATGAAGCGCGAGGGCGTGCTGGGCAACGTGGGCCGCATCCTCTGCGTGCGCGACCAGAAGGCGCTGCGGAAGATCGCCTCGAAGGAGAAGTAGTCGCACCCCGCGTCGGGCGAGGGCTTCAGAACGTGAAGCCCAGTCCGAGGTAGGGGCCGAACAGTCGCTCGCGGTGCGCGACACCGTCCACCTTCCCCGCGTCATCGAGGAAGAGGCCGCGCACGCCACCGCGAAGCACCAACCCTCCGGCATGCAGCGCGAGCCCGGCCTCGCCATCTACCTGGCGATGCGGGAAGGGCGTCGCCTGCGCCCGAGCCTCCAAGTCGAGCGGCCCCACGACGCAGCCCTCGAAGGAGAACCCCACGCTGGGCCCGATGAAGGTCGCATCCGCGCCATGCGCGGTGCTCACACCCGCCTCGGCGCGCAACCGCGCCTGCGGGATGGCCACCAACGCCCACGCGACATGGACCTCTGAGACGGAGATGGGGTCCGAGCCGCTCCCGCCGTCCTCCGCGTTCAGGAAGAGACGGATGAGCCGCGCGTCCACGCCGAAGTAACGCCCATCCACGCCCAGGAAGTAGTCGGCCCCCTTGCCCTGCCGCGACAGAATCAGGGCCTGGGCCCCCATCCGCACGGAGATGGGAGCGGCATGGCGCTGATCCGAGATGACGCCCGCGGGCAGCTCGCCGTTCGGTGACACCGACGGGTGATTCCCGGACTGCGCGATGATGAAGACGAGGTTGCGCACCAGCAGCTCGACCATGAAGCCGGCGATCGCACTGCCGATGTCGCCGCCACCCCCGTCGTCATCGTCACGGACGGGTTCGACGACATCCTCGTCCGAGGACACCGTCTCGCGATGAGCCATCTTGGCGGGCTCATCGTCCGACTCGGTTCCTATCGCGGTGGCCTCATGGGTGCGCTTCTCGGACTTCGAGTCGTCCGAACGCTTGCCGAATTCAGCCCGCGCGGGAGCAGCGACGAGCAATCCGGAGAGGAGGCCCGCGCACCACCCTGCCATGGGGAACCGCATGTTCGCCTCGTGCGTGCGGCTCACTCCGGCCAGCGCCTCGCGCTCCGCTGACATAACACGCTCCGTCCATGGAAAATCCAAGACGCGGCATGTCATCCAGGCTCGCGGGTGGCTGGCTATAGTGGCCGCGCCCCATGACGCCTTCCCCCGCGGTCTCCGCACCGCCACTCTCCCGGCCAGGTTTCGCACGCGCGTTGGACGGGTTCATTCCCGTGGTGGGTCTGCTCGGACTGCTCGCGATGGGCGTGTTCTACCGAGCCCATCCGGAGCTGGAGCCCATCCGCTCGGATGGATACGGGCACTACCTGTACCTGCCCGCGGTCTTCGTGCAGCACGACCTGTCGATGCGCACCGAAGTCGCCGAGTGGGGCGAGAACTGGGACCCCAACATCGGCCTGACGGAGGACCCTCGCACGGGGCGATACCTGAACCGGTTCCCGCCGGGACAGGCGCTGCTCATGCTGCCCGCGTTCCTGCTCGCGCATGCCTATGCCTCCGTGACCGGGGGCGTGCCGGATGGTTTCTCCACGCCCTATCAGGTCATGGCGGCCCTCAATGGATGGCTGGCCTTGCTGGTGGGGTTGGCCCTGCTTCGGCGAGCGCTGTCAGCGCTGTTCTCGCCGGGCGTGGTGCTCGCGACGCTGGCGGCGGTGACGCTGGGCACCAACCTGTTCCACTACGGCACGTACGACGCCATCTTCAGCCACGTCTACTCGTTCGCGCTGTTCGCGGCGCTGCTCGTCGTGCTGCCCGAGTGGTATCGCGAACCCACGGCGCGGCGCTCGGTGGTGCTGGGATTGGTAGCGGGGTTCATCGTCCTGGTGCGCAATCCCAACGCCGTGGTGCTGCTGCTCGTCCCGTTGTACGGCGTGGTGGATGGGGCGACGCAGCGAGCGCGATTGGCGTTCTTTCGCGCGAACATGTGGCAGGTGGCGCTGGCATCGCTCGCGTTCCTCGCCGTGGTGGGCGTCCTGATTGCGTACTGGCACTTCGTGACGGGGGCGTGGCTGGTCTACTCGTATCGCGGCTACGGGTTCCGCTTCGACCATCCGCAGGTGCTGCCGGTGCTGTTCAGCGTGCGCAAGGGGCTCTTCTTCTGGGCCCCCGTGTGGCTGTTCGCGGTGGTGGGTTTCGGCAAGGCGCGTGAGCAATTGGAGCCCTACGTGCTGCCGGTGTTCCTCTTCTTCCTCCTGCACACGTTCCTGGTGGCGAGCTGGTGGCACTGGCCCTACGGCGGCAGCTTCGGGCATCGCGCGTACACGGAGGCCAGCGCGCTGTTCGCCCTGGGACTCGCGGGCCTGTTCACGAGCCTGCGCCGTCCGTCGGCTCGCGCCATCGTGGGCGGACTGACGGTGGGGCTGGTGCTGCTCCAGTGCTTCCTCATGGTGCAGTACTGGCGCAACGTGCTGCCGCCGGACCGGACCACGTGGGCGAAGTACCAGAGCCTCTTCGTGCCAGGCCCGTGAGGGGCTCGTTGTCGTCTATGATGGGGCGCGCATGTCCTCGTCCATCCCCGCCCCGGCCCTCCGCGAGCCCGCAGCCCCCGCGTCCGTGCGCTTCTCCGGACTGTGGCTGTTCTCGCCGCGAATGGACGTCAGCCTGTTGCTCCTGCCCGCGCTGCTGACACTCTTCTGCGTGTGGCTGGCGAAGCTCACAGGTGAAGGGCCACTGGGCTTCTCGCGAGCCATCGGACAGTGGACCTCGCAGTACGTGCTGCTCAATGGCACGCACGTCATCCTCACATTCCTGCTGCTGGGCACGCGGCGCGAGCTGTTGCACACGACGCCCACGCAGCCTCGGCTCCTGGTGGGTGGAGCCACGGTCGTGTTCGTGCTCACAGCCTCGCTGCTCTGGTACGCGGGCGAGCACGCGCCTCGCCTGGACCTGATGCTCGCGGCGACCATCCACATCCTGGCGGTGCACCACACGTTGTCCCAGGTGAAGGGCATCTGGGCCTTGCACGGCCTGCGAGCCCGCACCGCCGGAGCCCCACCCCTCTCCGAGGCCGAGCGCCGCATGCAGCGAAACTTCGTCCCCGTGGCGCTGCTCCTGATGATGGCGCGCTCGTTGGCGGTGCCGCTGTCGGGAGCGAAGGGCTCGGCGCCCATGGTGAACATCGGGCAGGCCGAGGGTGGCAGCCTCCCCTACGCGACGACGTGGGTCCTGCTGGCGGCGTGGGTTGTCTTCGTGGGCGGGCTGCTGAACGCGATGAGAGGCCCCGGTGGCACCAGCGGTCCGCGCCGCCTGTATGTGTTGGGGCACGCGTCGGTGGTCGCGGTGTACCTCGTGTGGCCCACGTGGGGCGCCATCCTGAGCGCGGGCATCCATGGGCTCGAGTACTTCTTCCTCACGGGGCGGATGATGGAGCCCACGGCGAAGGAGTCCGATGCGAGGCTGCGCGGCACAGGCGTCTGGGCGGCCATGATGCTCGTGATGCTGCCCATCATCCTGGTGGGCGTGGCGAACAGCCCGTTCATCCCCTTGGTGGACCGGAGCACGAACGGCGCGGCGACGGAGTTCCTGCTCCGGCAACAACCGCTGTGGTCGCTGGGCGTCATCGTCACGAACGCCATCGTGCTGGCGCACTACTTCTCGGATGCGTTCATGTTCCGCTTCCGGATTCCTCGCGTCCGCGAAGTCACCCTCGCTCGGCTCGGCCTGGGCTGAGTCCTCCGGTCAGTCGAGGACAGACGCGTCGTCCACGGCGCATGCGAATCCTTTCTTTGGAGACCACGCCATTCTTGGAATGGCGCTACCTGAACGCCGCGCCCCGTGGAGGCACTCGGGTGGAGCGGCTTCCCTTGTTGCGAGGCTGGGTGGACGCCCTCCCTCCGGGAGTGGAGGCTGTGCTCGCCACCTCGGACCTCCAGGGGATGGCGACCAGCGCACACCACGACGGCGCCGCAACGCTGCTGGGAGAGTTCCTCGCCGATGAGGTGGCAATGCAGGGTGCGGCCGGAGAACTCCCGCTCGCGAGCAACACCGGAGTCCTTCTCGCGGGCGACCTGTACTCCAATGACCTGGCAGACAAGCGCGGCGCCAGCGGGGACGTGCGCTCGGTCTGGAATGCCTTCACGGAGTCCTTCCGCTGGGTGGCCGGGGTGGCAGGCAACCACGACATGTTCGGCGAGCCGGGTGGCTTCGAGCGTTTCCGCCACAAGTCACGCGCCCACGTGTTGGACGGAGACCTCGCGGAATTGGATGGGCTTCGCGTGGGCGGCGTGAGCTACATCATTGGGAGACCGGACAAGACCAACCGCCGCGAGCAGTCCGCCCAACTGGAGCGCATTGAGTCCGTGCTGCTCCAGGAGCCCCAGGTGCTCGTCCTCCACGAAGGACCGGACGCGCCCGAGCAGTCACTCCCAGGGAACGCGTTCATCCGCGAAGCAGTGGCGCCCTGGAACGACCTGCTCATCATCTGCGGGCACAGCCACTGGGACGTCCCGCTCGTCCCCCTGCCCGGCGGCGTCCAGGTGCTCAACGTGGACGCGAGAGCAGTGCTGCTCCAGCCCATCGCCAGCAAGAGCACGTGACAGCGTGAAGCGAAGTGCCCGTTTTCAGGTCTGTGTTCCTCGCTCGAACTGGGCAATGACTTCATCCAGAACGCTCCGGAAGTGTTCATCCGCTGGCGCTCGTGAATCGCGAAGGGCAATCAGCAAGGGATAGAAGCTCGGCTCGCCAAGCGCCGAGGCAGCCTCGAGCACATAGACCGTCACCCGGCCCCCACCGAGCGCAGCGCGTGCAGGTTCGACCGCACGAGGGTCCTTGCGAGTCGCCAGGCCCACGAGAGCCTCTCCGAAGGTTTCTGAATCCTCCTCGTGAAGGCGCGCCGCGAGCGCATCCCGCAGCTCCGGCGTGTCGAGGTCCTCCCGAAGCGAACCCAGGCTGAAGGTCGCCCAGTCCCGGACGTCGCGGTCCTGATCGGCCGAGAGCCGGATGAGGACCGCGAGCGCTTCGGGAGATTCCAAGACGGACAGGCCATGCGTCGCGCCATAGCGAGCCTCGGCCGAGGGGTGATTCGCCAGATCAAGAAGGACAGACAGCGCACGGGGCTCCCTGAGATGCCCCAGTGCAACGCCTATCGAGCAGAGAACCGCAGGCTCCTGTTCCCGGCGCAGGAGGTCCAACAGGGCATCGCCCCGCTCTGCCGAGAACGTGGGCTGCGCCGCTCCCAATTGGGCCAGGATGTCTACCCCGCACCCCCTCGCGCGAGCAGAGGGAGAGCCCAACAACTGGAGCGCAGCATCCAGCTCGGTGCGCGTTCCCCGCCGGCGCAGCGTCCAGATGGCCTCCCAGGCTCCCTCATCATCCTCGTCCCCCGCGAGGGCCGCCTGGATGAGTTCCTCGGTGCTGCGCGCGTCACGTTCCTCTGAATGACTCATGATTCCCTTGAGGACTCTGCGGCGCGGCCTTGTCAATCTCGCACCAAGCGATGGGCGACCCAAAATCACTCGACGATGCCAGCTCAAGCCATGCAGGTCCGTACCATCACCATCAAGCGCTCACCTTCTCATCGGCAACACGCGCCGCACAGTTGAATCGTACCCGTCTTTCGGACCAATCGTTACGAAAGTCCTGATGCGCCGCGGGAATCACGGCCGCCTCACTTCCGTCATGTCGCACACCGCCGTCATCTTCGTCAGTGTCCTCGGGGCGAATCAATTCCATTCGCCGTCCGCTGGACACAGTAAGGGGCCGGCATTTGCACCACGTGAATTCGGCGTGGTAATCTTTGTCCCCTTTGGGGGTCGACATGCCCATCAACACCGGTGTCAACAAGAGGTCTGTGGTCACCAAGGACAGCGGTGGCGTCACCACCGCATTCCCGGACCTTTGCAAGACTCCCAGCCCAGCCGGGCCCGTCCCCATTCCTTATCCCAATGTGGCGAAATCCTCGGACACCGCGAAGGGCACCAAGAGGGTATCCGTGGCAGGCAACCCAGTGTGCGTGAAGGACTCGAACTTCGGCACCAGCTCGGGTGATGAGGCGGGCACGGCAGGGGGCGGTGTCGTCTCGAGCAAGACCCAGGGCAAGGCCGAGTTCGTCAACTTCTCCTTTGACGTGAAGTTCGAGGGCAAGAACGTCGCGCGAGCCTTCGATCTAATGCTTCACAACGACAAGAACACGCCTCCATTCCCTGTCATCCAGGGGCCCATCATCGCCATGGGCGGTGGTGACGCGAAGCCCAAGTGCCTCTGCTGCGAAGAGGACATCTAGGCACGTTGCAGGGGACGTTCTGATGCGATCCATCAAAGCTCACCGCGGCACCGGCGCATCCTCCGCGCCGCCAGATGCCTCGCCCCGAATGGACATGGCGCGAGACTTCCTCGCGGATGCTGCCTTCTTCTGGAGGCAGCGTGAGCAGGGGCTGGGCTCACCCGACTACTCTCTTCAGGACATCCTGGAAGGTCCCGAGCAGAGGCTTCTCGCCTGCCTCGATGCATTGGTGTTGGGTGGGCCAACGGTCAATCGCAAGTTACTGCAGCCCGCCCTGGCGTCTGAGGAACTGGAGACTGTCGCATGCGCATGCTCTGTCCTCCTCATGCAGGGCGGAGAAGAAGGGCTCGACGCCGTGCTCACCACGCTCAGCGTCGACGTGGAGCCGACGAGTCAGGGAGCGGCACGAGCCCTGGAACTCACCCGCCGCGTGGACGCGGTGCCTCGGTTGCACGCACTCCTCAGGAATGCCACGACCGTCGTCCAGGCCCGTGTGCTTGATATCCTCACGCAGTGGGAGGCAGATCCCGCTCAAGACTTGGACGATTTCCTCGCCGCGAGCAATGCACCGCTGGCTTGCGCGGTGCTGCGCGCCGCCCGCCGATTTCCCTCGCGGCTGAGATCTTCGTCACTCGACCGCACCCTCGGAGCGGACGTGCCGGAAGTGCGCAACACGGCGCTCGAGACTGCCTTTCTCCTGGGACACCTCGGCGCATGGAGAATCTGCGTCGAAGCCGTCCACCGCTTGGGGCCGGGGTGGGGTGGGCCTGCGGCGCTTCTTGCGTTGGGCGGAGACCTCCAGGACGTAGACCTCCTCCTCCAGGCGCTGCCGGAACCGACGCTGCGGCGGGACGCGCTCTGGGCCCTCGGACTTAGCGGGCGCATTACCGCCGTGAAGCCACTGCTCGAGGCCATGCGAGACGAGACCGTCGCGCCCTTGGCTGCGGAGGCCTTCTGCGCCATCACGGGCTTGGAGTTGACCGGCGCACTCGCAGTGACACGCGAGGACTGGGCGCCGAATGCTCCCGAGAAGGAGGACCCTACGCCTCTCGGCCCCGAGGCAGAACTCCCTCGCCCCGAGCCCCAGCGGATAGAGCGCTGGTGGAAAGAGGCCCAGAGTCACTTCCCTCCCGAGGGGCGCTACCTCGCCGGGAAGCCCTTCGCGGCCGAGCCACTCCTCGATGCCCTCACCGTTGGCTCCATGCGCAGACATGCGACGCTGGCGCTCGAATTGGCCGTGCGCAGTCAAGGTGATTGGCAACTGTCCACCCGGAGCTGGGCGTTGCGACAATGGAAATTCTTGCAGGCCATGCGGCCTACGGTACGAGGGGGGCTCAGCACTGGCCCCTTCCGCGCGCTGCCCCGTACCTTCGCCGGATCGAAGGGGTTGCCAGAGGTGGACGAGCAACTCTTTCCGCCAGTGCTCCGCCAGTCTCCGCCACCTCCAGGTGCGCTCGCGGTAACAGGACTGGGGCTGGTGTCGTCCTTGGGGGATGGAGTGGTGGGAAGTTGCGCGGCCGCCCGGGTGGGGATTGCCCGCCCGGAGGCGCTGGCGGGCACTTCCTGCGTTGACGAGGACTCGGGCGAGGAGTTGCCAATCACGGGACATGCCATACCGCACCTCACGCAGGGCTTCAGCGGCGTGGGCAGGATGGTGCGGCTTGGGGTGGCGGCTTTGGCGGACCTCGTCCATCAGACCGGATTGACCGCGGGACCGCGCACCGGCATCTTCCTCAACCTGCCAAGCGGATTCCTCCTCGCTGCCGCGGAGCGGCATGTGCGCGAGACCGCAAAGCGAGAGGCGCTCGCGTCCGGACAAGACGAGGGCTCCAGCGAGGTGGAGCGCTCCGAAGAGGAGCCCTCGCTCGCGGAGCAACTGCGCGAGCGGTACTCACGAACGCTGCTTCCAAGGCTGCTCGCTCAGGCCGCCTTGCCGGGTGGTGTCTCAAGGGAAGAGGTCTTCTTCGGTGACTCGCCTGGCTTCGTCACCGCATTGCGCGCGGCGGAGCACGCACTTAGGTCGGGCGAGGTGGAGCGGTGTATCGTGGGCGGTATCGACAGCCTCGTTGAGCCCGAGTGGTTGGACGCACTGGAGCAACTACGGCTGCTGAAGACGCCCAATCGGCCAGTGGGACTGATGCCCGGAGAATGCGCGGCCTTCGTGCTGGTAGAGAAGACGAACGCGCCAGCCCGCCGAGGCGCAGCAGTCCACGCCTACATCGATGCGATGACCTCCGCCGCTGAATCGACCCACATGTTCTCCGGCCGGCCTCACCTGGGAGTCGCGCTGACGTCGGTGCTCAATGAGACGCTCGGGCTCCTAGAGGACCGGGGGCGGCAGACGGGCCTCGTCTTCGCAGACCTCGACGGTACGACCCAGCGGGCCCAGGACTGGGGCTATGCCCAGGTGAGGATGGCGGGCTCGCCGCTGAGGGAGTTGCCCACGTGGCATCCTGCGGACGCGTGGGGAGGCGTGGGCGCGGCAACGGGAGCCTTGGCCGTCTGCATGGCGTCACGAAGTTTCGCGCGGGGTCATGCACCGGCGTCCGGAATCCTGGCGTGGCTCTGGGGGTGGGCGGGGGAGCGGGCCGCGCTTCACATGCGGGCGCCCATGACACAGTGAAGTGGAGCGTCAACGCCTGACCAAGCCCGGCATCATCCGATAATCAGGCTGCGTACTCAGGCCACGCTCCACGGCCAGCCGCAGCAAGGCCAGGCCCTCGATGAAGATGTGGCGCTCGGTGTGGAAGCGCTGAGGATGGAGGGGTGGGCCTGCATTCTGGAACTCCGCTTCGCGCTCGAAGAGCAGATCCTCCAGGACGGCATCGAATGCCTCCTGGTCCCGGTTGGAGAGCGACTCACACACGGTCAGCCGCGGGGAGCCACTGTCGCCGGAGCATTTCTGGAAGGCCGCGAGTGCCCGCTCCTCCCCCGGGGAAGAGGACTTCGCGCCTGCGAGCAGGTGCTCGCGAAGGAAGTCGGCATAGCGGAAGTCGTCCTCGAACTCCTCGTCCGCCACCCAGCGGTGCGGGGAATGCTTGGCAATGTCGCGGGCGAGGCCCATTTCCCCGGCGGCGAGCGTGTCGAACAAGGGATCCAACCTGCTGGCACAGCGGAACCGGCTCGGCGCCGCCGACCCCGGACTGGAGAGCAGCAACTCCCGTCGCACCGTCGCGGACAGGCGCAGCTCGTGGCGGAAGGCCGGGACGTCTCCCTCTGCCAGCAACGCGCTGATGGCGGCAATGCGGCGATAGGAGGAAAGCCGAGTCAGCAACTCCTCACGTTGAAGAAGCGTGAGAGGTTGGCGAAGGCCTTCCTCGAGTTCCTCGACCGCGGCGAGCGCGTTCTCGCGAGTGAGATCCATTTGGAGCATGAGCTATCGCCTATCCTCTGCGAACGCGGAGCGCCTACGAGCCGACCCGCTTGCGGAACTCGGAGCCGTAATCGTCTAGATCCTGGAAGAACATCCCGGTGCAGTCCTCATCCAGGATGGTCTGCCCCAGGTCTTCTCGGACGAGGATAAGCTGGGCCTGCTCTGCCAGCCGGAAGACTTTCGTGTCCTTGGGTATCTTCTTTTCCTGGAGCACCAGCCTCCGGAAACGATGAACCTGATCCTTGATGATGGAGTCCATCGTGAAGTCGGACTTTTTCGCATCCATACAGGCCACCGTGGAGAGCACGTTGGCGATGAAGTAGGGCGCGGCCAACACCTTCTTGCGCGGCGTACGTAGACGTACCGACAGGAACTCGATGGTGCCTCTAGTCGTCTCCCGCTCCAGGATACCCTTGAGCTTCTCGGACACCACCAGAAGGGCAGAGGTATTGGGGATGCTGTCGGTCAGCTTGCTGCCATCCTCCTTCGATAAGTCGAAGACGAGTCCCTCTGGAAACCAATCCCTACAGGACACCCCCTCCGTCAGCAGGTAGCCGTTCTCATCCAACTCTTCCTTGCGGTGCGAATCCAGCCACGCGAAGGACTCATCCTCCGCGTCATTCACCCAGGGATAATAGCTCACAGAAACAGACTCCTCGGTCAGGGCTTCTTGCTCTTCGTGAGGCCCTTCTTCTTGGGAGCGGCCTTCGCGAACTTGTTGATGGGGATGGGACCGGCGGCCACCAGCATGTCCCAGTAATCCTCCTGGAGCTTCATCAGCTTGTCCTTGAGATCCTCTGGAGGGTTCCACTTTTTGTGCTTCTTGTCCTTCTGCAGAGCCTTCGATAACGCGCGCTTGACAGCCTGCATATCCACATTGACTTGGCGGGTGTAGTCTGGATGGCTGCCTTGATGAAATGGCAGAAGATGGAACGCCGTGTCTTTCTGTCTCGCGGGGAGGAAGATGATGTTCTCCCCATTGTTGATGTTGTAATCCACCCCTTGCAGCATCCTGAGCTGCTTGCTGTCGAAAAACTTATCGGAGAACGCCTCCTCTGGGAGCAGGTGATGCCCCTGGTTGACATACGGGGACTGCCCGAGCTGAAAGTTGTTTCCATACGTGAAGGTGTAGCGCCGCGCATGCGCCTTGCTGCCTGCCTTCACCCCTTTGTCACGGGCACGCGTACCACGTGCTTGGAGCACGCCCTGAATGACATCGAGGTCCTGGTAGACGTTCTTGCGGGCTCCAACCTTGATGTGCTTGTAGCCCTCACCCCGATAATCGTGAGAGCGCTTGAGCCGAGCCTTCGACTCGCCCGCGCCCGAGAGGTGCGTTCCCATGCCTGCCTCCGTCGGACTCAGTTCAACTCGATCTTACCACCGCGAATGAGTTGAAGCCCCGAAGCGCGGCTCTCCACCCGAACGCCACGCAAGAGGATGGTGCCATCCCTGCGCAGCGTGATGCTCGCCTCACCCACCTGAAGAACGAGTTCCCGCTGCGCTCCGAGTACCACGCGCTCCTCCGGCACGGCGTTCTTTGCCTTGACCACCGCAGCGGGCGAAGGCTCAACGGGCGAGGGAGTCTTGAGGTCACCGGGCCGACCCGCCTCTTCCAGAAGTTGCTCCAGGAAAGACGGCACATTGGAATCCCGCGCGATGGCGACCAGTAGGGGGCACGAAGGGTCCCCCTTTTCGAAGAACAGTACGACCTGACGCTGCTCTCCTACCGCGACGCGGAGCTGCGCCATGTCGAGAGCTACAAAGTTCCGGGCCGGAATCGGCTCAGGAAAGCCTTCGAACCGAACCAATGGCTGACCGTCCAGGCTCACGCCGATAAGTCGCCCAACGCGCGCTCCGAGAATAGGCTGGTGCTGCGCTGGACCAGTAACCTTGTCGGGCGTACCGCTATTGTCAGGTGTAGTCATAGGCAACCTCCGCCTCACGGGAGCGCCCATTCTCTCAGTAGCCGAGCGGGTTGGCGAGCCCACCCGTATGAGCGGCTGTGTAGCTGTTGCCGGCACGATGATCGTCCCCCTGTTGCGGCGCAGCGGTCCACCGCAGCGCCTCTTTACCGATCGCATCGGAAGTTCGGGAGCATAGAGGCTGGCAACGCGGCGCGTCTCAATCCCACCCAGGTCCCATTCAGGCCGCGACGCCGCGCGCGCCGTCCCAGTCTTCCACTTCGTAGAGGAACCGCGTGCCGCCCATGAGCTTGCGGTTGGCCGACGTGCTCTGCACGAAGACGACGTACTTCTCCAGGCTCGCCGGGCGGATGCGCACCGTCTCTCCCTCCGGCAGGCCGAGCATCTCTCGCGCTCGCTCGCCGCTGTAGAGGTCGCCGGTCTTGCGGTCCATCAAGACCACTTCCTTGCGTCCCTGGATGGTCTCCGTCTTGGTGAACTCGTAGAAGCCTCGGCCCGTCTTGAAGCGCAGGCCGTTCTCCTGCACGAACTCCTTGATGGCCGTGTTCTCGTCCACGTCCAACACCTGGAAGCGCCCCGAGGGCACCGCTCGCAGGTCCGCCTCGCCGTACACCGTCGACGTGGCCCGCTTCAGCATCGTGTTGAACATCGAGTTCAGGCCGCGACTCATGCGGCCCTCGCGCGACACCTCCGCCTCGTACGACTGGAGCTGCGCGTCCGACGACTGCTTGTAGCAAACGGCCAACAGCATGTCGGTCACGTGCGCGAACTGGTCCAGACTCAGGTGGAAGCCCCCCGACTTCTCCGCCAGCGTCTTGTAGAACGACGTCGCGTGGCGCCGGTTCAGCGCCTGCACCCCGTACACCGGCACGCCCATCCTACCCAGCGCGTCCACCTCCTGACGCCAATCCAGACGCTTGGGGTTCTGCGCGGGCGCGTGCGGAACATCATCCCCAATCAACACGAACGCCTTCGTGTAGCCCGGCGTCCATGACAAGGACTGCGCCTGGTGCAGCACCAATTCGTAGCACTCCGGCGCGTCTCCGCCCCCCGTCTGCTCCACCTTCTCCACGAAGCGGGTGATGGCCTTCGCGTCGTCCGTGAGGTCCAGCGCCTTCGTCACGTAGGTGGAGCGCTCGTCACAGTAGTCGCCGTGGGCGATGATGCCGATGCGGATGCCCGGAATCTCCTTCGTCAGGCGGGCCACCGCGCTCCCCAGCTTCTTGCGCACCTGCGCGAGGCACGGATACATGCTGCCCGTGGTGTCAAAGCTGAAGACGACCTCGACCCGATTATCAATCACAGACGTGCTCATGATTGCTCCCCCGTCGCTGCTCTTTGGCTGCGATGGGAAGAACAGTACCTGGAGGGTCTGACACGGAATCTGGGGGTTTCCCGTCCGGCTTCGAATCCTTTGGCCCCAGGAAACCGCCTCCGTCCTTGCTCTTGGCGGGGCGCACGCACAGCATGCCCGGCCATCGTGTCCCCCACCGCCGAACCGTCGAATCCGCACCCCACCTACACCGCCCGCCGAGCCTCCGCGCAGGCGGACCTGGCCGCCCTGGATACCGTCAGCGCGCGCTACGCCAACCTGCGCACGGTGGCCTTCCTCGTCGCCGCCATCGTCGCCGTGCTCATCCTCATGGGTCGGCTGCCGCGTCCCGCCTGGTGGGTCGTGGCCCTCGCGGTCGTCGGCTATGGCGTGCTCGCCGTGCTGCACCACCAGGTGTTCCTGCGCGAGGCGCGCGCCCGGCTGTACGTGCTCCTCAATGAGCGCGGACTCGCCCGCCTGAGCGGAGGCTGGCGGGAGTTCATCGAGCGCGGAGAGCGATTCCTCTCACCCGCCCACCTGTACACGCCCGACCTGGATGTCTTTGGCCAGGGCAGCCTCTTCCAACTGCTCAACGAGACCGCCACCCGCGCGGGCGAGGAGCGATTGGCCGAGTGGCTCTCCGCCCCCGCCACCTCGGACGTCATCCTCGCGCGGCAAGGCGCGGCGCGGGAGCTGGCTCCTCGCGTGGGCTTCCGCCAGGACCTGTGCGTGGACGCGCGCGTGGTGGCCAAGGACAAGGCGGACCCCGGCCTCTTCATCCAGTGGGCCGAAGCAGGTCCGTCCCTGAACGCCATTCGCTGGGCTCGGCCTCTCGCGGTGGCGCTGCCGCCCATCACGCTGGCGCTCTATCTGCTCGGTGAGTTCGGCGTGATTCCTGGGTGGACGGTCTGGGTGGGCCTCATGGCCCAGCTCGGGGTGGCGGTGCTCACGCGGCGCACGCTGCGCCACATGGACGAGGGCGTGGAGGCCGGAGAGCGCGGCTTCGCGAAGTACGCCCCCCTCTTCGAGCGCGTCGAACAGCAGACCTTCGAGCACCCGCTGCTGCGCCAGCTCCAGTCCGGACTCCAGCCCTCGGGCGAGCTGCCCGTGTCCGCGCACTTCCGACGCTTCAGCCGGCTCTACTCGCTCATCGAGTTCAAGCGGCACCAGTTCCATCCCCTGGTGCACTGGCTCACGCTCTGGGACATCCACGCACTGTTCGCGCTGGAGCGCTGGCGCGCGGCCCACGGCAAGCACATCCGACAGTGGTTCTCGGCGCTCGCGGAGCTGGAGGCGCTCTCGTGCGTGGCCGGGCTCGCGTTCGACCGTCCCGGCTTCGCGTGGCCCCAGTTGGAGTCGGACGGCCCACGCGTGGTCGCCACGGCGCTGGGCCATCCCCTGCTCGACGCGCCTGTCCCCAATGACGTGTCCCTGCCCGGCCCGAGCCACGCGCTGCTCATCACCGGCTCCAACATGAGCGGCAAGACGACACTGATGCGCGCGGTGGGCGCCAACGTGGTCCTCGCGCTGGCCGGTGCGCCTGTCTGCGCGCGGTCGCTCGCGCTGTCCCCCATGCAGGTGCTCACGAGCATGCGGGTCAAGGACTCGCTGGAGCGCGGCGTCTCGTATTTCTACGCCGAGGTGCAGCGGATCAAGGCCGTGCTGGATGCCGCAGAGGCCGCGCGAGGCCAGGCCCTGTTCCTGCTCGATGAAATCCTGCTGGGCACCAACACGCGCGAGCGACAGATTGCCTCGCGCGAGGTGCTCCGGCTGCTGCTCGCCACGGGTGCGTGCGGCGCGGTGACGACGCATGACCTGTCCCTGGCCACGCTGGCGGACCTGCCCGGCTCGCACGTGCGCAACGTCCACTTCCGCGACCACCTCGAGGACGGGAAGATGGTGTTCGACTATCAGCTCCGCCAAGGCGTGGTGGACACCACCAATGCCTTGCGCGTGTTGCGCTCGGCCGGAATCCCCGTCGACGACACCGAGCCCCCGGCCTGAGTTCCCTGCCCGCTCCGGTTCTCGCGAGCGGGCACGATGGGCCCGCGCATGCGGCACCGGCCCGCCTGAGCCCCCAAGCGGCCCCCATTCATGCGAGGCTATGACGGCTTCGCATGGCAGGGGGATTCGGCACATGAAGCAACGGGTCTGGCTGTCGATGCTCCTGGGACTCGCTCCGTTCGTCAGCGGGTGCGGTGGCTCGGAGGGGCGGATTGTCGGCGCGGAGGCGAACACGGCCTTCGTCACCGAGCGCCCCATGATTCACCTGGGCACGAAGGAAGGACTCGTGCGCGTGCGCCTGGACGGCTCGGAGCGCGCGCGGGTGTTCCCCACGAATCGCTCGGTGTTGGACTACACGGCGGATGGCCAGCTGTGGATCCTCTCGGACCCCGACACGAACCTCTACGTGGCGGATCAGGGCGGCTCGCGTGAGCGCTCGGTGCCCTCGCTCGCACGACGCGTCAGTCAGGCGCGGCTGTCTCCGGATGGCACCCGCGTGGCGGCCGTGCGGCACGCCGACTTCAGCCTTCCTCAGCGGGATTGGAAGGACGATGACGCGGTCTATCTGGTGGACACCACCACGCTGGAAGTCACGCGCCTGCCGGCCCAGAACGACTCCTGGGCGCTGAATCCCAACTGGAACGCGGAGGGCACCGAGGTCTACCTGGCGCACGAGAGCGGCGGCGCGCAGTGGGTTCGCGTCTCGGATGGCTCTCGCCGCGCCGTGGGAGAGGAGGTGCCGCCTTCGCGACTGCCGCCTCAAGCGGGCCACCTGGACTCGTGTCCCGCGCGCTCACAGACCCTGGAGTCGGATGACCAGGGCATCACCCTCGTCTCCGTCAGCGGCGAGCGAAAGACACTTGTCACCATCGAGGGGCGCAAGCGCGGCTTCCACGACTACGAGCCCTCCGTGTCCGTGCGCCTGTTCACCCCGAGCTGCGACCACGTGCTGTTCGGCTTCTCGGGCACCACCTGGGTGGTGCAGGTGGCCACCGGCCGAGTGGGGAAGCTCGCGAGCGGCGCGCAACCCCACTTCTTCCTGCCTGAGTCGCCCTGATTCGTGGCGACGAAATGAAACGGGCGGACGGAGCCTGAAGCTCCGTCCGCCCGAAGTTTCAACTCAGCGAGCGGCTGGATTACTTCGCCAGCTCGACGAGCGCGGCGGCGCCCATGCCACCGCCGATGCACATGCTGACGACGCCGTAGCGGCCGTTGCGGCGCTTCAGCTCGCGCAGGATGGTGGCCACCATGCGCGCACCGGACACGCCCAGCGGGTGGCCCAGGGCGATGGCGCCGCCGTTCGGGTTCACCTTGTCCTGGGGGATGCCCAGCTCACGGATGCAGTAGAGCGCCTGCGCCGCGAAGGCCTCGTTCAGCTCGAAGACGTCGATGTCCTCGACCTTCAGCTTGTTGCGCTCCAAGAGCTTGCGGATCGCGGGGACCGGGCCGATGCCCATGATCTCCGGCGGCACGCCAGCCACGGTGTAGTCGAGGAAGTAGCCCAGCGCCTTGACGCCCAGCTCCTTCGCCTTCTCCTCGCTCATCACCACCGCGGCGGCGGCCCCGTCGGTCAGCGGGGACGCGTTACCGGCCGTCACGATGCCCTTGGGGTTGAACGCGGGGCGGAGCTTCGCCAGACCGTCCGCCGTCGTCTCGGGACGGAGGATGGTGTCCACGGAGACGGTCACCTGCTTGGGGGCGCCGTCCTCGTCGTACATCGTCGTGGTGACGGGGAAGATCTCCTCGTTGAACTTGCCCTGCTCCCGCGCGGTGGCGGCACGGCGCTGGCTCTCCGCGGCGAACGCGTCCGCGTCCACGCGCGAGACACCGAAGCGCGCCGCGATGTTCTCCGCGGTCACGCCCATGGAGGTGTAGACCTCCGGGTGCTGCTGCATGATTTCAGGGTTGGCGCTGACCTTGTTGCCACCCATGGGCACCATGGTCATGGACTCGGTGCCACCGGCGATGGCCACCTGGATCATCCCGGCCTGGATGGCCTGGGCCGCCTGGGCAATCGCCTGCGTTCCGGAGGAACAGAAGCGGTTGATGGTCATGCCCGGAACGGTGTCCGGCAGACCGGCCAGCAGGCTGGCGTTGCGCGCCACGTTCATGCCCTGCTCGGCTTCCGGCATGGCACAGCCGAGGATGACGTCCTCGACTTCCGCCGGCTTGAGGCCAGGGACGCGAGCAACCGCCTCCTTGATGGCGAGCGCGGCGAGCGTATCCGGCCGCGTATCCTTGAACTCTCCCTTGTGCGCGCGGGTGAACGGCGTGCGGACCGCGCTGGCAATCACGACTCGACCGGGCATCTCAGGTGTCTCCTTGCCCGGTGAGCCACCGGGCTGATTTCAGATGGCGTTTCATGGAAACCAATGAGTACAGGCCGCCCGCTAGTTCCGCAGCGGCTTGCCCTTCTCCAGCATGAACATCAGGCGGTCCTGCGTCTTCGGCTCGGCGATGAGGCTCAAGAAGGCCTCCAGCTCCAGCTCCAGCAGCCGCTCCTCGGTGACGAGCACCTGCGGGCTGGTGTCACCACCGGACAGCACGCGCGCCAGCTTCTGGGCGATCTTCCGGTCGTGGGCGCTGATCTGATTATTGAGCTGCATGTCGTACAGCATCATGTCGATGGTGGCCGCGCCGCTGGGCCCCGGCAGCCGGAACCGGGTGGGACGCGGCGGACGGAAGCCCGCGTCCGCCATGCCGAGCACCCGAGCCTTCGCGTCCGACAGGAGGAAGTCGCGGTTGGCCGTGATGCCGTCCTGCGCGGACAGGAAGCCAATCTCGCGGGCCTCCTCGGCGCTGGTGGCGACCTTGGCCATGCCGATGGCCAGGAAGACCTTCTTGAGGAAGGGCAGCGCGTCGAAGTCCTTGTCCGCCGCGTAGGCGCCGAACACGTTGCGCAGCAGCATCATGGTGCCGCCGCCGCCAGGAATCAGGCCCACGCCGACTTCCACCAGGCCCATGTACGTCTCGGCGCTGGCCTGGATGGCGTTGCCGCCCATGGCCGCCTCGGCGCCGCCGCCCAGGGTCAGGTTGAAGGGCGCCGTCACCACCGGCACCGGGCTGTAGCGCATGCGCTGGTTGGCCGCCTGGAACGCCGCCGCCATCTTGCGGATGGCGTCGAACTCCTCGCTCTTGGCCGCCATCAGCATCGCCATGATGTTGGCGCCGGCGGAGAAGTTGGAGCCGTCGTTGCCGATGACGAGACCGCGGAAGTTCTTCTCCGTCTCGTCCAGCGCGGTGTTCATCATCGCGATGATGTCATCGTCGATGGAGTTCATCTTGGAGTGGAACTCCAAGAGCGTGGCGCCGTCGCCCATGTCCCACAGCGTGGCGCTGTCGTTGCCGGTAATCTTCTTGTTGCCGCGCTTGAGGTACTCCACGCGCATCGTGCGCGCGTTCTCCGGCACCACCTTCACGGACTGGGTGGGGATGTCCCAGTACGTGTCGCGGCCGTTCTCCACGCCGTAGAAGGACGTGCGGCCCTTGGCCAGCATCTCCTCCACCCACTTGGCGGGCTGCAGGCCGAGCGCCTTCATGCGCTCCACGCCCTTCTTCACGCCGTAGGCGTCCCAGACCTCGAAGGGCCCCAGGTCCCAGCCGAAGCCCCAGCGCACGCCGCGGTCCACGTTGACCACGTCGTCGGCAATCTCGGGGATGCGGCGGCTCGTGTAGGCCAGCACGTCCAGGGTGACGTGCTCGGCGAACTTGGCGGCCTTGTCATCGCCGTTGAGCACCGAGGCCACGCGCTCGCGCACGTCCTCGATGTCCTTGGCGGCGCCCAGCGACGGGTAGCGCACCTTCTGCTGCGGCTTGTACTCGAGCGTCTTCAGGTCGAGCGCGAGGATCTCCTTCTCGCCCTCGCCGCCCTTGTTCTTCTTGTAGAAGCCGCCGCCGCTCTTGTCGCCCAGCATCCCCTTCTCCACCATCTTCTGGAGGAACTCGGGGATGGCGAAGACGTTGCGCTCTTCATCCTGGGTGAGCGTGTCGTAACAGTTCTTGGCCACGTGGATGAACGTGTCCAGACCGACGATGTCCGCGGTGCGGAAGACGGCGGACTTGGGACGGCCCATGGCCGGTCCGAAAATCTTGTCCACCTCCTCGATGGACATCTCCGCCTTCGCCATGTCGGCGATGGTCCGCATCATCCCGTACACGCCAATGCGGTTGGCGATGAAGTTCGTGGTGTCCTTGCCGTAGACGATGCCCTTGCCGAGCACCTCCTCGCCAAAGCGGTGCACCAGCTTCACCACGGCGGGGTCGGTCTCCGGGCCGGACACCAGCTCCAGGAGCTTCATGTAGCGCACGGGGTTGAAGAAGTGCGTCACCAGGAAGCGCTTCTTGAACTCCGCGCCGCGCCCCTGGGTCATCCCGACGATGGAGAGACCCGAGGTGTTGCTGCTGACGATGGCGTCCTTGCGGGCGTGCTGCTCCACCTTCGCGAACAGGGCCTGCTTGACGGCCAGGTCCTCCTTCACCACCTCGATGACCCAGTCGCACTCGGCCAGCCGGTGCATGTCATCGTCGAAGTTGCCCACTTCGATGGCCGTGAACACCTGCTCGGACACGATGGGGCTGGGCTTCTGCTTGCGCATGTTCGCCAGCGCGCCCTGCGCGAACTTGTTGCGAAACGCCTTGGACGAAGTGTCCTCGCCCGGAGCGGCCTTCGGGGGAACGATGTCCAGCAGCAGCGCGCGCACGCCGGAGTTGGCCAGGTGGGCGGCAATGCCGCTGCCCATCACGCCAGCGCCCAGCACCGCCACTTTTCGGATCCGCGTCGTCATCGGAAATGGCTCCCTAAATGGAAGAGGGGATTGCACAAATGTAGGCGATTGACCCGGAAGTCAACCTGCATCCATGTCGGGGGTGCTCGCCAGGAGGTCGGCACACCGACTACAAGCGGGCCTTCCATGGCTCGCCTCGACCCGCACTCGTACAACGACGACACGCAGCCGGAGACGGAAACGCTGGACTGGAAGGCCCGCGTCGATTTCCGGACGCGCCGCCTGCACGCGGAGGCCACCCTGACGCTGAAGGAAGCGTCCGCGGGGCCTCTGGACCTGGACACGAGAGACCTCGACATCCGCTCCGTGGTGGATGGCCAGGGTCATCCCCTACCCTTCCAGGTGTCACCTCCGGAGCCCATCCTGGGCAGCCGGCTGCGCATCCAGCTTCCCTCTGGCGTGAAGCAGCTCACCGTGCGCTACCGCACCTCGCCCGAGGCCAGCGCGCTCCAGTGGCTGACGCCCTCCCAGACGGCCGGGGGCCAGCACCCGTTCCTCTACAGCCAGTGCCAGGCCATCCACGCGCGCAGTGTGGTGCCGCTCCAGGACACGCCGCGCCTGCGCATCCGGTACCGGGCGACGCTCCAGGTGCCCAAGGCGCTCAAGGCGGTGATGGCGGCCAGCTTCGTGCGGCGGGAGGAGCACGGGGTGGAGGCCGAGGAGCACTACGAGATGCCGCAGCCGGTGCCGCCGTACCTCCTGGCGTTCGCGGTGGGCAGCCTGGCCATGCGGACGCTGGGGCCCCGCTCGCGGGTGTGGGCGGAGCCGGAGCTCTTGGAGGACGCCGCGGAGGAGTTCTCGGGCGTGGACGAGATGCTGCGGGCAGCGGAGTCGCTGTTCGGGCCGTACGACTGGGAGCGGTTCGACCTGCTCACCATGCCCCCATCGTTCCCGTATGGCGGCATGGAGAACCCGCGCCTCACCTTCCTCACGCCCACGCTCATCGCGGGGGACAAGAGCCTGGTGAACGTGGTGGCGCATGAGTTGGCGCACTCGTGGACGGGCAACCTCGTCACCAACGCATCGGCGGAGCACTTCTGGCTGAACGAGGGCTTCACCGTGTTCGCCGAGCGCCGCATCCTGGAGGCGCTGGCGGGCCCCGAGGTGGCCGCGCTCCACGCCGCGCTGGGCCGGCGCGCGCTGGACGAGGCGATGAACCACTTCCGCGCGCACCCGCAGCTCACGGCGCTGCGCACGCACCTGGACGGCGTGGACCCCGACGAGGCGTTCTCCCAGGTCCCCTACGAGAAGGGCTACCTCTTGCTCAGGGCCATGGAGGACGCGGCCGGGCGCGAGGCGTTCGACGGCTTCCTGCGCCGCTACCTGGACACCTACCGCTTCCGGGCGCTCACCACCGAGGAGTTCATCACCTTCACGGAGAAGGAGCTGCCCGGCATCCTGGCCAAGGTGAACGCGGAGGCGTACCTGGACCAGCCGGGGGTGCCCGCGCACGCGCCGAGCCCGCGCTCGAAGCGGCTGGAGGCGCTGGAGTCCTGGAAGGGCAAGGTGCCCACGGCCGAGGCGGTGAAGGACTGGACGCCCACCGAGTGGCAGCTCTTCCTGGAGGGGATGCCCCAGGGCACGTCACGCGACGTGTTCCGGCAGCTCGACGAGCGCTTCCACCTGACGGACAGCCGCAACTCGGAGGTGCTGGTGACGTGGCTGGTGGCGGCCGTGCGCGCGGGCTGGGAGCCGGCGCTGACGCGCGCCGAGGCGTTCCTGGGCGAGGTGGGCCGGATGAAGTACCTCAAGCCCCTGTACGGCGTGCTGGGCGCGTCGCGCGAGCACCGGGCACGGGCGCGCGCTCTGTTCCAGCAGTACTCGGAGCGCTACCACCCCATCGCGCGGCAGGGCGTGGAGCTCATCCTCTCGAGGAGCTGAGCACGCCGCGCGGGCGCGGTGGCTACTTCGCCACCGCGTCCAGGCGCTTCTTGGACAGCGCCAGGTACTCCGGGTTCATGTCCATGCCGATGTAGCGGTGGCCGGCCTTCAGCGCGGCCACGCCCGTGGTGCCGCTGCCGTTGAACGGATCCAGGATGAGGGAGTTCTCGGGGCAGCTCGCCTCGATGATGCGCTCCAGCAGGGCCACCGGCTTCTGGGTTGGGTGGCTGCCAAAGGCCTTCTCCTCGCCGCGGGGCGCGGTCTGCGTCCACATCCGGCCGGCGCCGTCCGCGGTCAACTCTTCGTCCCCGTTGCGCGGCAGGGCCCAGACGTCGCGCATCTGCTTGCCGCCGTTCTCCGCCTTCATGCGCGCGTAGTTGAACGTGTGCTGGAGCTTGCCGCCGGACTTGGGCGAGGCCCAGATGAGCAGCTCGGTGGAGTGCGTGAAGTAGCGGCACGCCAGGTTCGGGCTGGCGTTGGGCTTGTACCAGGTGACGGTGTTGAGCAGCTTGTAGCCGAGCTTCTGCATGGCGAAGCCGACGTTGAAGATGACGTGCTGGGTGCCGCTCACCCACAGCGTGCCCGAGGGGCGAAGCAGGCGCTGGCAGGCCGCCAGCCACTCGGTGGTGAAGCGGTGGTCCTCCTCCACGCCGCGCGACACGTCCCACTGGCCCTTGGCCACGGACACGCGCTTGCCACCCTTGCAGGTGGTGCCGCCGTTGGAGAGGAAGTACGGGGGGTCCGCGAAGATGAGGTCGAAGGACTGCTCGGGCAGCTGGGCCATCATCTCCAGGCTGTCGCCCTGGAGCAGGGTATAGGCCTCGCCCCGCTTGGCGTACACGCTGTCATTGAGGGTGCGCCGGACAATCTTCAGGGCAGGGGCAGCAGCTTCCGCGAACATCTCGCCTCCGTCGGACTCGTCGTCGTGGGTGGGACGCGGCGGACTGTGCAGTCACCTGAGTGCTACGTCGAATTTCTGGCCTGTAGCACTCGAAAACTTGACGCGGAACGGAGGCCAGAAATGCCGCGAGCAGGGCGGGAGCACCTCTGAAGAGAGGCTCTCCACTGCCCTGCTCGTGGGGACTGCTGAAGTCCTGAGGACCGGCTGACGCCTAGGCCTTCTTGCCCTTCGCCTCGGCCTCGGCGGCCTGCTTCTTCGCGGCGTCCGTGGCGGCGTACTTCTTCTTGAAGCGGTCGATACGGCCAGCCGTGTCGAGCAGCTTGTACTTACCGGTGAAGAAGGGGTGGCAGTTCGAGCAGACTTCCACGCCGAACGAGCCGCGCGTAGACCGGGTCTCGATGATGTTGCCGCACGCACAGGTGACGCGGGACGGCGGATAGACCGGATGCAGGTCGGGCTTCATGGCAACGCTCCAGTGCGCCTTGCCCCCACCCGCCATTGGGTGGGAGGTCCGGCGATTGAGGTGGGTCAGGGCTTATAACGGCCGGCCCGCCCTTTCTCAAGGCCGCGTGTGGGACAGCCAACGGGCGGGGGGCCGAGGGGTTGCTCACCCCACGCTGGGCGCGGCGGACGCCTGCAGGGCCGGAGCCGCCGGGCCGGCGGCGCGCCACAGCCGACGCGCGGTGGCCAACATGAACAGGCCCATGGTTCCGTTCAGCGGCATCCACCAATAGTGGAAGTAGTGCGCCGTGGTCCACCAATAGGCCATGAGGAAGAGGTTGAGCGCGTACACCAGCCCGACCACGAGCAGCGCCGAGGCCACGCCCGCGCGCCGCTTGAAGATGAGCAGCACGAGGGTCAGCGGGTTGAGGAAGGTGAACAGGTCGTTCACCGCGATGGCGCCCATGGGCGCCTGGAGTCCCTCGGAGGACTGGTACAGGAAGCCGTGAGCGATGACGCCACTGAGGTGGGCGTACGTCCCGACGGAGAAGCACACGAAGTAAATCGCCAGGATGATGCGGTTGGGCCACGGGGAGCCCTGAACCGGGGCACTGCTCGTCTGGGTGCTCATGTTCGTATCTTTCCGGCCCGGGAGGGCACGGCCGCCTTCTCCCAGGAAGCACTCCGAGCCCAGGGTGTGGGTCGCTGAAACATCGGTGGGCCCGGATTTCCCGTGGAGCGTAGACGAAACAGCGGCTCCAGAACACGTGTCCCCTGCCCTGCCTGTGTTTCGGGGCTGGGGGACGTGTCCGGAGTTGGGACGCGGGCGGCGCGCGTCAGTGGGCCGCGGAGCCCGGGGGCTCGATGCGCTCCACCCGCTGCTGCACGGCGGGGTCGGCGGCCACCGACTCGGTGAGCTGGAGGTAGGAAAGCAGGTGCGTGCGGCTCTTGCCCGCGGAGGCCGCGTCGGCGAGCTTGCGCAGCGACTCGCGGCGCTCCTCGAACGACGTGAGCGTCTGCGTGAGCATCTCCCGCTGCGCGGCATCCTTCTCCGTGCCGAGCCGCGCCTTCACGCGGGCGATGTTGTTCTCCACCATCCGCTGGCTCTCCCGCGCGCGGGTGGACTCGGAGAGGTCCACGAAGGGCCCCGGGCCGTCGATGGACAGCTCCAGCTTCGCGACCTGCCGGCCCCGCTCGCCCGGGGGAATCAGCGTGGCGAGCCCCTGCCGCTGAGCCATGCCCTCGCCGCGTCCCTCATGGGACTGCACGACGAAGTCCACGCCCTCCACATCCTGGGCGAGCCGCACGGTCGCGTCGTAGGGCACCGCGGCCAGCACCACCACCAGGTCCACGTGCTCCTCCTTGCGCAGCCGCCGAGCCTCGGCCGAAACAGCCGGCAGCACGGGCAGGCCGCGCACGGGCGGCGCCGGGGGCAAGGCAGGCCCCGTGGGCGGCGACACGCCCACCACGCCGACCTTCAGTCCCCCGGCGGTCACCACCTGGGAGGCGGGAAAGAGGAGCTGGCCCTTCGCATCCGTGAGGTTGGCCGAGAGCAGCTTGAGCTTCGTGCCCTTCGTCCGCGTCTTCAGGAAGTCCACGCCCAGCATGAGATCGCGCGCGCCCACGGCCATGGCCGCATAGCCCTGCGCTTCCATCTGCTGGAGCAACAGCTCCGCGCGCGCCCGCGCGGTCGGGTCCTCCCGAATGTCGGTGCTCTTGAAGAGGGCGTTGCCTGCATCCAACACGAGCACCGGCGCGCCCTTCGCGCGCTCCTGCTCGAGGACCGTCGCGCGTCTGGCCAGACCGCCAGACGGGTTGTGGCGTCAACCACAGGGGGCGATCTCGCCCCCGTTGTCTCCCGTGAAGACGAGCACGAGCTTCTTGGGCGCGGCGCTCGCCCACACGGGCACGAGCAGCAGCGCCAGCGCGACGAGTCCTCGCAGGCGTGGGCTCACTTCTTCCCCTTCTTCGCGGGCGGAGGCGGCGCGGGCTTCTTGTCCAGCTCCGTCAGGCGCGTGCGCGCCGTCTTGGCCGCCTCGGACTTCGGATAGCTCTTCACCAGCTCTTCCAGCGCGAGCCGGGACTCTTCCTTCATCTTCAGCTTCTGGAAGCACTCGGACGAGCGGAGGTACGCCTCCGGCGCGGAGGCCGTCTTGGCGTGGTCCTGCACCACCTTGCCGTACTCGAAGAGGGCCTCGCGGCACTTGGACTCGGTGAAGTACGTCTCGCCCAGGCCGAAGTGCGCCTCGCCGGCGAGCGGATCATTCGGCCACTTCTTGATGAACTCGCTGAAGAGCTGCCGCGCCACGAGCCCCTCGCCGGCCTTCGCCTTCTCCTGGGCGAGCGCGAGGAACTCCTTCTTGTCGGTGGGGCGCTTGAGCTCCTCGGCCTTCTTCTTGGCCTCGGCCTCCTTCACCGCGTCCGTGCCCTGGAGCGCGAGCAGCTTCTGATTGGTGTCCTCCGAGGACTTGTTGAGCGCGGTCTCCAGCTCACCAATCTTGTAGAGGTACGTCTCCACCTGGCCGCGAAGCTGCGCCAGGTCCTCCATCGTCTTCTGGAGCTGGACGCCGATGTCCGCGTCCTTGCGGCGCGCGGCGGTGTCCAGGCTCTGGAGCGCCTGGGTCACCTCGGTGACCTTCTCGTCAATCTTGGGGAGCGTGGCGGACAGCTGGCCGCGCGCCTCCTTCAGCTCCGCCTCCATCCGAGCGTTGTCAGCGCTCAGTTTGTCCACCTTCGCTTCGAGGGCACGGCCTCGGTCCGCGGGGTAGAAACATCCGGGCAGGGAAGCCAACAGGGCGACCAACACGAGCCTTCGCATGGGGTCGGCATCCTACGGCCAAATGGCTTGCGCGTCGGCCTCGATTTCGTGGGGCCGGAGCGTGGCCCCATCAACGGCGCGCGGAGGCGGACTCCAGCCGCTCGATGGCGTGCGCACAGGCGACGCGCAGCCGCGCCGGATTGAGGAGGAAGGGAACGGAGACTGCCCGGCCGGTGTCCACCGCGCCGAGCGCCCGCCTGTACTCCCCCACGGCCTCATCGGGCCGGCCCCCCTGCTCCAACAGAAGGCCGAGCAGATAGCGGGCGGCGGCGAGGTCCGGCTCCAGCTCCAGGCAGCGCCGCAGGTCCGCCTCGGCGGAGGGCGGAGCTGACCGAGGCCTCACGTCCGCTTCGGCCGCGACCTGCGTGGGTCCGCGCCGCCCGTCCGTAGCACTGGAGAGCGGCAGGGGTCCGGAGGTGGAACCATCCAGCACCCTGGCGAAGAGTCGCGCTGCTTCGGGATGAGCACGTGCGGGCGGAGGTGGGCTTGCGGCCACGGTCGCGAACTTCCCCGACTCGCGTCTGGCCACCTGACTCCCCGTCGGCTCTGGCTCCCGCCGCACCAGCGGCACGGGCGTTCGAGACGACTCCATCCGGGGCTCGGCGATGGAGGGAGCCGGCTCGGCGTCCTCGGCGCGAACGTAGAAGAAGGCCTGCTCCGCCCGGAGCAGCTTCAAGGGCGGCGGGACCTGGAGCAGCGGCTCCGCGGAGGACAGCACCAGGGTTCCGCCCGGCGCGAGCCTCCCGGCCAACTCGACCACGGTGCGCTGGAAGGCCTCCGCCGAGAAGTAGATGAGGACATTGCGGCAGAAGATGACGTCGAAGCCGCCCCCCTCGGGCCGCGGGTACGGCGTGTCCATCAGGTTGTGGAGACGGAAGCTCGCGCGGGCGCGCAGGGCGGGAGCCAGGGCCGCGCGACGGCCGTCCCAGACGAAGCAACGCTCGCGCAGCCCAGCGGGGACTCGGCGCAGCGCCTCCGCGGGGAAGCTCAGCGTGCGCGCCTGCTCCAACACCGACTCGCAGATGTCCGTCCCCAGCACGGTGCTGGCGGGGTCCGCTCCGGCCTCCTCCAGCAGGGCCAGCAGCGTCGCCACCTCCTCGCCCGTGGCGCAGCCCGCGCTCCACACGCGCAGCGGCCCTCGGGCCCGCGCCACCCGAGGCGCCAGCACGCGAGAGCGAAACGCCGCGAGTTGCACCTCGTCGCGGAAGAGGTCCGTCTTGTGCACCACGACGGCGCGCACCAACTGCTCCAGGTCCGCCGCGCCCGCCATGGACTTGAGGTGCTGCACGTACTGCGGCGCCGAGGCGTGGCCCTGGAGCACCGCGAGCCGCTCGTCCAACCGCCGCGCCTGCGCGGGAGACAGGGCCATGCCCGTGCGCTCCGCGATGAACGCGTGCACAGGCCCGCGGTGCGGAGCCGAGGGCCCCACCGGCGCTCAGCGCCCCGCTGCCAGGGACTCGCCGCGCGCCAGCCGCACGAGCGTGGCGGCCACGTCGTCCCCGTGGATGAGGTGGTCCACCGCCTTGCGCTCCGCGGCCTCGCCGGGCATGCCGTACACCACGCAGGACTCCTCGTTCTGCGCCAGCGTCAGGCCACCGGCCTGTTTGATGGCCAGGAGTCCCTCCGCGCCGTCCGCCCCCATGCCCGTCAGCACGAGCCCCACCGCGCGCCGGCCGTACGCCTTGGCCGCGCTCTCCAGCAGCACCGTGCCGCTGGGCATGTGGCCGTCGCGCTCCGTGCCCGGCTTGAGCGCCACGCGCCCGCGGAACGGGGTGATGGTGTGCAGCCCTGGCGGAGCGATGAGCACGTGGCCCGGCATGAGCGGCTCGCCGTCCTGCGCCAGCCGGACCTTCAGCTTGCTCGCGTTGGCGAGCCAGCCCGCCAGCGACTCGGAGAAGGCCGCGTTGATGTGCTGGACGATGACGATGGGCGCCGGGAAGTCCGCCGGCAGCTCCGACAACATCCGGTAGAGCACCTGGGGACCGCCCGTGCTCGCGGCCACCGCCACGATGCCCATGGACACCGGCGGCATGGCCGTGACGGGCCGAGGCAGGAGCTGCGCCCGCTTGGGGCCGCGCAAGTGGCGGATGACTCGAACGGACGACAGCAGCTTCACCTCGCGCACGAGGTTCCACGCATCCGGCCCCGCGTCGATGGCGGGCTTGATTTGCAGCGCCAGCGCGCCCAGCTCCAGCGCTCGGCACGTCAGCTCCGGCGCCTGCGAGCGCGGATCAGCCGTCAGCACCAGGATGGGCGTGGGGCACTCGGCCATGATGTGCTCGACGGCCGTGAGCCCGTCCATGACGGGCATGTCCACATCCATGGTCACGACGTGGGGGCGCAACTCCTTCGTGAGGGCAATGGCCTGCTTTCCGTCGGCACAGCTCCCAACCACCTCGATGTCAGGGTCCTGGCTCAACGCTTGGCTGATGAGCTGCCGGCAGATGAGCGAGTCATCCACCACCAGCACCGACACTTTCTTCCCCATGTCTCGTGCATACCCCGTGCGTGCCGCCGGGAGTATAGCCAATGCGCGGTGCCAACTCAGAGGGCTTCGTCACCCGAGCCCGTCAGCTCAACAACCGCCCCACCACGTCCACCAGGTCCTGCCGGACGAGGTCTCCCTTGGTGATGTAGCCGTCCGCTCCGGCGGCAAGCCCGCGCATCCGGTCTTCCTCGCCTCCTCGGGTGGTGAGAATCACGACAGGCAGTCGGGCATGGAGGAAGTGGCCCTTGAGCTGCCGCGTGAGCTCCAGGCCGTCCACGCCCGGCATCTCCAGGTCGGTGAGGACCAGGTCCACCGACTCCTGGCCCAGCAGGGCGAGCGCCTCGGCGCCGTCGGCGGCCACGCGGGTGTCATACCCCACCGCGTCCAGGAGGTTGGACAGCAGCTCCCGGGTGAGCGGCGAGTCGTCCACCACGAGGATGCGGCGTCGGCGGGGCGAAGGAGCGCGAGGGGCCGCGCGGGCCACCCGGTGCGGCGACGTGCCGTGTGCGACGGCGGTGAGGAACGCGGCCGACAGCACCATGGAGAGCCGTCCATCCGCGAGCGTCGTCGCGCCGCTCAGGTGGGCAAAGCGCGCCAACAGCCCCTTCAAGGGGAGGATGGCCTGGACCCGCTCCTCCAGCACCTTATCCACCCCGAGTGCGGCCTGGACGCCCTGGCTCCGCACCACGAGCACGCGCTCGCCCTCGTGGGCAGGGCGCTCCGGCTCCAGGCCGAGCAGCGCGGAGATGGGCGCGAAGGGCAGCACCCCACCGGCGACCTTGAGGGTGGGTCGCCCCGCCAGCTCGCCCACGTCGTCCGCCTCCACTCGCAGCGCGCGGGAGACGTGCGTGGCGCTCAAGGCCAGCACTTCGTCGGCCACCTGGATGAACAGGAGCGGGGCCACTGTGAGGGACACGGGCACGCGAAGGGTGAAGATGGTGCCCCAGCCGGGCGCGGACTCGACGCCGGCATCGCCGCCCAGGCCCTGGATGGCGGTGCGCACCGCGTCCAGGCCCACGCCCCGGCCCGACAGGTCCGTCACCACGTCTCGCGAGGTGAAGCCCGCCAGGAAGATGAGGTCGCGCGCGGCGGCATCGGACAAGGAATGGGCCGCGGCCTCGTCGAGGAAGCCCTTGCGCACCGCCACGCGGCGCAGCTCGGCGGGCTCCAGCCCCACGCCGTCGTCCTCCACGCGAAGCACGATGCGATTGCCCTCGCGAGCCGCGCGCAGGGTGAGGCAGCCGCGCGGCTTCTTGCCGCCCGTCACCCGGTCCACGCGCGTCTCCAGGCCGTGGTCGAGCGCGTTGCGCACCAGGTGCATCAGCGGATCTCTCAGCGCCTCCACCACCGCCCGGTCCGCGCGCGTGTCCTCGCCGTCGACGACGAGCTCCACCTCCTTGCCCAGCTCCCGCGCGAGGTCGCGGACCATGCGCGGGTACGGCTCGAAGAGGACCGAGAGCGGGAGCATCCGCAGCGTCTGCACCTCCTCGGCCACCTGGCCCAGGTCGCGCAGCTCCGCGTTGGAGAGCAGCTTGGCCTCGCGATGGAGCGTGGCCGCGAGCGCCTTCGCCTTGCCCAAGCGCGCCACCAGGGCCGCCGCAGCGGGCCCCAGGTCCTCGGCCTCGCGCGCGAGCTGCCCCAGCTCCTGCGCCAGCTCCAGTCGTCGAGCGTTGGCGAGATCGCGACGACGAGCCACCTGCGTCAGGTTCGTCACCGCGTTCGTGAGCAGGTCCAGGCTCGCCACGTCGATGCGCACCGACGCGGGGTCCACGCGGGGCTCGGGAGGTCGCGACGCTCCCGCACTGGATGGCGCGGGCAGACGGGCCAGTGCAGCAGCGGCGGCGGGCGCGACTCCACTCACTCCGCGAGGCAGGTCAGGGGACCGTGAGGAACTGGAGCTGTCGGTGGCGCCAGCCCCCGGCGCCCTCGTCGGCTCCGCGCTCCGCGTCACGAAGCCCGCCGCGGCGTTCCCGATCGAAACGTGAGCCGCCTCTCCCACCCGTCCCCCGACCAGCGACGTCGCGGCGGTCGTGAGCAGATGTGAGGGACCCGCGGGCGGGTTGATGACCGGACGGCCACCCTGCGTGAGCGCAGCCTCGGCACGCGGGGACAACGGTCGCGTCGTCTCCAGCTCGGGAGCAGGGACCCGTTCGTCTCCTGGCGGAGGCAATCGATCGGCCTCTTCGCGCAGGCGCGTCTCCAGCGCCTGGATGAGCGCGGACGTCTCCGTGGAAGGAGCTGACGCGGGCGCCGCCGCGGACAAGGCGAGCACCGCGTCCGCGGCAGTGAGCAGCGCGTCCGTGGAGTCGGAGGTCAACAGGTAGCGACTGGGCTCGGTGCGGCGAACCAGCTCCTCCATCTGGTGGACGAGCGCGTTGATGTCGTCGAAGCCCATCATCCGGGCCTCGCCCTTGAGGCCGTGCAGCTCGCGCAGCACCCGGCGACCCGCGTCGAGGTTCGCCCCGCCCTCCAACTCCACGAGCGACCGATTGATGCGCTCCAGGCGCACCGTCACCAGCTCGCGGAACTGCTTGAGCAGGCGCTCGCTGGGGTTCACCCGCCCTCCTCACGCACCGGAGACCGCGCAATCTGGAAGCGCTCGACGACCTCACGCAGGTCGCGAGCGAGCACCAGAAGGTCTCCGTTGGCGTTGCCCACCTGGCGGGAGGCGTTGAGGCTCTGCTGGGTGATGCGAAGGATGTCCGCCATCGAGTCGGCGAGCTGATCCGTTCCCGTCTGCTGCTGCTGCGTGGCCAGCGAGATGCTGCGCACGGCATCCGAGGTGCGCCCCGCGAGGTCGACAATCTGCAGCAGCGACTCCGACACCTGCCGAGCCAGCGACGTGCCCGTCTCCACCGCGCGCACGCCGCCCTCCGTGGCGGAAACGGCTGCCGCGCTCGCCTCGCGTACCTCCTCGATGAGTCCTTCAATCTCCTTCGTTGACTCGAGGACGTTCTCGGCCAGTCGGCGCATCTCCGCCGCCACCAGCGAGAAGCCACGCCCCACCTCGCCCGCCTTCGTCCCCTCCAGCTCCGCGTTCAGCGCCAGCAGGTCCGACTTGTCCGCCACGCCGTTGATGAACTCGACGATCTTGCCGATCTGCTGCACGCGCTTGTTGAGCCGGACCACCGCCGAGGCAATGGCCTGGTTGTCCTGGCGCATGCGGTCCATGGACCCGAGGAACGAAGCCGCGCCGCCATGCCCTGCCTCCGCGGCCGTCAGCGTCCGCTGGGCAATCTCCGCCACCGAGCCCGCGTTCTCGGCGATCTGCCGCGCCGAGCGAGCCAGCTCCTCCGTGGTGGCGCTCGTCTGATCCAAGCTGCTGGCCTGTTCGGTCGCGCCCAGCTCATGGCGGTTGGAGGTGGACAGAATCTCCTCCGTGGTGGCGGAGATCTGCGCGCCCGCGCGCTGGAGCTGCGCCAGGACATCCGCCAGGTGCGCGCGCATGGTGGTGAAGGCCGCGGACACGTCCCAGACCTCGTCCTCCGCGGGCACGAGCCGAGGGCTGGCCAGGTCACCCTCCGCGATTCTCCGCGCCTCGCTCGACAGCGCACGCATGGGCCGCCCCAGCAACGTGCCGCCCAGGTACGCGGTGGTCAGCGCGAGTCCGAACACGAGCAGGCACAAGAAGCCTCCCGAGGTGAGCGCCTCGGCACGAAGCGCCCCCGCGAGCATGCCCTCCACATCCGAGTCCCCCGCCGCCGCCAACCGCGCCAGGACGCGCTCCGACAGCGCGCCCGCGAGGTTCGCGGACAGCACCGCGGGCGTCACCACGGAGATGGCGGTGAACGCCACCAGCCGAGCCCGAATCCAAGCGCGCCGAGGCATGGCCTCGATGACCTGCGCCTGCGTGAGCCCCAGCGCCGCGAGCCAGAGCACCACCTGCCGCGCGCGCAGCATCACCATGCAATGCACGAGCAGCGCGGACAGCGGACCGAACAGCAGCCCCAGTCCCGCGACCCGCAGCGCCACGTCGAGTGGCATGCCATCCAGGGCCCACATGAGCCCGCTGAGCACCGTGGCGGTGAGCCCCCACAACCCCAGCGACAGGATGAACGCCTCGTCTGGAGCGCGCGTCACCTCTCGCACCGCATCCGCCAGCCGAGGCGCGGTGGCGGCCACGTCCCCGCGCTCGATGCCTCGCAGGGTCCCCATCCGACGCAGCGACGTGCCGCCGCCCAGCACCATGAGCAGCATGCTCAGCACGCCGCCCATCACCAGGAGCCCGGTCAGGTGAGGCCCCAGCGCGTCCCCCAACACCAGCGTGGCGTAGTGCGCACTGAGCGCCGCGCCCACGAGGTTGGCCATCGCGACAGGAAGCATCAGGTGCCGGCTGAAAGAAGCCCGGCGGACACCGGCGCGCGTCGCCATGGTTCAGCCCTCCCCCGCGCCCAGACTGAAGCGGTCCACCACATGCTTGAGGTCGCGTGACAGCGTGGAGAGGTCCGCGTTGGCGGCCACCATCTGCTTGGTGGCCGCGGCGTTCTGCTCGGTGACGCGGAGAATGTCCCCCATCGCCGCCGCGAGCTGATCCGTCCCCGTCTGCTGCTGCTGGGTGGCCAGCGAGATGCTCCGGACCGCGTGCGACGTCTGACGCGCCAGCTCGAGGATGAGCCCCAGGCCCTCGTCCACCTGGGCCGCCAGCTCGGCGCCGGACTCGGTCGCCTTGAGGCCCGCCTCGGTGGCCATCACCGCGCCGTTGGTCGCGTCGCGGATCTCCTCGATGAGCCCCTCGATCTCCTTGGTCGAGCGGATGACGTTCTCCGCCAATCGGCGCATCTCCGCCGCCACCAGCGAGAAGCCGCGCCCCACCTCGCCCGCCTTCGTCCCCTCCAGCTCCGCGTTGAGCGCCAGCAGGTCGGACTTGTCGGCGATCTCGTTGATGAACTCGACCACCTTTCCAATCTGCTGCACGCGCTTGTTGAGTCGCACCACCGCGTCCGCGATGGCTTGATTCCCCTCGCGCATGCGCTGCATCGCGCCGAGGAAGGCCGTGGCGCCACGCTGCCCTGTCTGGGCCGCGGCGAAGGTCGTCTCCGCGATGGCGGCCACGGACTCGGCGTCGCCCGCGATCTGCTGGGCCGAGCGCGCCAGCTCCTCCGTGGTCGCGCTCGTCATGTTGAGCGAGCTGGCCTGCTCGTCAGCGCCCGACTCCTGCTCGGCGCTGGTGGCCACGAGCTGCTCGGTGGTGCTCGAAATCTGAAGGCCCGCGCGCCGAAGCTGCGTGAGCGCCTGACCGAGCTGCGCCTGCATCTGCGTGAACGCCGCCGAGGCGGCCCACAGCTCATCCTCCGCGGCAACCACTCGCGGGGGCCGCAGGTCGCCCTGCGCGATGCGCGTCGCGTCCTCGGTGATGGAGCGCAGGGGCTCGGCCAGCGCCGTGCCGCCAGCGTAGGCCGTGCCCAACACGAGCAACGTCACGAGCGCGGCCATCAGCCCCAGCGTGGCCCCTCGGTCCGCGCGGGCGCGAGCCACCACCGCCGCGCGGGCCTCCGGCGTGCGCGCCACGGCCCAGGTGTCCACGGTCTCCACCGTCTGCGTGACAGCCACGTCCAGGATGAACAGCGAGGGGCTCAGCACCGCGATGGCCGTGAAGAGCACCAGCTTGCGCCGGATGTGCATCTTCCGAGGCGGCGCCGCGGCAATCACCTCCAGCGGCGTCAGGCCTCCCGCCGCGATGCGCTCCACCGCGACACGGCTGCGCCGCACCACCAACAGATACACGAGCAACGCGCTCAGCGGCCCCAGCGCCAACCCCACCAGCAGCACGCGCAGCCCAACCGAGGCGTGGGCCTCCGCCAACTGGGTGAACGCGAACGCCACGAGCAGCGAGCCCCCCAGCCACCCCTGCAGGGTGAACGCGAAGCACTTGCCTGGAATCGCGCGGGCCTCTTGGAGCGCGCCTCGCAGATGGTCCGGTGTGGCGGACAGGCGCCCCTCGCCCACGCCATGCAACACGCGCAGCGCCTGGCGCGCCTGCAGGTGCGTCAGCCCCAATGACAGCATCAGCGAGGCCGCCACCAGGCCGAGGAACAGGCTCCAAGTCCCCTCGGGCACCGCGCCGGACAACCGGCCATGCAGGAGCGCCAACCCGAGCCCCACGCTGCTGCCCAGCCACGACGGGCGCACCGTCCACGAAGCCAGTCCCTTCAGCGAGGGAGCACCGCTCATGTCGCCTCCGCATCCAGGCTGCGCAGGAAGTGCTCGAAGTCCGCCAACCCCAGCAGCGGCCACAGCGAGCCGCGCACCATGATGAAGCCTCGCAGGCTCCCGCCGGACAGCGCCTCCGCCACGGGAGGAGGTGGCAGCACGGAATGCGTCTCCGCGTCGAGCTCCAGCGCATCCACGCCCACCGACTCGCCCGATGGCGCGACGAGCACGCGGCCCAGCGACGCGGATGCGGCCTCATGAAAGGCCCGCCGAGCACTCCAGACGCGCGACGTGGCCTCACGCTCCGCCGAGGCGATGAAGGCCACCTCGTGCGCAGCGAAGGCAATGCGATGCGCACCCGCGCGACACAGGAGCGTCCCCTCGACCCGGCTGGCCGGCCTCATGGCTAGCCGCCCTGGCTGAGGTGATCGAAAAGCCCCTCGATGTCGATGACGGCGACGTCGCGAGCGCCGCTCTTGCCGGGACCTCGCAGGTGGACATGCACGCCGCTGGGCCCCAAGGGCTCCAGGACGCCTGCCACGGAGGACACGCCGGCCACGGTGCTGGCGGTCAGCGCGAGCGTGCCGCGCGACAAACGCACGAGCACGGCGCGCCGGGAACCCGCGGAAACGCCGCCCACCAGCAGGCTCATGTCCACGACCGGGATGACCTCACTCCGGTGCGCGAACACGCCCAACAAATGGGCGGGGGCACCCGGCACCCGCGTGAGCTCTGGGAAGGTGACGACCTCCGCCGCGCTCTCCGCGGGTACCGCGTACCAACTGCTACCGCAGGCGAAGACGAGGTAGGACTGACGCGAATCCGGCTCAGGCAAGGCCATGGAGCGCGCAGCCTACCTCAGAACTAGCGCTGGAACTCCACGCGGCGGTTCTCGGCCCAGGCCTCTTCGGACGAGGCGTTGGTGGCCGGACGGGTCTCGCCGTAGCCCACCGTCGACAGCTGCTTGGCCGGCACGCCCAGGTCCACCAGGTAGCGCTTCACGGCCGCGGCGCGGCGGTTGGACAGCTGGAGGTTGTACTCCTCCGTGCCGCGCTCATCGGCGTGGCCGCCGAGGGTGATCTTCGCCGGGGCCGCCTTGATGCAGGCGGCCAGGGCGCTCAGGCGCTGCTGGGCGTCACCGGAGATGCTCGACTCGTTGAAGCCGAAGCGAACCGGGGACCAGTCGCACTTGCTGGAGGCGTCCGCCGTCACGCACTTGCCGGCCTTGCACTCCTGGCCCTCACCGCAGTCGGAGCTGGCCGAGCAGGTGTCCTTCGGGGCCTGGCAACGGCCGCCCTGGCACGTCGCGCCGCCGGTGCACTGCGTATCATCCTTGCACTGGGCCTCGGCGCACTTGCCGGCCTCGCAGATGCGACCGCCACCACACTGGGTGTCCGTCGTGCACTCAGGCGGCTTCGGGGCGCACTTGTTGCCCTGGCAGGTGAAGCCCTCCTTGCAGTTCGCGTCGGTCGCGCACTCCTGGCAGCTTCCCTGGACGCAAACCTCGCCCTTCTCCTTGCAGTTCTCGTCGGTGTTGCACTTCGGATAGGTGGGGGGGCACCCGGTGAGAACACCCACGGCGAGGGCCAAGCCGGCCCAGAGCGAAATGCGACGCATCGTTCCTCCCAACATCTGAATCTCTGTCTCGCTAAAGTTTGTCCGCGCGGGACGCGGTACGAGTCGTCGCGTCTAGTCTCACATGGCCCGATGAGTCAAAGCATTTGTCCCGTTCCGAATGCTCGCCTGGTCCCGAAGCGCTTGATGCACCGATTATTTCCGTGAGACTGTGTCCTTTGGCCCAACCATGGCTCCCGCCGTCCTCATCGTCGATGACGAGAAGAACATCCTCCTCACCCTGAGCCAGTCGCTCCAGCTCGCCGGCTATCGCACGGAGCTGGCGAGCAGCGGGCAGGTCGCACTGGACGTGGTGAGTGCCCGTCCCGTGGACGCCGTGCTGATGGACGTGAAGATGCCGGACATGGACGGCCTCACGGTGCTGGCGCGGCTCACGGAGCTGAAGCCGGACCTGCCCGTCATCATGATGTCGGGCCACGGCACCATCGACACCGCGGTGAAGGCCACCCAGCTCGGCGCGCGCGACTTCCTCGAGAAGCCCATCGCGCGGGACAGGCTGCTGGTGGCGCTGCGCAACGCACTGAAACACCAGGCGGTCATCGAGGAGCTGCAGGAGCTGAAGGCGCAGCTCGGCCGCTACGACATGGTGGGCAACGGGCGCGCGATGCAGCGCATCTTCTCGCTCATCCAGCGGACGGCCCCCAGCGAGGGGCGCGTGCTGATTACCGGCGAGAACGGCACGGGCAAGGAGCTAGTCGCCCGAGCGCTGCATCAGAACTCGCGGCGCAAGAGCGGCCCGTTCGTGAAGCTCAACTGCGCGGCCGTGCCGCACGACCTCATCGAGAGCGAGCTGTTCGGCCACGAGAAGGGCGCGTTCACCGGAGCGGTGAGCGTGCGGCGGGGCAAGTTCGAGCTGGCCCACGACGGCACCCTCTTCCTGGATGAAATCGGGGACATGCCTGCGGCGATGCAGTCCAAGCTGCTGCGCGTGTTGCAGGAGGGGGAGCTGGAGCGCGTGGGCGGCGCGGAGACGCTCAAGGTCGATGTCCGAGTCATCGCGGCGACCAACAAGAACCTGGAGCAGGAGATCGCCGCCGGGCGGTTCCGCGAGGACCTCTACTACCGCATCAACGTGGTGCAGATTCACTCGCCGCCGCTGCGTGAGCGGCGCGAGGATCTGCCGGACCTCATGGACACGTTCCTGCGCGAGGCATGCGCGAAGAACGGACGCCGAGCGCTGACGCTGTCGCCGGACGCGCTCGCGGTGATGAGCGCGTACGACTACCCCGGCAACGTGCGCGAGCTGCGCAACCTGGTGGAGCGACTGGCCATCCTCTGCGAGGGCCCGGTCGTCAGCCGGACGGACGCGCTGGAGCTGCTGCCACGAGGCAAGGGCACGCTCGCCGCGCCCGGAGCTGTTGCCCATGAGCCGAGCCCCGAGCCGGTAGCGACAGTGCCGACAGCCGTGCCTGCCGCCGTGGCGCCGAGCACCGTGGCACCCGCCGCCGCGCCCGTGACGGGCTTCCGGCCGCGAGCGGACCGCACGTTCCGGGAGCAGGTGGACGACGCGGAGCGGGAGATCATCCAGCACGTGCTCGCGCATACGCACGACAACGTCACCGAGGCCGCGCGGATCCTCGACCTGGAACGCGGGCACTTCTACAAGAAGATGAAGTCGCTCGGCATGCGCCGAGGCAATTCTGACGCGTAACCATCGGCTTTCACTGATGTGGGTGTCGTGGCAACCATGGGTCTCCTCTTCCGTGTGACGGGGGTGTGACCAGTTGCAGAGGCCGAGGCCACCTGCAGGTCCGCAATCTGACTCGCATGGTGGGCAGCGTCGCGCCCAACGTAGTACGTCATCGTGACGGTCGGTGTGGAGTGCCCCGCCAACTGCTGGGCCGTGGTGATGTCGCCGCCGGTGTCGCGAATCAGGTGCGTGACGAACGGCTTGCGCAACGTGTGGAACGTAATGCCAGACGGCAGTGAGACATGGGCGCGCTTGGCAATGTTTCGCAGCAGCTTGGCGACATGCCATGCCTCGCTCCGCATCCCACCGCGCCGAGGGGCCGGAAACACCAACTCGGACGTGGCCGCCTGCCAGGCCACCTGCAACTCCGGCAGCAGCGCCGGGTGGAGCGGCACCTTCCGCTCCTTCCCGCCCTTCGTCGTGCTCCGCCCCCAACTGCGCTGGAAGTGCACCACGCCGCACTGGCCCTCGTCGAACTTGAAGTCCGACCAGCGCAGCCCACCGAGCTCTCCGCGCCGCGCGCCCGTCAGGACCGCCAGGAGGATGAGGAAGCGGTGAGGGCCCGTCGCGTCCAGAATCGCTGCCACCTGCTCGCGCGAGAGGAACACCACGTCCTTCTTCGGTACCTCGGGGCGCTCATCTCGTCCACTCTTCCAGCCCAGCGTGGCCCAAGCCTCCCCAGTCGCTAGTTTTCGGCACCTCGAGCGCCCCTGCGCGGCCTTCCAATCTCGCGCTTCTCCGCGCTCGTGTGGATCGAAGACCCGCGCTTCTTGAAGGTCGTCTCCACCCCTGGCGCCATGGTGGTGTCCGTGTTCCCTTCGGGCTGGCGGGTGACCGCCGTCACCGAAGACGGACTTGGCACCATTCTCGGCGACGGGCTCGGCGCGGTTGGAGCGCAGTTCCTGATCCAGTTCACATTGAGGGCGAGGCGCGTCGAGCACTGACTCAGCAACGTGCTGGATCACCTCGCTGCCCCTGTGCTCCGACACCGTTGCACAGCGCTGAGGACAGCCGCCGGTGGTGGTCCTCGGTGGAGTCCTGGCGCGCGGTCGTGACATCCAACAGGAGGCCCGAGCTGTCAGCCTGGGCGTCTGGATGGAAGACCTAAACAACTCCTGGGCCGCATGGAGAGCGGATCCAGACACTGGCCTTAACTTCAGTGGTCTAACCTCAACTCGGAAGACGCGGAGAACGGGCTCCGCATCTTCCTTTATCTGTCTACTGTGGGACTGGGGCTCTCGCTCCAAGGTGCAGGTCGGAAATATTGAGCTCGTCCATGCCGCCGGATGAAATCAATAATACGTCCCTACGAGCGTCACGTTGCTATAGCTAAATCCCCCTGACCAAAAACCGTGCCTCCAGAACGCCGGCGAAACCTCAACAAACGCCGTCCCAGGGAGAGGATTATGAATCAAGCAACTCTCGACAGTCCCCTTCACGGCCGATACGCAGTCGGCTCCAGGCATCGTCATGCCCCCTATTTTGGCATACACATCAGCACTGCCACTCCCCTCCGACGTATCAAATCGAACCCCAGATTTTCCTGCCGGCACATTCAGCGTATAAAATCGCGGGAAAAAGGTCGAACCAATTCCAACTACGGGGACCCCATTCTGCAGCGGGTTGCTATACACCGCACCGAGATAGACTCCAGCAAAGCGGCTGTATCCATCAATCATCACATACCAACGTCCAGCAGCAGGGTTCGAAAACGTGCACGACTCAGTACTCCCCCCAACGAACGGTCGACACGCATAAACATCACGCGATGGGAAATCCCCATTTCGGACATACATATTCGCATCACCCGACCCACCGCTCATGAAGAAATCAAGTCGAGCGTATCCGGCCGGAACGTCGAAGTAGAAAAACTGCACTTCCCCTACCGACGGATTTAGTGACTCATTCCCGACGAGCATGGGGCTCCCATTGTTCAGCATTCCTCCTGTGAAGCCAACATACACCAAGCGATTAGGAGTCCCCCACCCAGCATTCAGGACCCGGGCCTGAGTAGAGTTGGCTAGCAGCGCTGTAGCAGCCTTAGCCGGAGTAGCCCCTCGGTCCATTGCCAGATAGCGAGCTACCGCCCCTGTAACATGAGGTGCAGCCATTGACGTTCCGCTCAACACTCGCGATGCCTGATCATCGGAATTCGAAGCCGACAGGATATCGACCCCCGGAGCAAACAAATCCACACACCCGCCCCAATTTGAGAACGAGGGGCGCACATCAGCGCGATCGACTGCACCAACCGTGATTGCCTCAGCGACTCGAGCGGGCGACCCCTGGCAGGCATCGACGCCATCATTCCCCGCAGAAACCACGTACACAACCCCCGCCCCAACCGACCGCCGGACTGCATCATCGATCGCTTGAGACGTCACTCCACCAATGCTTACGTTTGCCACAGCCGGAGCGACAAAATGAGTTGTCACCCAGTCCACACCAGCAACAACGCCTGCGACGGTGCCCACACCCGAACAATCAAGGACACGAACCGAATGAATCAGAACGTCCTTGGCAACACCATACGTTTCGCCCCCAACCGTCGCCGCAACATGAGTCCCATGTCCATTACAATCACCGGCCCCGTAGCCGTCATCAATCACGGTAAAGTCCGCCGTGGCGCGCCCTTCAAAATCCACATGCGTCGTCCTGACACCTGTGTCGACAATATAGGCATTAACGGTCGACCCAGTCATGTATCGATAGTAGCCATCCAGTGGCAAGTCGCGTTGATCGATGCGATCCAGGCCGTACGGAGGGGATGATTGCGAAGCCAATTCATCCGCCCTTACGTACGAATCTTCCTCGACATATTGTACTGCGGCGTCGCTCGCCATGGCCCGTGCCTGAGCATCCGACATCTGAGCGGCAAAACCTCGCAGAGCATGCTCATACGTAAACGTCACGCGGCCACCGAATCGAGAGGCTAGGTTAGTGGCGACTGCAGACGTCTCCTGCGCAGCAATGCCAGGCTGCGGATCTTTGAGGACAATGATGTACTGCCCCGGGACTCGGTTATTCGACCTGATCAAGGGGCTCGATGTGCCTTGAGGCAAGTCTCCCTTGCTCGGTTGTGCGGCGCTTGTTCCCGCGACAGAGAGCATCATCAAAACTAAGCCAACACCGATTCTCATAAGCCGCATCGCGACTCCTACCAGGATGAAGGTTGCGCTGCCGCAGCTACCAGAGAGCAAGTCGCCACTCAAGCAAATCACCACTTAACACGAATTCGAGACTTTCTGGAGGCCGAAACCGGTGAGCGCCAAGCCGGAAGCACCGGTCCCCATCGTGATAGACCAATCACAAGCCATTGCCCGGCGGGCCTACCAATGTCCGCCACAGAACGTTCTAGCCCCAGCATGGTCCCTGTTGCACCGATCAGTTCACGCCGCTCCGCTCGACGCCCCAGTGCGAGAGACCTCGGAGATCATCGCCCGAAGGAAGTGGAAGCTCGGTCCCACCGAGCACGAGTCCGCGCTCGTCAACGTGGCCAGCTGGAGACGATCTTGAGAAGGCGCGGCGTTTCGACCGCGCGAGCCGCGATCGGTGGACGCAGGACGGCCGGCAGAGCGATCTGCGAGAGCTCGAGGCTTGCCGGCCGTCAGTCCTGCAGAGAGATGAATCAGGCCGCGTCGAGCTCTTGCTCATGGTCGGAGCGGCGAAACTTGCCAGAAATCCGGACGAGCAGTCCCTTGTGCACGAGGCGGTCCGCGATGGCGGAGGCCGCGGCGCTGCTGTGGAAGAGCTTGCCCCAGTCCTTGAAAGGGGAATTGGTGGAGGCGCGTTGGTGGCGTTGTCTCTGACAGCGGCCCCACGGAGGGCTCCGACGTCGAGACGTCAGAGGGCGACCTTCTGCTGGCGTGCGTCAATCTATATGAGACCACGTTCTAAAGCGACGCGACCTACACGACGGAGGTCGGCTGGTCCAGTTGCTATACGTGCAGCGCCCTGCCCCAACACGGCGGCACGGTAACGGCGTACAAGATCACTGACTACTTCTTGCCCTGTCACTAACGACGGCCCAGCCCCAGTCCACGCCGTTGAGATGCACTGAGGACTGCTCACGGTTGGCAGTCCTCGATGGAGTCCTGGAGCATTAGCGCGACATCCACCCCCTTGCTGGCGAGATCCAGGGCCGGGTACACAGCGCGCTCCACGACATGCGGGCCCTGCGTCCGGCACCACCATGCCGGCTCCAGGCCACCTCGATGGACAGTCCATCCAGGCAGTGGGCCTCGAACTGCGGCCCCGCCATGCCGTCGGACTGGACGCTCGCGGTGGAGCGCAGGAGCAGCAGCGCCCCACCCTTTCCAGCCGCATTCGCGAGTCTCCGCATGTCTGGGAGCGACAGCCTTGAATCACAGCCAGAGCGAACGGATCCGGTCCGCTTCGGCGCGCCCCTGCGCCAGACCGGCCTGCGCGGAAGGTGTCCGGGTGGTGGGGTCGAGCGGGTTGGTGCCAAAGGCGGCCACTGAGGCGCCATCCGCTCGAATCACCTCGACTCGACAGCCGTGCGATCGCAGCGCGGCGACCTGGGAGTCCAGGTCGATTCGCCACTGCGCGGCCCCGGGCAGCGCCATCACGCTGAGCACCAGCACCCGGTCGAATCCGGCTGCCAGATCGGCGTTCTCGTTCGAACGGATACCGCCGTCGAGATAGCGCGCGCCCCCAATGGTGGTCGTCGGCCACATACCGGGCACCGCACAGCTGGCGGCCACGGCGTCGACCAGATCGACACCCGAGTCGTTGGTGAAGATTCGGGGCAGACCAGTCTGTGCATCCACCGCCGGCAGCATCAGCCGGCGCTGCGGCCACTCGTGCATGGGCAGCCGGCCCGCGATGACCGCGCGCCGAGCGGACTCGCTCACCGTGTCCGCCGAGAGCGCCAGCGCACCGAAACGACGACGCGCATCGTCGATGTCCTTCGACTCGTTCACGATGGCGCCGATCGCCGCCCACAGCGCCGGAATCTCCAGCGCCGGCACCAGCTCTTCACACTGCAGCGCCGGTTCCACCTGCCGGGCAAGCAGCTCCTCCATCGACAGTCCGCTGGTGACCTGCGCGGCGACCGCCGCACCCGCTGACGTTCCAATCACAGTGTCGGCACTTGTGACGTCGATGCCGGACTCGGCCAGTCCGGCCAGCACACCTATCTCCCATGCGATCCCAGCCACCCCGCCACCACCGAGCACCAATGCACGACTTGCCACATTCGACCTCATCGTCCCGTTGTTGAGCCCGTCCAACCTACGAGCCCGGGACGTGGCCCGCAATCCGCGGACAGTGACATCCGCCGGTACCGAGCTCCCCCGCAGGGCTGGCCTCGATACAGCTCAGCGAGTCGCGGTGCTGAATCAGCTCCGCAAGCATTTGCGCCCCATGGATACCGATTGCTCAGCACCGGCCAGCCGCGGCATCCCCGCCTCGTCAGCAACAAGATTTCCCCTTTTCCTTCAGGCAAAGACATTCGAACGAGCGGGCCCATGGGTGGCCGTCAACCGCCCCACGGAGGCCCACCCGCGACGAGGCGCCTTCCCCCCAGAGTGGATAACTGGGCTGAAGAATCCGAGGCGCCGGAACCTTGAACGGAAGCGCGACCAGAATGGGGTCTGTTGCCGAAGCGGGATGCATCAGGAGAATCCGTGAGACTTTCATCTCTCTGGGCGCACCGGGCAGAGGGGTGCACTTGCCTCCACTGTTCAAATAATGCGTCGGGGTCACGGCAAGAGTCTCTCGAATCACTACGAACGCCCTACCGGCTCCCCCTACGAGTTCTGGCGTTCCCGGATGGGACTCTGAAATAAACGCAGTGTTCTCTGTCACGTCGCAGGTAGGCACGGTGAACCAGGGTGAGAAGCCGCCCGCGACTTCACCACTTTCCAAGGTGCGCGTCACAAACAGCTTTCCAACACCTGGATAGGACTCAATGAGCGTTACGTACGTACCCTCATACGTAACCAGGGGTCCCATCACAGTGCCGTCAGCCTGAGCGACTGTGATTCGCATGAAACTCCCGTCTCGTTGTTTCAGCACACCTGCATTGAGCACGGCGAAGCAGGGACAGCCGTCCTACTGACTATCCCTATGCCTGGGGCCAAAATTGGAGGACCGCCAGGACGCGAACTGCGGGCGGATATTCAACGGACATTTCAAGCAACGAATCTTGGGCGACTTCCACCACAGCCGGCGCGGGCTCGCCGTTCCGTGCCTCCATCTCAACGTCACTTGCGAGCCCGGCGACCTCCAGCCCACGCAAGATGACTGCACCCGAGAGGACTCGGTTGAAGGGGCGCGGCAGGACAGCGAATCGCGTTTGATGCGTGGATGGCGTCAATCGATCACGAGCCCGGGTCGAGGCCCCGGCACGATTTGCGCCACACGCCGCCTGTGCTATTCACGGATTGCAGAATAATCTGCAATCCAGCAGGAGCCTTCGAGTGCACAAGTCCATTCTCAGCGCTTTCGCAGTCGCCGGGCTCCTCGCAGGATGTGGTCAGGGAGTCGCTACAGAGGAGGCGACTTCCGCGGCGGTGGAGGTCGGCACCAGCGCGCTCTCTGCGACATACTGCCCTCCCGGGGAAACGTCCTCGAAGGTGATGGAGTGCGTCGCCTGCTCTAACGGGCGCCAGGGAGTCGGCCAGTTCATCTACTGCGAACGCCCCGATGGCACCGTCTACAATGCCGGGCTGCTCAGCAAGAACTGCCTCCAGACCTGCACCCTCTGAGCACTGCGCGGCACCGAAGGGAGCGAGGCTGTCGCGAAGCCTCGCGCCGGGCTCGATGCCGACGGGCCCACACAGCGAGGAGGAACAACCGGGCCCGTCAGGTGCCCCTTCCTCACAGCCCCATCGACTGAAGGGAGCGAGCGCCCGCGCTCTCGAAGGTCGTCTCCATCGTGGAGTCGCTTGCGAGATCGTTGCACCGTCCAGCACAGTTCATGTCCAAGGGGAGGACGTGATGAAGGAAACGTGGTGGGAGATTGGCGGCTGGTCAGCGATAGGCGTGACGTGCTTTCTGGGACTGGTCAGTCTGGCGTTCATCGCGGAGAGCCAGTCGCCCAGTGTCGCAAGCTCCTGCGTGGGATTGGTCCTTCAAACCTTGATCGGGGTGGGACTGGCGCGAGCGGCGTTCCGCAAGGCCGCCTTGGCCCGCACTCCGTCACAAGGTGCACCTGATCTTCAGGAGATGGCCGCGATCGTGGCCAGACACCGCGCGGCCATCCCTGAAACTGAGCCGTCCGAGGCGCCGGCGTACGCCCAGATCCCGAACGACCAACTCCTCGACGTCTACGATCGAATCAAGCCAGAGAAGGCGCCCGAGCGCTTCCGCGCCCTGCTGTGGACGATGTCCACCCGAGTCACCGCCGCCCAACGCCCTGACCCCACCTCCTGAGCCCAATCAAACAACGCCCATGGCACGCCGGGCGCCGGCGTGCCACGAGCCGTTCTTCAGCGACAATTCCATCGAGTCGCAGCAGTCCTCCGCCCCGCTATTTATTGGCTGCACGCCACCGGGCGAAGACCGCATCGACCTCGTCTTCCGAAACCGAGATGTACTTGGGCCACTCGGCCCACTGTCGATGGGGATACGTGAGGTGATTATTCAGTGCGTTATTGACCGCAAGATCCTGATCTTCAGGCGAACCGGTAGCAGGCCACGTCGCAAGCTCCGCCGCAACCTCGGCCCGCGAGAGACCCAAAAGCGTCTGGAACTCCCACTCCGGGAAAAAGGGACCTTCCACCGCGGCGCGAAGACACTCTCCAATCACCTTCTCATCGTCCGTCAACCGCTCAAGGTAGCTGATGGGGCGGAGCACCCCAAGGCACAGCATGATAAGCCCCGGCGTCAGGCGCACCAGGCAACCCCGTCCCGGGAGCGCCAATTTCACCGAGAGGCAGCGCCATGTGTCGTTACGCGATGTACGGCCCCTACAAGGAACGCTTTGCCTGTTTCAGGTGCCGAAAGAGCTTCAAATGGCCCCTCTTCATGTCCAGCGACCATCCAGGTCCGCAGTCGGGCCCTGTGAAGTGCCCGCAGTGTCGGGCCCCCATGCACTCCATGGGGTTGGACTTCAAGGTTCCTCCGAAGAGCGACGCACAGCAGTGGGAGAAGGTCCGCGTCCTTCTGTCATACGGGTTTGATTACAGATCGTGTGGCTGCGGAGGCCCGGGCTATCGCCCGAGAACACTGAGCGAAGTCGCAGCCTTCATTGATGCCACGCGTCCGAAGTCCGAGGGAGAGAAGCTCCTTCAGGCGATTGCGAGCCGCCGCGAGCGCCGGGCTCAGGGGATGCGGAAATCCAGCCGAACGGCCAGGCCCGGGTACTCGCAAGAGCGATAGTTGCATGGGCCTCGCCGCCCTGTTCAGCGGCGTCCCCAAAGAGGCGCCAAGACAGGAAGTCGGGTAATCTGCTCCGATGCCCCCGCCCTTCCTTGTACGCGGTCAGGATGTGAGTCATCTGCTCCATACGCCCCTGCCGGCGCATGACTCCCTCTACTCGGCGATGTACTCGGCGCAGCAGCAGTTGATGTTCGCGCTCCGGCAGCATTGGGATACGGCCCACCAGGGAGCCACGCCCATGACCGGCGCACCCAGCTACCGTCCGTCGCTCGGCGCGTTCGCCGCGCTGGAGGGCTGGTGGGGCACGTCCTACGGCGATCGCGAGCTGGCCCGCGCCCTGTTCAACAGCGCTCGCGGCGCGGACGTGGCGAACATCGTCGGGCATGTCACCGCGGACGCCTTCGCGGATGCCTTTGAGGCGGCCCGAGACGAGGCCTTCTATGTCTTCGCCCAGGTGCCCTCCGTCAACACCCTCAACGGCTTCTCCTTCAAGGCGACGTACCTTCACCGGGACATCGAGACGCTGTTCACCCGCCTCCAGCACTTCCGGAACCCCAATGTCTTGCGTTACCGAGTCATGGAGACGGCGCGCATCATGCTCCGCATTCTCTGGGGCAACATGAACGGGGTCTGGCGTTCGATTTACCAGAAGCGAAGCCTGCTCACGACGCTGCTGCTCGGGATGATGCACAATCGGCTGTTGAAGCAATACACCCACGCGGGCCGGCCCCTCTACAACCAGAGCGGCGTCGCCTTCACGCTGCTGACCTTCTCCTATGTGCCCGCGCAGGCGTGGCGTGACAGACAGCAGAACCAGCCCCAGGGCTACGCCTTCGATGAAGCCCGGTGGTATTACTTCTGGCGGATCTTCGGCTCATTGCTCGGACTGTCTGCCGCCCTCATTCCGCACGATCACGATGAGGCGGAGGAGATGTGGTACTGGTTCTTCGCGAATGGCGAGTGCAATGGCAATCCGCATGACCTCAGCCACACTCAGCCCGGATTCCGGCAGTTGAACGGAGCGTTGCACACCGCCTTCAACGCCTCGAATCGCATCCAGCCCGACAACGGGACGACCTTCGACCTGGCCTCATTCCTGCCAGCATGGCTCGTGACCCAGTTGCGCAACACGCCCAGGTGGTTTCACTACTTCAAGGGACGCTGAATCCAGGGGACTCCCGCACGACAGCGGCCGGTGGGACGGAGCTGGTGCTCTCGCCCCACCGGCTTGAAGCCCTGGGCCTCAGTTGCCCCGGATGAACGCCAGCAGGTCTCGGTTGATGTCTTCCTTCAACGTCGAGCACAGGCCGTGCGGGGCGCCTGGGTAGACCTTCAGCGTGGCGCCCTTCACCAGTGTGGCCGTGAGCTTGCCCGCGCCCTCGAAGGGGACGATCTGGTCCGCGTCTCCGTGCATCACCAGGGTCGGGATGTTCATGCGCGCCAGGTCATCCCGGAAGTCCGTCTCCGAGAACGCCTTCACGCAGTCGTACATCGCGGGCAGTCCACCCATGAGGCCCTGGAGTCGGAAGCTCTCCCTCAAGCCCTCGGAGACCTTCGCTCCCGGCCGATTGAAGCCGTAGAACGGCATGCTCAGCTCCCAGAAGTAGGCGGAGCGGTCGTTGCGCACTCCCGCGCGGATGTCGTCGAAGACCTTCATGGGCAAGCCGTTCGGATGCCAGTCCGTCTTGATCATGATGGGCGGCACGGCGCCAATCAGCACCGCCTTCGCCACCCGCGTGGTGCCATGACGACCGATGTAGCGCGCGACCTCGCCACCTCCCGTCGAGTGGCCCACGTGAATGGCCTTGCGCAAGTCGAGCGCCGCGGTCAGCTCGGCGAGGTCGTCCGCATAGGTGTCCATGTCGTGGCCACCCCACGGCTGCGACGAACGCCCGTGGCCTCGGCGATCATGCGCGAGGGTCCGATACCCATTGCTGGCCAGAAAGCTCATCTGGTCCTCGAAGGCATCCGCGCTCAGCGGCCAGCCATGCGAGAAGACCACCGGCTGCCCATCCTTGGGGCCCCAGTCCTTGAAGTAGATCTGCGTGCCATCCCGCGTGGTGAGGTAGGCACCCGAGATTTTGTCGCTGATGCTCGACCGCGCGGATTGGAGCTGTCCGTCCATGGTTTGTTCCTCCTTGGGGGCACTGCGATTGTCCGGAACATGAGCATCCCCCTCTTGCGCGCAATGACATGGAGCAGGCGACAGGACAGGCGGCATGAGGCACGAAGGGACGCGTGTCCAGGCTTTCGCACTGGGCTCGCACCCCAAAGGGAGCCGGCGAAGGCGTGGGCTCGCAGCCTCGCCGGCTCTTTGCTTCAGCTCGGGCGCGTCATCCAGGCTCGGGCGTCGGCTCTCCCGGGATGACGCGCACCGGGTTCAGCGCATCGTCAGGCTCAGGTTGTCGAACCAGATGTCGCTCATGCCACCGTCGCTCCCCTTGCCGAAGCGGACGATGATCTGCTTCCCGATGGCGGGGCTCCCAGCCGGGACCGTGAAGCTCACGCCGGCCGCCTCGTACCAGGTGTTGCCCACCGCGTAGAGCTGCGTGGCCAGCGGTGCCCACGAGGACAAGCTCCCATCCGTCTGCGCATAGCCGAGCTGAAACGGCACGACGCCGGTGTTGTCTCCGCCGCCATGCACCCAGCTCTTGAAGACATACGTCTTCCCCGCCTGGAACCGGTTGTTCGGGAGCAGCTGGCCCACCGTCTCCGCAGTCCCCGCCGAGTAGAAGCCGAACATCTGCCCCAGGAACTGGTTGGCCGGACGCGCATACTGCTCGTGGTTCGCCCATCCGCCGTTGGGGCCCCAGTTCGCCAGGCCGCCGTACTGTGGCGTGGTGTTGAACTCCATGGTCGCGTTCTGCAGCGGCAGGACCGTCCCGCCCACGCCAAGCACATGCTCGCGGTAGGCCTGATGCCCCGTGCGCGGCGTCAGCACCGGCGGGCTCACCGAAGCGTTGATGTCACACAGACCATAGTTGTGGTCCACCGGCTGCTCGCCCGTGTCCTGCACCGTCAGGTAGCGCGACTGGAAGACATAGTCGTGGGTCGGATCCTCGAACCAGTTCAGGGCCCGCTCAATCATCCGCCCCTTGAGCCCCTCCAGCGTCGCGGGCGTGTTGTAGCCCCACTCGTCCGCCCAGATCTTCTTCCAGGGCTGCCCATGGTTGACCATCACCCCGCGCACGTTCTGGAGCGCGTCGATGTTGAGGTACGGATCCGCGTCACTCGTGGGCACCTTCTGGCCATACGGATGGATGGACACGGCGTCGAAGTACTCCCCGCCGATGCGGTTGTAGATCCACCCGATGTAGTCAGCGCATGCCGTGGGCCCCGTGTAGCTGGCGCAATCCAAACCACCCGTGGCGAGCACCACGTCCGGGCACCCTTCCTTCATCGCCACGTACCAGAGCTTCAGCCAGTCCGCATACAGCTCGGCTTGAGCCTGCTGCCCGTTCGAGCACTGGTCGTCGATCCACCCGCACCCGTTCTGCTCGTTCCAGAACTCGTAGTAACGAATCTTGTGGCAGTAGCGTGCCGACAGCTCGCGAAAGAAGTACTGGAAGTCCGCCGTGTACTGCGGATCCGGCGGGGACTTGTGCGGCGCGGTCCTGCCCGCGGGCAAGGCCCACAACGGCGTCATTCCGCTGAACGCGAAGGCCACCAGGCCCTTCTCTCGCGCGAGCGCGTATTGCGCGTCCGCGCCCGTCCAGTTGAAGCCCCCGCCGCGCACGGGCTCGATGTCCGACCAGCTGAAGCCCACATGCGTCGCGACCGCGCCCGCCTCGACCACCTTCTCCAGGCTCGCCCGGTCCCACGCATCAATCTGCGTCTGGTTCCCGGTGTATCCGCCGTAGAGCTCCGTCCCCGAGCGGAAGCCAATCGCGCGGAGATTGGGCCGCTGCACGGGCGTGCCCGTGCTCGGTACATCCGCCGTGAGCGTGGCCGAGGACGTCAGGGTGCTGTTGTTGCACGTGGCCTCGAACGTATAGGTCCCGCTGTAGGGCGCCTCGACGTAGACGCCGTTGACGGGGGGACGCACCTCGAAGCCGCTGGGACCCGTGAGGCGCAGGGCCACGTACTCGCGCGCCGCCAGGGTGCTGCCGCCATTCACCAGGACCCCGACCTTGAAGCGCTGTCCCTGGATGACCGTGCCGCTGGCCACCCAGCCTCCCGTGGAGGAGAGCTGGAACCGCGCCTGGATGCTCGAATAGGCGCATTGCGCGAGCACCTCTGTCGACATCAATCCCAAAGCCAGCAAGACCACGCTCCCGGCTTGCCTGGCGACCCACTTCCATCGCGTGCGATTCACTCTCTGCTCCTGGTGGATGAGAAAGGGCGTCGGTCATTCGACGCCCAAGCGCGCGGTGGTCGAGCACGGATGGAAAGACAGTCACGGGTTGACTGTGGATTCAGTGCGCGCGTCGCAAAACATGATTCATCCGACGACAGCGATCAACCCAACGAGCGACAGCTCCCCCGCGAAGTCATTGCCAGCCCGGCACGGCTCTGGTTGACTGCCGCGAGGTGCCGAGGGGCGCCTGCACCCGAGAAAGACGTCGTCACCCTCGCTGTCTCCCGCTGTCGAGTCGTTCTCGATGCACACCTTCCAGGTCCACCGTCGGGTGAGGACCGCCACCGAAGGGCTTCGCATGAGAACCGATTCCTCCCCTCCCCTGGACCTCCTGCGCGAGTACAAGGTCCGCGCCTCGCTGTTGCTCAAGGACCTGCTCGTGGATGACGCCGCCCGCGCCACCCGTGCGGCCGAGCGCCTGCGCCAGCTCCCCCAGTTCGCGGAGCTGTCCGCTCCGGAGGTGTTGGCGCGCAAGGACTCGGTGCTGCGCAAGCATGCGCTCGGCGTCATCGCGCAGGAGCAGGGACATCCGTCGTGGTCTGCCTTGAAGGAGACCCTGGAGCAGCGCGCGCCCAGCGAGTTCGACACCGAGGTCTTCTTCGCTCGGCCTCCCGGCGCCTTCCTCAACCGCTGGTTCGGCACCTACGCGAAGGCCGCGGCTTCGCTCCGCACCGAAGGGGGATTCCTGTTCCCCTTCCGCACGCAGTTCTTCATCTGCGACGCGGGCTTCCTGCGCGCGCTTGGCGCGGATCCGGACGACCCCGACTGGGAGCGCATGGGGCGCGACTGGGTGGCACCGCGTGATGTCGATGCACGGGGGCGGCTGACCGAGAAGCTGGCGATGTTGAACCTGGGAGGTCGCCATGGCGTCCGGTGATGACTCGCGCGCCTCTCGCAGCGAAGCCAAGCGGGCCTACAAGGAGAAGCCGCCGCCCATGGGCGTCTACGCGGTCCGCTGCCGGGTGAATGGGAAGGTGTTCGTGGGGACGAGCCTCAACGTCACCGCCTTCCTCAACCGCCTGCGCTTCGAGCTGACCCAGGGCATGCACAGCCTCGCCCCAGGCCTCCAGGAGGACTGGCGCACGCACGGCGCGGACGCGTTCTCCTTCGAGACCCTCGATGTGCTCCCACCTCAGGAGGAGCCTCGGGCCGACCCGAAGGAGGAGCTGCAGGTGCTGCTGTCGCTGTGGCTGGACCGCCTGCGCCCCTATGGCGAAGCGGGGTACAACACCCCACCTTGATGGCTCCGTGACAGGAGGATGAGCCCGGCGGGCAGGTCGGTCGGGCTGAACCTCGACACGAGACGTGGAAGAGTGGGCCGCGCATGAGCACGAGCGCGGACCCCATCCTCGGCATCGACTTCGGGACCACCAACACCGCGGCGGCCTTCTTCGACAAGACCGGCAAGTTGCGCGTGGTCCCCGTGACGGACAAGAGCTTCACGCTGCCCTCGGTGGCGTGGTTCCACGCGGCGGACAAGGCCATCGTGGGCCACGCGGCGCGGCGGCAGATCATCGACGACCCACGCCACACCATCTTCGGGGCCAAGCGCTTCCTGGGCCGGCGCTTCCAGTCCGAGTACGTGGCGCGCCACCGCGACCGCTTCGCCTTCGAGCTGCTGGAGGCGCCCGACGGCTACACGGCCGCGAAGGTGTACGGCAAGGTGACGACGCTCACCGACGTGGCCCACCTCATCATCCGGCAGATTCACACGCTCGCGTCGCACGCGGCGGGCGCGCCCTTCGCCGAGTGCGTCCTCACCGTGCCCGCGCATGCCAGCATCCGCCAGCGCGAAGCGGTTCGCCACGCCGCGGAGATGGCGGGCCTGAAGGTGCGCGCCATCGTCAACGAGCCGACCGCGGCGGCGCTCTACTACGCCAACCTGCGCAACCCCGAGCAGACGGTGATGGTGTTCGACCTGGGCGGAGGCACGTTCGACGCCACGCTGCTCGCGGTGCAGAACAAGGTGGTGAAGGTGCTCGCCACGGGTGGCGATGCGTTCCTCGGTGGCGCCAACTTCGACGAGCTCATCGCCGAGCGGCTCGTGGACGACTTCCAGCGGCAGCACGGCATCGACCTGCGGCCCAACAAGGTCGTGATGCAGCGGCTCATCTTCGCCGCCGAGTCCGCGAAGATGGCCCTGAGCCAGACCGAGGCCACTCCCATCCGGGTGCCGTGCATCGCGCAGAAGGACGGCGCGTTCATCGACTTCCAGCACACGCTCACGCGCGCGCAGTTGGAGGACATGGTGTTCCAGCTCGTCGAGCGCACCGCCGCCGCGTGCGACGACGTCCTGGAGCGCGCGGGCTTGAAGGCCGAGCAGATCGACGAGTTGGTGATGGTGGGCGGCCAGACGCGCATGCCCGCCATCCGTCAGCGCTTCGCGCACTTCAAGCGCCTGTCCTCGGAGAAGGAGGTCCACCCCGAGCTGGGCGTGGCGGTGGGCGCGGCCATCCTCGGGCGCAATCTGGCGCGCGGAGTCAGTGGGCTCGCGGACGTGGTGCCCATGCCCATTGGCATCATGGTTCCCGGCGGAGGCCAGCACGAGGTCATCCCCGCCAACACGCCGGTGCCCAGCGTGCGCACCGTGGCCGTGGACCTGCCGCCGTGGCCGGGCCCCGTCCCCTTGGCGCTCTTCGAGGCGGTGGATCGCACCACCGTCGAGCGCGAGCTGCTGGGCACCGTGCGCATCGAGCCCGAGTGGCGCGTGGCGAACAAGGGCCCCACCTCGCTGGAGCTGCGCATGGGCCAGGACTTCGTGTTGAGCGCGGCGCTCGTCTCGCAGGAGGGGCGACGCCAGCCGGTCGCCATCGTGGATCCACGGGCACCGCAGCGCGGCTGAGCCCCGCGTTCAGCCCGCCGCGCGAGCCGCCACGCTCGCGCGCAGGGACTCCAGCAGGCGACGCGCCGTGAGCAGCTCGCCCTGGCACTGCTCCAGGCGCTCCGCGAGCCCGTCGAGCTCGCCCGCGTCCGCGCTGCGCTCGACCTCGTGGCACACCGACTCCAGCCCCGTCACGCCGAAGTAGGCCGCGTTGGACTTGAGCGTGTGGGCCGCGCGGCCCAGGTCATCGGGCTGGCCTCGGGCGAGCGCGGCGCGCGCGTCATCCAGCAGCTTGGGCATGCTGTGCAAGGCCGTGTCGATGAGTTCAGGCAGCATCCGCTCCACCTGACCATCCAGCGAGTGCCACAGGCGCGAGAGCGCCGCGGCATCCAGTCCCTCGATGCGGGGGACGACTGGCGCGGACGAGACAGGGGCCGCCTCCAACTTGGGCTGCACGCGACGGAGCGCGGCGATGAGTTCCTCGACGCGGATGGGCTTGCTGAGGAAGTCGTCCATGCCCGCGTCCAGGCACTCGCGACGGTCCGCGGCCATGGCGTTGGCGGTCATCGCGATGATGTGCGGCTGAACCCCGGCGGGGACGTCGCGGCGCACCCGACGCGTGGTCTCCAGGCCGTCCATCTCGGGCATCTGGACGTCCATGAAGACGACGTCGTAGACGCGCTGCTCCAGCGACTGGAGCGCCGCGCGTCCGTTGACGGCCACGTCCGCGCGGTAGCCCAGACGGTCCAACACCAGCAGGGCGAGCTTCTGGTTGGTGGGGTTGTCCTCCACCAGCAGGATGCGCAGCGAACTCATCGCCGCCGGGCGCTCCCCGAAGATGGAGCCCTCGCGGGTGGCGCGGGCCGGCGGGGGCGCGGGCACGCTCGGCGAGGTGTCGTGCGACAGGCACTTCATCACCGCGTCGTAGAGCTGCGAGGACTTCACCGGTCGCGACAGCACCGAGAAGAACAACCCCGGGGGCTGCGCGTCGCGCTGATCAAACGAGGTGAGCAGCAGCAGCGGCAGCTCGCGGACCGCCTCCTGGCCTCGGATGATTCCGGCCAGCGTCGGGCCGTCCAGCAGCGGCATGCGGTGGTCCAGGATGGCCAGGTCGAAGGGACCACCCGACTCGAGTCGCGCCAGGGCCTCGGCGCCCGAGCCCGCCTCCACCGGCTCCATGCCCCAGGACACGAGCTGGCGATTGATCAGCTTGCGGTTGATGGCGTTGTCGTCCACCACCAGCACGCGCCGGCCGCGCAGCACCGGCTGCTCCAGGCGCGGCCCACCCAGCGCGGCCTGAGGCGCGGCGCGCGCGGGCAACAGGAAGTGGAACGTGGAGCCTCGGCCGGGGATGCCCTCGCTCTCCACCCAGATACGCCCGCCCATCATCTCCACCAGCCGCTTGCTGATGGCCAGGCCCAGGCCCGTGCCACCGAAGCGGCGGGAGACGGAGGCGTCCAGTTGGTTGAAGGGTTGGAAGAGGCCCGTGCGCCGGTTCTCGGGGATGCCCAATCCCGTGTCCTGCACGGAGAAGCGCAGCTCGAAGGGGTCGCCCGGCTCCACGGGCGCGCGCAGCACGTCCACGGAGACCACCACCCCGCCCCGCTCGGTGAACTTCACCGCGTTGCCCACGAGGTTGAGCAGCACCTGGCGCAGCCGCGCCGCGTCTCCCTCCAGCAGCGACGGCGTAGCGGCCGCGACGTGGTAGCCCAGGTCCAGGCCCTTCTCGCTCGCGCGCACCGCGAGCAGGTCCAGCACCGACTCCACGCACTGACGCAAGTCGAAGGGATTGGACTCCAGTTCGACGCGGCCGGCTTCAATCTTCGAGAAGTCCAGCATGTCGTTGAGCAACGACAAGAGCGCGTCACCGCTCTGCCGGATGGTCGTCACGAAGTCGCGCTGCTCCGGCGTGAGCGCGGTGTCCAGCAAGAGCCCCGCCATGCCGATGATGGCGTTCATCGGCGTGCGGATCTCATGGCTCATCGTGGCCAGGAACAGGCTCTTGGCCTGGTTGGCCGCCTCGGCCGCCTGACGCGCGCGCTGGAGGTCGGTGATGTCATGGTAGATGGCGATGAAGCCCACCGGCTGGCCGCCCACCGCCACGGGCAGCGCGAGCAGCTCCACGTCCACCACGCTGCCATCCTTGCGCACGCGCTGCGTGACGGAGTGCACGCGGTCCAGCTGCAGCACCTCGCGCGAGGTCTGCTCGGCCACGGGGCGGATGGGCTCTACATTGGCCACCAGGTGGAGGATGTTCCGACCGAGCGCCTCTTGCGGTGTGAAGCCGAACAGCCGCTCCGCCGCGGGGTTCCACGACAGCACGCGGAACTCCCGGCTGATGGTCACGATGGCCACCGGGCTGTTGCGAATCACCGCCTCGCTGAATTCCTTCTGGTGACGCAGCGTGGCCTCTGCCTCCAGGCTGCCCACCAGGTCCCGCAGCATCAGCGTCCAGCCGCACACCTGCCCCGAGGCGTCGCGCTGCGGCACGCTCAAGACACGCAGCGAGCCCGTGGGTGGCCACACCAGCACGGACTCGCGGGGGGCGCTTCCATCGACGTCGGGGGCGGGGGGAAGCCAGCCGGGAAGCACCTGCTCCACCGCCATGCCCAACAGCACCGACCGCTCACCGAAGACGTTCTCCGCCGCGCGATTCACTTCCACGATGCGATGGGCGTGATCGAGCACGAGCACACCGTCTCGCGTGTGCTCGAACACGGCGGCATGTGCGCTGTACGGCAGGTCGGGCAACGCTCCCCCTCGGGGCCTGCGACTCTAAGGCAATCCTGGAGCCCAGACCACGTCAGTGGTGTCCGGAAGCACCGCGCCATCGACTGGGGGCCCGTCCCACCCCACTCCATCCGTCCGGGTCTCCCATGCGCAAGGCGCATGCGAGGCATTCCGGCGCGGGGGCTCCAGCCCGCGGAGACTCGCTCCTAAGGTGGGGACATGGGCAATCCGGACTCCGTCCTCGCCGGCGACCAAGTCGGCTTCCTTGAGTCGATGTATGCGCAATACGTCGCGGATCCGCAGTCCGTCGACGGGAGCTGGGCGGGCCTGTTCGAGCAGTGGGGCGGCGGCCGTTCGCCCGTTGACACCCGACCCTCAGACGGCGCGGCGGGCCCCACGAGCACCTTCGCGGCACGGATCTCCCGGACGATTGACGCATTCCGGCGCCATGGCCACCTCCAGGCCCAGGTGGATCCGCTCCGACGTCGCCGCGCTCGGGCCCCGGATGTCGAAGCGCTCCTCTGGTTGGAGCCCGACGGATTCTCGCCCGCGGAGTTGGAGCAACGCGTGAGCCCTCCGGAGATGCGGCTCGACGCGCCGCTTCCTTGGAGCGAGGTGCTCGGGCTGCTGCGACGGACCTACTGCGGCTTCGTGGGCGTGGAGCTGTCGCAGCTGCCAGACACGCCTCGGCGCTGGCTGTGCGAGCGGCTGGAGAATCCGGCGAACTGGAGCGGCGGCTCTCGCGAGGAGCGCCGGTGGCGACTGGCGCGCGTGTCCGCCGCCGAGGCCTTCGAGCACGTGCTGCACCTGAAGAACTCGGCCGCGCGGCGCTTCTCGCTCGAAGGCGGCGAGAGCCTCATCCCCATGCTCGACGCGCTGCTGGAGACCGCGGGCGGGCTCGGCGTCCAGGAGGTCATGCTGGGCATGGCCCACCGCGGGCGGCTCAACGTCCTGGTCAACGTGCTGGGCAAGCCCCCCGAGGCCCTCTTCAGCGAGTTCCACGGGCCGACCGAGCCAGAGCGCTATCTGGGCCGAGGCGACGTGAAGTACCACCTGGGCGCCTCCACGGATCACGTCACGCGCGCGGGGCAGCGGATCCACGTGTCGCTCGCCTTCAACCCCAGCCACCTGGAGGTCGTGGGGCCTGTCGTCCTCGGCCGTGCTCGCGCCAGGCAGGACCGTCGCGCGGACAGCGGACAGGACGCGGTGCTGCCCGTCATCATCCATGGCGACGCGGCCTTCGCGGGCCAGGGCGTGGTGGGCGAGACGTTCAACATGGCGGCGCTCAAGGGCTACACCACGGGCGGCACCGTGCACGTGGTCATCAACAACCAGGTGGGCTTCACCACGGATCCCTCCGATGCGCGCAGCACGGACTACTGCACCGCCTTCGCGCGCATGCTGGACGCGCCCATCTTCCACGTGAACGGGGATGAGCCCCACGCATGCGCCTTCGTGATGCGGCTGGCCACAGAGTACCGCCAGCGGTTCCACAGCGATGTGGTGGTGGACCTGTGCTGCTACCGGCGCCTGGGCCACAACGAGACGGACGAGCCCCGCTTCACCCAGCCCCGCGAGTACCGGGACATCGAGTCGCGCCCCCGCGTGCGCCAGCTTCACGCCGAGGTGCTCGCCCTCCAGGGCGTGGTGACTGCCGAGGAGGCAGAGGCGCTGCGGCTCGAAGCCGTGCGGCACTTCAGCGAGGCGTATGAGCGCGCGCGCGCGCACAACGCCTATGCCCCGCCCACCACGCTCGAGGGCCGGTGGAAGGACTACCGAGGCGGCGAGGACACGGCGACCCCCGAGGCGCAGATGGGTGTCGCGGAGTCGACACTGCGCGCGCTCATGTCGCGACTGGCGACCGTGCCCGAGGGCTTCCGACTCTTGCGGCAGACCACGCAGGTGCTGGAGCGACGCAAGGACGTGGCGGAGGGGCGCAAGGCCACGGTGAGCTGGGCGGAGGCCGAGCATCTGGCCCTGGCGAGCCTGCTGTCCGAGGGGCACCGCGTGCGGCTCACGGGTCAGGACGCGGAGCGCGGAACCTTCAGCCACCGCCACGCGGTGCTCCATGAGGCCGTCACCGACGCGCGGCATGTTCCGCTCGCCACGCTGGCTCCGGAGGCGGCCCGCTTCGAGGTGTACAACTCGCCCCTCTCGGAGCTGGCGCCGATGGGCTTCGAGTTCGGCTACAGCCTGGATGCGCCGGAGGTGCTCGTCTTGTGGGAGGCGCAGTACGGCGACTTCGTCAACATGGCCCAGCCCATCCTGGATCAGTTCCTCGCGTCCTCCGAGGTGAAGTGGCGCCGACTGAGCGGCCTGACGCTGCTGCTGCCTCACGGACATGAGGGCGGAGGACCGGAGCATTCGAGCGCGCGGCTGGAGCGCTTCCTGGAGCTGTGCGCTGACGACAACCTCCAGGTCTGCTCCCCCACCACCGCCGCGCAGCTCTTCCACCTGCTGCGGCGTCAGGTGCTGCGCCCGCTGCGCAAGCCGCTCGTCATCATGACGCCCAAGGCTCCGCTGCGGCTGCGGCAGGTGGAGTCTCCGCTGGAGGCACTGGCGCGCGGCACGTTCCAACGTGTGCTCGCGGATCCGTCCTCGCCGGAGCCCGCGCAGGTCGACCGGTTGTTGCTGTGCAGTGGCAAGGTGTTCTGGGACCTGGAGGCGGAGCGGACCGCGCGCGCGGACTCGCGCACCCTCGTGCTGCGGCTGGAGCAGCTCCATCCCTTCCCCGCCGCGGAGCTGGCTCGGCACCTTCAGGCCCTGCGGGGCGTCACGGACGTGCGCTGGGTGCAGGAGGAGCCGGAGAACATGGGGGCCTGGGGCTTCGTGCGCCCCAGGCTCTGCGACGCGCTGCGGGCCTCGGGGCTCAGCGTGCCGGACGGCCCCCGGTACGTGGGACGGCCTCGGAGCGCGAGCCCCGCCACGGGAATCGCCGAGGCCCACACGCTCGAACAAGCGCGACTCGTGAACGCCGCCCTGGAGCGGACGCATAATCGCCCGTGATGCTCGAACAGCTCGAAGCCTTCCTCGCGGTGGTGGAGGAAGAGGGAATCACCGCCGCGGCGAAGCGGCTGCACCTGTCGCAGCCCACGCTGTCCCGCCAGCTCCGGGGACTGGAGAAGTCCCTGGGCGCGCAGCTCGTGGTGCGCACCGCGCGCGGCGTGGCGCTCACCGAGGCCGGACGGCGCTACCTGACCTTCGCCCGACAGGCGGTGGACAACCTGCGCGCGGGCGCGGCGGCCGTGGCGGAGGTCACCGAGCGCCCCCAAGGCACCGTCGCGCTCGGCGTCATGGCCAGCGTCACAGCGCAGGTGGCCCCCGCGATGGTGGCCGCATTCCACGCCCGCTTCCCTCACGTCGTCGTCCGACTCACCGAAGGCCTGCCCGACGTGCTCGAGGCCCAGCTCGCCCGAGGGATGTTGGACCTCGCCGTCCTCAACCTGCCGCTCAAGCGCGTGGACCTCGTCATCCAGCGGCTGTGGGACGAGGACTTCGTGCTGCTCGCGCCGCGCGGCCATCCGCTGGGTCGCGCCACTGCGCCCATCGCGCTCGGTGACGCGTGCGGCGAGCCCTTCGTCATCGTGCCCGAGGCGCCCGCCACCGAGGCCCTGCGCCGCGCCTGCGCCGAGCGCGGCCAGTCGCTGCGCGTGGTCGCGGAGACAGACACCGTGGAGAGCCTGCGCCGGCTCGTCGAGGCGGGCCTGGGCGTGGCCTTCGTGCCGGCATTGTTGGCCCGGCAGCCGGGAAACTTCGAGGTCGTCCCGGTGGGCGCTGGCGGGCGTCACCGCGAGGTGGTGCTCGTGCATCGCGGCAATGCCTCGCTCAAGTCCGCGGCGCGCGCGCTCAAGCAGCACATCGTGGAGACGATGCACGGTCCGGGCAGGCCCTGAGCGCGCCCTTCACGCGTGCGCGAGCAGCCGCGCCGTCGAGTCGCGCACCGCCTGTCTTCACCCACTTGCGCAGCCACCCGACGGGGCCCGAGCGCGCGCCCAGGGCCGTGCGCACCACACCCGGGTGCAGCACCGCGACGTCCACCTCGGGCCGCGCGGTCGCCACGTCGCGCGGAGCCTCAGGCGGCCACGCGCGCCACGCACTCCGGCACGTCGTTCGCGGGCGAGTTCACCACCCGCGCCACCTCGTAGGCCTCCAGCGCATCACCCGACGCGGGCACCAGCAGCGGCAGCAGCGCGGCGGACTCCTGCGGCTCGGGGCGGAGCCACACCTCCCGAGCCTCGGGCGCGAGGATGACGGGCATCCGGTCATGGATGGGCGCCATCAAGGCGTTGGGGCCCGTGGTGATGACGGTGCACGTGCGGAGGACTTCGCCCGTGTCCGGCGCCGTCCACTCCTCCCAGAGCCCCGCCAACGCGATGGGCTTCCCGTCTCGGCGACGGAACAGGAACGGAGTCTTGGGCTTGGTGGTCTGCTTCCACTCGTACCAGCCATCCACCAACACGAGGCACCGACGGCGCTTCAGCGCGGAGCGGAAGCTGGGCTTCTCCGCCACCGTCTCCGCGCGCGCGTTGATGAGCTTGTTGCCAATGGAGGCGTCCTTCGCCCACGAGGGGATGAGGCCCCAACGGAACGCATCCAACATGCGCGCGCCGTCATTGGGCACCACCGGCATCTGTTGCGTGGGCGACAGGTTGTAGCGAGGGCGCTCCAAGGAGGCCCGGACCCCGAGGAGGCCAAGCTCCTCGACGAGTTGCTGGGGTGACGTCTGGACGGTGACACGGCCGCACATGGCGCGGAGTATCGCCCCGAGTCCGCCTCAACCCAAGTCCTGGTGTGGACGTACGGACAGTCCGCTCGCGCGGTAGGCTGGAGGGCATGAGCGACGACAAGGTGGCGCCCCAGCCGTTCGGTCAAGTTCGCGAAGTGAAGAAGAACCCCAAGGTGTTCGGGGTCCCCGTGAAGATTGATCCGTACACGTCCGTGCGCCCCTCGCACCCCACGGGCGAGTTCGGGATGCCCACGCCCCCACAGAAGAAGAAGGACGAGGCGTTCGACCCGTTCTCCGTCGTCATCGAGAGCCCCAAGGGCGGGACTTGAAGACTGCTGTACACATGGCCGCTTGAGGTCTTCCCGCGCGGAAGCGGTGGGCTACAACGCCCCCGCCATGAACCGCACCGCCCTCGTCGCCGCCTGTGTCTTCGCCCTCTGCACCGCCTGCAAGGAATCGCCGCGCACGCCGTCGCCCGGCACCTCGGCCGAAGCGGACGCGGGGGCCGCCGCGCCGAGAGAACACGCGGCGTCGCCCCTCGGAGAACCAGACGCGGGGTTGGCCGATGCCGGCCCGGTCGGCACATCGGGCACGGACGCCGGCACCTCGTCGACGTGCTCCGCGAGCGGGATGAGCGCCACGCCGAAGCCGGCGAAGCCCGCCCTGCCCCCGCTGGTGGAAGACATGCGCCGCCGCATCGTCGCGGCCGCGGTGTCCTGTGACTACGCGGAGCTCGCGAAGCTGGCGGACGAACATGGCCGCGGACTGCGCTTCACCTTCGGCAGCGCGCCCGACGTCGCCGCGTACTGGCGCGACATGGAGGAAGCCAAGGGCGATCCCATCCTTGGCCGCCTCGTGCGCGTGCTCAACATGCCTTACGTGAAGCAGGGGCAGCTCTACCTGTGGCCCACCGCCGCGCGCGAGGGCGCCACCGCGAAGGAGTTCGATGCCCTCCAAGGGCTCTATCCCGAGGTGCAGGTGCGCTCCATGAAGAAGGCCAAGAGCTACCTGGGCCTGCGCGTGGGCATCAGCCCCTCGGGTGACTGGCAGCTCGCGGTCAGCGGCGACTGAGGGCCCTCCCCGTCCTCTGCCGTTCACCGCGCGCGACGAACCGTTCGCCGCACGCCGCCGCGCGCTCGCTGCATGCCCCCGAGCGACAGGTTCGAGGTGCGCCATCGTCCGGCGCATGAGAACCCCGCTCTTCTGCGTCATCACCCTCCTCCTGCTCGCGCGACCGGCCTCGGCCTCGGACGCGGTCGCTCGGGCCCACGTCCAGGCCGCCTTGGAAGCCATGGGCGGCGAGGCGCGCCTCCGGAACCTCGGCAGCCTGCGCCTGCAGGGCGTGGGGCACTGGAACCTGCTGGAGCAGTCCGAGCGCCCGACTCCGCCGTTCCTCGTCGCCTACGAGCAGTTCGACGAGGTGCGCGACCTGCGGCGGGGACGACTGCACCAGCACTGCGAAGCCCGAGGCGCCCCGCTCCCCACGTGGACCCCACTCAGCCAGGTGTTCGTCGACGGAGTGGCGGCCATGGAGCGAGAGGGACAGATGCGTCCCGCGGGCACCGCGCAGGCCCAGGACCTGCGCGAGCGACTCGACACCGCCCCTGAGCGCGTGCTCCTCATCGCGCTGGACGCAAGCGACCTGCGCGCCGAACCGGACGCGGTGATGCAGGACGTCCCGCACCACGTGGTGGCCTTCCGTCAGGGCGCGGCGCGCGTGCGCCTGTTCCTCAACGCGAACACCGCCCTGCCCACCGCCGTGGAGCGCGTGGAGGCCCACCCCGAGGACCTGTTCTGGAACATCTGGGGTGACGTGCGCACGGTGCTCACCTTCCAGTCGTGGTCCCTGGAGCCCGGTGGACTGCGCTATCCGCGCGGCTGGGATTGGGAGCGCAATGGCGTCGCGTACCACTCGCAGACGGTGACCGCCGTGACGCTGGATGCGCCGCTCGACGAGAAGGTCTTCGCCGTGCCCGAGGCGGTGACGAAGGGCTTCGCTGAGCGCGCCACGCGCACGCTGGAGGGAATGCCCCTGGGCCTGCCAGGGAGCGCGCCCGTCGAGGTCGCGCCCGGCGTCGTGCAGATTCCTGGGCGATGGAACGTGGCGCTCGTCCAGCAGGAGGACGGCATCGTGGTGCTGGAGGCGCCGCTCACCTCGGGCTACTCGGCGAAGGTGATGGAGGAAGTCGCCAGGCGGTTCCCCGGCCAGAAGGTGAAGGCCGTGGTCTCCACCAGCGACGCGTGGCCACACATCGGCGGTCTGCGCGAGTACGCCGCGCGCGGCATTCCCTTTCAAGTGCTCGACCTCAACCGCCCGCTGGTCGAGCGCCTGTTGAAGGCGCCGCGCCTCACCGTCCCCGACGCACTCGCCCGAGCCCCGCGCGCCGCGAAGCTCCAGGCCCTCTCGCGCCGCACCGTGCTGGGCACGGGCAAGAATCGCATTGAACTCATCCCCGTCCGCACCGAGACGGGCGAGCGCATGCTCTTCGCGTGGCTGCCGGAGCACCGCTTGCTCTACACCAGCGACCTGGTTCAGCCCGCGCAGACCGGGGCGCTCGCCATGCCGCAGCAGCTCGCCGAAACGCAGGAGGTCGCCGCTCGCGAGAAGCTGGAGGTGGGCCGCGTCTTCGGCATGCACCTGGGCCCCACGGACTGGGCCACGCTCGTCCAGGCCGTGGAGCAAGCCCGCGCACCCGTCGCGCCGCCCACTCCGCCGTCGGGCGGCTAGCGAGCCCGGCCCAGTCGCCGCTCCAAGTGCTCGCGGCGACTGCGGCTCACCGGCAGCCGCTGCCCCGAGTCCAGCACCACCACCTGCTCGGTGGGGCTCGGGCGGTGCACCTCCCGGATGCGCTCCAGGTTCACGAGCGCCGAGCGGTGGATGCGCACGAAGCGCTCGGGATCCAACCGCGCCTCCAGCGCGGACAGGCTCTCGCGCAAGACGTGGGACTTGTCGCCCGCGTGGAGCGTGACGCAGTAGTCGTCCGCTTCGATCCACTCGATGTCCGCGACGGACACCAGCACCGAGCGCGTCCCCACCCGCACGAGCAGCCGCTCCGGTGACTCAGCCTGTCGTGGCGAGGCCGGAGTCACCGTGGGCGCAGTCGGTGTCTCGGCAAGCAGTGACGCGAGCTTCCGCCCCAGCTCCGCCGCCTCGCCCACGCGCAGACGCTGCCGCGCGCGCGCCAGCGCCGCGTCGAATCGCTCGTCCGCGAAGGGCTTCACCAGATAGTCCACCGCGTGCACGTCGAAGGCGCGCACGGCGAACGCATCGAACGCGGTGACGAAGATGACCGCCGGCATGTGCTCCGGTCCCACCGCGCGCAGCACCCCGAAGCCATCCAACTCCGGCATCTGCACGTCGAGCAGCACCAGGTGAGGGCGCAGCGCATGGATGGACTCCACGGCCTCGCGACCATCGCGACACTCGCCGCAGACCTCGACATCCGGATGGCGCGCGAGGGCCTGCCGCAGTCCCTTCCGCGCCAGCGGCTCGTCATCCACCAGCAGCACCCGCAGCTCAGGCATGGGCGGCCTCGGCGGACCGCGACTCCCAGACCAGGGGCAGCAGGACGCGCGCCTCGGTGCCAGTGCCCGGCGCAGCACTGACGCTCAGCACACCGGCCTCGCCATAGAGCTGAGACAGGCGAGCCCGCGTGTTCGCCAATCCAATGCCGGAGCTACGCGCCGCATCGAATCCCTGAGGCAATCCAGGACCATCGTCGCGCACCACCAACTCCAAGCGCTCGCCGTCTCGTCGCGCCTGGATGGCCAGCGCGCCCGCAGCGGTTCGCGCGCCAATGCCGTGTCGCAAGGCGTTCTCCACCAAGGGCTGGAGCACGAGGTACGGGACGCGCGCCGTCATCAACTCGGGCGCCACGTCCCATTGCACGCGCAGCCGGTCCGCGAAGCGCAACCCCTGGAGTTCCAGATAGCGCTCGAGCACCGCCACCTCTTCGCGCAGGGTGACCTCCTGCGCCGCGCCCTGGCGGAGGAACTGCCGGAGCAGCTCACTCAGCTGGACGAGCATCCGCGCCGCCGCGTCCGTCTCGCGCTCGCGCACCAGCACGACGATGGCGTTGAGCGTGTTGAAGAGGAAGTGCGGGTGGAGCTGTGCCTGGAGTGCCTGGAGCCGCGACTCCGAGAGCTGCGCGGCCAGCCGCGCCGCCTGCTGCTCCTGCGCGCGCGCCCGCTGGGACTCTCCTTGCGCGTGGGCCAGCGCCAGCACCGCGGCCTGCGCCATGGCCATCATCGGGAGCCACCCGAGCCACGAGCGCAGGAAGTACGACAGGAACGGAGGCATGGCCCCCGACGGCATGAGGCCGAACTGAAGGCCGCACGCCGCATAGACGAGCGCGAACCCACCGCTGATGCCACCGAGCGCCAGGAGCTGAACGAGCACGGCCTGAGCACGCAGCGGGCGCTTCAGTTGCCACATCCGCGCGAGCGCGAAGAGCCACGGCGTGGCGGGCACCCACACGTACCAGGCGGGAGCCTGCGAGCCGAAGGCACGCCACAGCGGCAAGTCGCCGCGACGAAAGGTGTACGTCTCCAGGACGGAGGACAGCGCCGGCACCGACCACACGGTGACGAGCCATGCCCAGCGGCGCCAGGAGCGCTCGGGTGCGACGACGGAAGAGGACACGGTGCTCCGAACTCTACCGGAGCCCGCGATGCCGCGCAGCAGTCGTGCCTGCCTTGTGGCTACGTGGGGAGCTTGATGCCAGACAGGCGCTGGAACAGCTCCACCGCGAACCCATCCGTCATCCCGGAGATGGAGTCCGTCACGCACAGCAGGCGCTGGTACGGCGTCAGGCGACGGATGGCCTCGTCGCGACTCGGGGGACTCCGCCGATCCACCTCCGCGTGCTCGGGCCGCTGGAAGGACTCCACCGGCAGGAGCTGGCGCAGCTTGCGCTCCTCCTTGTTCGGCGCGTCCGTCACCACCGCGCCCGCGAACATGTCCAAGAGGCCGCCCAGCGTCTTGAAGCCCGCGCTCTCAATCTGAAGCACGCGCTCGCTCTCATAGCCATGCGCGCGCGTGACATCCTTGATGGCCTTCAACTGTTCGCGGACCTCGGGCAGCACGGAGACGAGCGGCGCCTCGAAGCGCCCCGCCTCCATCTCTGACACATGCTCCAGGAAGGCCGTCACGCACGCGGGGATGAGCAGGCCAATGGCGCGCGCCCGAGCCTGGGCCATGCGCGTCTCTCCATGCGAATGCGGCGCGCGGCTCCCGTGCTTCGGCGGCAGCACGGCCTCCAGGAGTTCGCAGGCTCGCTCCATCGGAACGAGTCCCAGCTTCGCGGAGTCCTCCAGGTCGATGACCGCGTAGCAGATGTCGTCCGCCGCCTCGACGAGGAAGGCCAGCGGGTGCCGGGAGAAGACGCCCGGCTCGCGCTCCACCAACCCCACCGCGCGATACGCCTCCAGCGCCAGCTCGACGTCGTCCTGGAAGTAACCGAACTTCTTCTCGGACACGAAGCCTTCGCGGCGCGCCCGCTCGCCCGGCAACACCGAGGGCCGGGGGTACTTGCCCATCGCGCCGAGCAGCGCCGCGGTGTAGCGCAGCCCCCCTCGTCGCTCCCGCGACTGGAGCCGGGTGAGGATGCGGAAGCCCTGCGCGTTGCCCTCGAAGAGCGTGAGGTCCGTGCGCTCCGCTGGAGACGCGAAGCGCTCGGGCCAGGGCGAGCCAGGAGCGGCCAGCCGCTGCTCCACCCAGTGCTGGATGGCCGACTCGCCCGAGTGGCCGAAGGGCGGGTTGCCAATGTCATGTGCCAGACATCCCGCCGCCACGATGGTGCCCAGGTGCGAGGGCTCCACGTCCACGCCGCTCGCGCGCAGGTGACGCCCCGCGAGCTGTCCAAGAGAACGGCCGACGCACGAGGCCTCGATGCTGTGGGTCAACCGCGTGCGTGTGTAGTCGCTCGACGAGAGGGGAAACACCTGCGTCTTGTCGTGCAGGCAGCGGAACTCGCTGGAGAAGACGATGCGGTCGTAGTCGCGGTCGTAGTCGGTGCGCTCATCCGGGAGCAGCCGCTCCTCGGCGGAAGCGGGCTGGGGCGAGGCGGACTCCGGCTTGGGCTCCGCTCCCACGCGATGGCCCGACAGGAGCCGTCGCCAGATGTCCGTCCGGGGGGTGTCACTCATGGGGGCCTCGCCTCCTTGCGCGCCGAGCGGCGAATCGTGCGCTGGCCGCGAGGCGAGGCAAGTTTCACGGCCCGTCCGCCACGCCACGGCCGGCTCCCCCGCGAGGGGACGGGCATGATGGGGCTGGACGCGGCGCCACCGCGTGGGCAGCCTTGCGCCCCGTTCCAGTCAGAACCCGGAACTTGGAGGCATCCGAACATGAAGCTCAAGGCACTGTGCATCGCCGTGTCCCTGCTGGCCGTTCCCGGAGTGGCCGGGGCGCAGGGCGCGCTCGACCAGTTCAAGAAGGCGGCGGGCGACGCGGGCAAGGCCACGGTGGAGAAGCGCGTCAACACCAAGCTGCTCGAAGATGCGCGCAAGAACCAGTGCAGCTTCAAGACGGGCACCGCCGAGCTGGCGCCCGGCTGCGGCGACCGACTGAAGAAGCTCACCGCCGCGCTGGTCGATGCCAAGAAGCAGCTCGATGGCGCGGGCGCCAAGAGCTACACCTTCGAGGTCGCCGGCCACACCGACTCCACCGGTGACGCCGCGAAGAACAAGAAGCTCAGCGAGGACCGCGCCGAGACCATCGTCAAGGAGCTGGTCGCGCGCGGCATCCCCCGCGGCGAAATCAAGGCGGTGGGCTACGGCTCCGAGAAGCTGCTCGTGAAGCCGGACAACACCGAGGCCAAGAAGGCCAAGAACCGCCGCTACGAAGTGCAGGTCCGGCTGTAGTGCTCGGCTCGGGAGGAAGGGCCCGCCCTTCCTCCCGGCTCAGCCGCCCGCCGCGAGGTGCGGTGCCCGCGGCGCGGACGGCGCCTCCACTCGCGCCTCCGTGTCGCCCCGCGGGCGCTCCTTCGCGGCGGGGATGAAGGTCATGGCCCGCTCGGCGAGCGCGGTGATGGTGAGCGAGGGATTCACCCCGGGGTTCGCCGAGATGGCCGAGCCGTCCACCACGTAGAGCCCGTCGTAGCCGAAGAGGCGGTGGCGGTGGTCGATGACGCCCGTCTCGGCCGAGTCGCCCATGCACGCGCCGCCCAGGATGTGCGCGGTGGTCGGGCTGCCCAGCACCGTCTCGCTGACCATCGTCATCGCGTAGCCATCCAGCTTCTGTGACACGCGCCGCGCCAGGTCGAACGCCTCCGGCATGTTGGCCGTGGGCGCGGGCCCCTCCTGCAAGCCCGTGACGAGCCCCTTGCGCCCCCCCGTGGCCACGCCTCGACCGCGACGCAGCCGCAGGTGTCCTTCCATCGTGCGCATGTAGAGAAGAATCATGGTGCGCCGGGCGAAGTTGGGGACGAACCACGCCTTGAGGAAGCGCAGCGGGTGACGGGCCAGCAACATGGCCAGCCGCCCCAGGCGCGCCACCAACGTGCGCCCCTCCACGTGCGGCGCCATCAACAGCCGGAAGAAGCCCGAGCCATCCGAGTAGCGCACGGGCTCCAGGTGCGAGTGCGCGTCCGTGTGGAGGATGGAGCCGATGGCGATGCCCTTGGACAGGTCGCGCTTCGGGTCACCGCTGACGATGCCGATGAGCGCCTCGGAGTTGGTGCGCACGCCATCGCCCAGGCGCTCCGACACGCGCGGCAGTCCGTCTGGGTCCGCCTTGAGCTTGAGGAGCAGATCCAGGGTGCCGAGCACGCCACCCGCGAAGATGACGTGCCGCGCGGTGAAGCGGCGCCGGGTCCGGAAGAAGCCCGTGCCCTCGAGCGCCTGGACCTCGTAGCCACCCTCAGGCAGCGGGCGCACCCAGGTGGCCTCGGTGTCCGCGTGCAGCGTGAGGCCGCGCCGCTCCGCCAGGTAGAGGTAGTTCTTGTCGAGCGTGTTCTTCGAGCCGTGGCGACACCCCAGCATGCAGCCGCCACAGGCGATGCAGCCGGTGCGCTCGGGGCCCTCGCCCTGGAAGTAGGGGTCCGGCACGGTGACGCCCGGCTCGCCGAAGTAGACGGCCACCGTGGTGGGCTGGAAGTCCGTGCGGCCCAGGTCCTGGCCCACGGATTCGAGGACCTGATCCGGATACGTGCGCAGCGGGTTGGGCGTGGCGCCGAGCATCCGGCGCGCGGTGACGTAGTGCGGCCCGAGCTCGGTCTTCCAGTCCGCCAGGTGGCCCCAGGAGTGGGCCTCGAAGAAGTCGTCCTTTGGGATGGGCAGCGTGTTCGCGTACACCAGCGAGCCCCCGCCCACCCCCACGCCGGACAACACCGTGACGTGGCGGAAGAACGTCATCTTGAAGAGCCCGCGCCAGCCGAGCTGCGGCATCCACAGCCAGCGCTTGAGGTTCCAGTTCGTCTTGGGGAAGTCCTGGGCCTGGAGGCGGCGGCCCTTCTCCAGCATCACCACCCGGTAGCCCTTCTCGGTCAGCCGCAACGCACTGACGCTGCCGCCAAAACCCGAGCCGATGATGAGCCAGTCACAGTCCATGTCGCGCCTCCACTCCGGGGCAACCCGGAAGGTCGCACTCTATGACAATGACTGGCGCCCCCGACTCGATGATGCAGGGGTCGGAGCGCGGAGTGAACGCTTGCCTGGGATGCGACGAAGCCGGATCAACCCTCCGTCGAGGGGGGCCGGGCCACGAAGAGGGCGCAGGCCCGGACGGGCTGGGGCGCGTACTTCTGGGGCAGCAACGGGCACATGATGAACGTGGAGGTCCGCGTCTGGACGTACCGAGGCGGCGCCCCGCAGCGATGGCACAAGCTCTCCGGGAACGGCAACGGCTCAGGGGGCGTCGTCGACATGCGAGGGCGAGCATCGCATGCCGACCTGAGCCCGCAAGCACGCCACGCCACGAGGAGGGTCGCTCGCGCCCTCGGTCATTCGTCCGACGGACATGGAGCGGATTCTCCCCAGGGAGCCGCGCCCCTAGGTTTGCGGGTCATGGATCCACGTTCACTCGACGAGCGGCTCACCATCCGGACGCCCTGCCAGATGAAGTGGGGGGACATGCAGGGCGATGAGCGCGTGCGCCACTGCGCCGCGTGCCGGCTCGACGTCTACAACGTGCGCGAGATGACGACGCCCGAGGTGGAGGCCCTGCTCCAGCCCGGCGGCCGGGTCTGCGTGCGGCTGTACCGTCGGAACGATGGCACCGTCGTCACGGGGGATTGCCGCCGCATCTGGACCACGGAGCGCTCCGAGGCGCTCGCGCTCCTGTCGACCGTCACCACGGTGGCCGGGGCCATCGCGCTGCTCGTCACCATCGCCGTGCTCTCGGTCATCCTCTTCGGGGATGACCTCCGCAAGCTGCTCGGCGAGTCCACCGCGGGCGCGCTCGCGGGCACGGGCCCCGCGCCCACCTTGCCCGTGACCCAAGGGGCGCGCCTGGGGAAGTAGCGCCCACGGGGCTTCAGTCGCGCAGCTCGGCCCAGACCGGGGCGTGGTCACTGGGCTGCGGCCCCTTGCGCGCCTCGCGGTCCACGTCACACGCCGTCAGCCGCTCCACCAGCGGCGCGGAGAGGAACAGGTGGTCGATGCGCACGCCCTTGTTCTTGGGGAACGCCAGCATCCGGTAATCCCACCACGAGAACTTCTGCTCGGTCGGGTGCAGCTTGCGGAACGCATCCGTGAGTCCGAACGCGCCCACCTGCTGGAGCGCGTCCCGCTCGCGCATCGTGAACAGCGTCTGACCTTCCCACAGCGCCGGGTCGTGCACGTCGATGGGCTCGGGCGCCACGTTCCAGTCACCGCCCAGCACCAGCGCCTCGTCGGGCTTGTGCCGCGTGTCGAGGTAGCGGCGCAGGCGGCGGAACCACTCGAGCTTGTACACGTAGGCGTCCGAGTCCACCGACTGCCCGTTGGGCACGTACGCGCTCACCACGCGGACGCCGCGCACCGTCGCCGCGATGAGGCGCGCGTGGCTGTCCTCGACGCCATCCGACAGCCCCTTCACCACGTCCTGGGGCTCCTCACGCGCGAGGATGGCCACGCCGTTGTAGGTCTTCTGGCCGTGCACCGCGGCGAAGTAGCCCGCCTCGCGCACCGCCTCGAAGGGGAAGTCCGCGTCGACGCACTTCAGCTCCTGAAGGCAGAGGACGTCCGGCTGCGCGCTCTTCAGCCAGTCCACCAGGCGCTGCTGCCGAGCCCGCACCGAGTTCACGTTCCAGGTCGCAATCTTCATCGCGGCGACCGTCGCACGACACCCACGCGGTCGCCACGCTTTTCCCTGCTTCTGCGGCTGCCGGGCCACACCCTCCGTCCACGTCCCGGGCCACCGCGTTGGCACGCGCGTCGCAGTAGTCGCGGGTGGGAGCTGCGCCGCTCCCCGGCGCGCCTCGCCTGGCACGCCGAGCAGGAAGTCGAGGCCGCACCATGAGCCCCAGGAGCCGCACCGCCCCACCTCGCCGCGCCCCGTCGTCCCGAGAGGACTCGCTCACCCGAGCCCTGCGCAACGCGCTGTTGCCCGCCTGCTTCGCCGCGCTCGGCATCACCGCCTGGGGCGATGTCCCAGGCGCCCTCGCCTCGCGTTTCCATCACGCGCCCACCGCCCCGAGCGAGGCGACGCCCGTGCTCCTCTCCACGCCCGAGGCCCCGCGCGAAGTCGTGGCAGCAGCTCCGCTCGCCTCCACGCCCGACCTGCCCGTCGCTCCCGTCCCCGTTCCCGACGCGGATGGCCTGGGGCTGGCGCACTCCCACGGCCGGAAGGTGGATCACCTCGGTCGCTCGCGCGTGCTGAGCGAGCTGGGAGACCTGTCCGGTGCCCTCACCGAGTGCCGGCGTGCCCTCCATGACGAGCCCCTGGACTCGGACGCCCTCGCGGAGCTGGCTCGCCTGGCGCGGCTCGCGGGCCAGACGGAGCTGGCGCTCCAGGCCTACACGCGGCTCGGCCGCCTGGAGGCCTCGAGCACCGGGCCGCTGCTGCAACAGGCCCGCCTGCTGCTGTCGCTCGGCCGGGCCGCGGACGCGGTGCACGCGGGCGAGGAGGCGCTCTTGAGGGATCCGGAGGAGCCGGAGGTCTACCAGGTGCTCGGCCTCGCCCACCTGAGCGCGGGCGAGCTGGCCCTCGCCATCCTCCGCTTCCAGCAGGCGGTGCACCTGGACCCCGAGCACGGCTACGCCCTCAACAACCTGGGCTTCGCCTACCTGCGCGCCGGAGAGAACCAGAAGGCCATGGAGGTCCTCGCCCAGGCCGCCGCGCTGCTGCCCCACGTGGCCTACGTCCACAACAACCTGGGGGTCGCGTGCGAGCGACTCGGCCGGACAGAGGAGGCCCGCGCCGCGTACGCCACCGCCACGCGCCTGTCGCCGCGCTACGTCCAGGCCCGCGTCAACGCCGAGCGCATGAAGCGCCTCGCCCACGCCGACCCACCGCTGGCCCTGACCCCCGAGCTTCCCGCACCGTAGGCGGGCAGCCGGAAGACTCTCCTCGGGCGCGGGTTCCCGTCTCGCGCCCCTCGGTTTAACGTGCAGCCCCTTTCTTTCCGAGCGCCATGACTCCGGCCCGACCGATGCCCACATCCCCCCCCACCCCCGCTCCGGTGGGCCCCCCTCCCCCCGCGCGCCCCGGCCTGGGCGCGCGCCTGTGGCGGTGGACGAAGCGCCTGCTCGTGCTGGGCGCGGTGGGCCTGGTCCTCGCGCTGCTCACCGCCGTGGGCACCTACCTGTACTTCAGCCGCGACCTGCCCTCGGTGGAGGCCCTGCGCACCTACCAGCTCCCCCAGGTCACCAAGGTGACGTGCGGGGACGGCACGGTGTGCGCCGAGTACGCCGTGGAGCGCCGCACCATCGTGCGCATCGAGGACATGCCGCCCCATGTCCGCTACGCCTTCCTCGCCGCGGAGGACGCGGACTTCTACAAGCACGAGGGGCTCGACTTCTTCGGCATCGCGCGCGCGGCGGTGAAGAACCTCATCCCGGGCAGCCGCAAGTCCGGCGCCTCCACCATCACGCAGCAGGTGGTGAAGAACATGCTCCTGACGCCCGAGCGCCGCCTGTCGCGCAAGGTGCGGGAGTGGATCCTCACGCCGCGCGTGGAGGAGGCCCTCACGAAGGATCAGATCCTCAACCTCTACGTGAACCAGGCGTACTTCGGTCAGCGCCGCTACGGCATCGAGGAGGCGGCGCTCTTCTACTTCGGCAAGCACACGCAGGACCTCACGGTGGGCGAGGCCGCGGTGCTGGGCGGAACGGTGCAGCTCCCGCACCGCATCAACCCAGTGACGAACATGACCCGCGCCCGGTCGCGGCAGCACTACGTGCTGGAGCAGATGGCGCAGCACGGCTTCGTGCCCCGCGCCATCACCGAGGCGGAGAAGGCCAAGCCCATCGTGCTGGCGCCGCGCAAGGAGACGACGGGCGGCGAGTACTACGCGGAAGAGATTCGCCGCACGCTCATCGAGCGGTACGGCGAGAAGGCGGTGATGGAGGGCGGGCTGCGCGTGGACATCGCCATGCTGCCCAAGCTCCAGAGCACCGCCGAGCAGTCCGTGCGCGACGGCCTGGAGGCGCTGGACCGACGCCAGGGCTATCGGGGTGCGTTGGGGCGGATGGAGGCCGCGCGCTTCGAGCGGCTGCGCGCGCTCATCGCCCAGCGCATCGACGAAGCGGGTCGCCGGCAGAAGGACCAGGGCTATGTGGCGGATCTCGCGCCACTCGCCGCGGACACGGTCAACGCCCCCAAGGACGCCCCGGGCTCCAAGGGCGCGCGGACGCCGGACCTCGACGACGAGGGCAGCGAGGAGCAGCGCCCTGAGCTGACGCCCGAGGAAGAGGAGGCGCAGAGCCCCGAGCGCGAGCTGGCGGGTCGCGTGGGCTTGAAGCCGATTGAGGAGGGCCTGCGGCTGACGGGCTACGTCACCGAGGTGGACGCCAGGCGCAACGTGGCGCGCGTGGACCTGGTGGGCCGCACCGCCGAGGTCGCCTTCAGCACCGCGACGTGGGCAAGGCAGAAGGGCAGGGCCGCGCCCAAGGACATCACCGACGTGTTCGCCCCGGGTGAGTTCGTCTTCGTGCGCGTGCTCAAGGCCGCGCCCGCGCCGGCCTTCGTCGAGGCCGCGTTGGATCAGATTCCGGTGGCGCAGGGCGGGCTCGTGGTCATCAACCCCGCCAACCGGAACGTGGTCGCGCTGGTGGGCGGCTACGACGCGCGCCGCTCGGCCTTCAACCGCGCCACGCAGGCTCGGCGGCAGCCCGGCTCGTCCTTCAAGCCCTTCATCTACGCGGCGGCCATGGGCAGCGGGCGCTACACCCCGCTGTCGAAGGTGAACGACGCGCCGGAGACCATCCGCGATCCGTACACGGGCAAGACGTGGAAGCCGCAGAACTATGATCGCCAGTTCGAGGGACCCATGACGCTGCGCACGGCGCTCTCGAAGTCGAAGAACTCCGTGTCGGTGCGGCTCATCGAGGCCATCACCCCCGCGACGGCCATCGACTTCGCGCGGCGCGCGGGCATCCACTCGCCGATGCCGGAGAACCTCACCCTGGCGCTGGGCACGGGCGAAGTGACGATGCTGGAGGCGGCCAACGCGTACGCCACGCTCCAGGCCAACGGACGCTACGCCGAGCCGCTCATGCTGCTGCGCGTGCGCGACGCGCGCGGCACGGTGGTGGAGGAGCACCAGCCCGCCTTCGAGGAGACGCTGCCTCCGGCGGTGGCGTACCTCACCACCTCGCTCATGCGCAGCGTGGTGGAGGAGGGCTCGGCGCGCGCGGTGCGAGACCTGAACCGTCCCGCGGCGGGCAAGACGGGCACCACGAACGACGCGAAGGACACGTGGTTCTCTGGCTACACGACGGACTGGGTGGCCAGCGCGTGGGTGGGCTTCGACGACAACACCCCGCTTGGGGGCGCCGAGACGGGAGGTCGCGCCGCGCTGCCCATCTGGCTGAGCTTCATGCGCGTGGCCCATGAGGGCCTTCCCGCGCGCGACTTCGAGGTTCCCCCCGGCATCACGCAGGTGCGGATCGATCCCGCCACGGGGCTGCTCGCAGGCAACTCCGTCCCTGGCCGGTTGGAGCCCTTCCTCGAAGGCACCCAGCCCACCGCCGAGGCGCCTCCGCCCGGACAGGTGACGCCCGACAACTTCTTCATGGAGGACGGGGAGAAGAAGGGACTGTGAGCGCCTCTGCCCTCGCGGTGCCCCTGCTGCTCGCGCTCGCTGTGGCGGAGCCGTCTTCGTCCACCTCCGAGCCCAGCCCCATCACCGAGGCCACGCCCGCCCTGCCCCGATTGGCGCGGGCCGTGGCCGACGCGGTGCGCGCGGCGAGTCCCGAGGCGCCCATCGCAGTCTCGCTGAATGGCGGCTCGGTGGAGCTGCGCCAGGCCTTTGGCACCCTGCTCGCTTCGCGCCTGGCCGCGGCGGGACTGGCGCCGGTGGTGCTGCCTGCGCCGACCTCCGACGCGGTGGAGGCCGAGGCTCGCGCGCAGGGCGCACGCTCGCTCGTGCGACTCACGCTGGACGTGGACGCAGGCGAGGTGCTCGCTCGCGGAGACGTGCTGGGCACGTGGGTGAACTTCTGGTCGGGCCGCACGCCCACCCGCCCGCCGCGCCCGGCCGCCGCGTTGTCCGAGGGCGTGGAGGCGGATCCCACCGTGCTGGCGCTCGCGGCGGTGCGCGCGCCGACCCAGCCGCCCTCGGGTCCGCCGTCGCGGGGCGTGCGGTTGGTGGGCGCGGTCATGGCCCGGCTCGATGCGCCGCTCGCGGCCCTGGGCGCGGGAGACCTGGACGGCGATGGCAAGGATGAGATCATCGCCCTCACGGAGCACACGGTGTCCGTGTACGCGGCGGATGGGCGGCTCCTGGCCCGTCAGGAGCTGGTGGGCATGGCCCCGTCGCCGGCCACCACGCGCGAGCCGTTCGGCGCGGTGGCGGTGCTCGGAGGTCCGCCTCGGCTCGCGGTGTGGAGCAGTCAGCATGCGCGCGGCGCGCTCTTCGCGTTCGACCGCGCCCGCGCCGAGCTGCACACCCTGGGTGTCCTCGACGCCGTGGCGCTGGGGCCTCGTGAGCGAGGCGCGCCCGTACCAGGACAGACGGCGTTCCTCCCCGACGTGAAGCTGGCCGAGGGACATGGCCTCACCGTCCCCGCGCCCTTCACCACCGCGAGCATGGCGCCGCCCTGGCGTCTGTTCGTCCATCCGGACGGCACCGCATCGCTCTACGCGCGGCCGGGCGGAGTGCCCTCGCGGCTGAGCGGGCTGGGCGCGGGGAGCGCGCTGGGTGACCTCGATGGGGATGGAGTGCCTGAGCTGATCACCACGTCGCCGTTGCTCCAACCCACGCCGGACGTGCTGCGCGTGGTGTCGCTGGCCCATGACGCGCCCCTCGGACGCGAGCCGCTCTGGCAGGGCTCCTTGCCGGCCGGACGCGCGCTTCAGGTGGTGACGGCGGACCTGGACGGCGACAAGCGCCGGGCGGTCGTCGTTGGCCTCTGGAAGCCCGACGGCACCAGCGAGTTGTTCCTCCTGCGCCAAGGTGCGCCATGAAGTCCCGCACGGCCCTCGTCTGTCTTGCCCTCCTCGCTCCCGCGTCCGCGTCGCTCGCGGCCAGCCGCCCACGCTATGGCGGCGAGCTGCGCGTGGCCCACGCAGGCCCTCCCGAGGTCGCGGAGCCCGCGCTCGCGGACACGCCCATCGAAGCAACGCTCCTGGGCCTCCTGTCGCGGCCTGTGTGTCGCGTGACGCCCGACGGTGACGCGAGCCCCGCGCTCGCGCGTGCGCTGTCCAGGCCGGTGCCGCAAGCCGTCCGCGTGGACCTGGCGACACCCGCCTCGGCCACCGCGCTCGTCCGCGCGTGGTCGCGGCTGACCGGGCCGGATTCGCCCTCACCGTACCGAGCGCTCCTGTATCCCTTGCGCGCCGAGGGCCGACAGGTGACGGCGTCTGGAGCCTCCTTGGAGCTGGCGCTCGCGTTCCCCTGGCCCGACCTGGAGCGCGCGTTGTGCCACCCCGCGCTCGCGCCGCCTCTGGGCACGACCGCCAGTGGTCCCTTCACCGCATCGGGAAAGGGCGTCCTGGCGGCGCAGCTCGCGTGGCCCGAGGGCCGGCCCTACCTGGACAAGCTGGCGCTCACCGCCACGGACGAGCGCGGCCTCGCGCGCATGTGGACCGCGAAGCAGGTGCAGGTGGAGCTGGGCGCGCCCGCCGAGAACAACACCCAGGTCGGCGCGGCCCTGTACGCCACCTACCTGGCGTTCTCGCCGCGCAAGCTGCCCGCGGACTTCCGCCAGGCGTTCGAGAGCGCCATCGACCGGGACGACCTGACGCGCCTGTTCGTGCGAGGCCCTGCCGTGCCCATGCCGCACCTGCTGCCTCCCGCGCTGCTTGCCCAACCTGCGCGGGTCCGGCCCACCGCGCCCGCGCCCACGGCGGCACGAACGGTGACGCTCGTCTACGACTCGGCGCTGGAGGATCAGCGCGCGGTGGCCGAGCGCATCCAGGTGAAGCTGCACGACCGGGGCTATACGGTGGCGCTGGATCCGCAGCCCCGCGCGACGCTCCGCTCCCGCTGGGCTCGAGGCGACTTCGAGCTGATGCTGCAGGCCGTGCTGCTGCCACCGGTGCCCGGTCCCGCGCTCGCGGTCGTCCTGGACACGGCGGGCCGCAAGGACTTGCTCGGCGTGGAGCTGCCCGCGTTGGGCGCGCTGGCGGACGCGAGTGCGCGAGACGCTCGCGCACGAGAGCGAGCGATGGCGCTGGCGACCTCGGTGCCGCTGTTGCCTCTGTATGCACAGGGACTCGCGGCGCGCGTGGCCCCAGAAGTCATGGGCCTCACGATGGACGCCCAGGGCCTGCCCTTGCTGGATGGCGCATGGTTCCTCCCAGCCGATGGCACCGGCGCATCGGGGAGGCCATGAGGAGCACGGCATGCGGTTGAGGACTCGTCTGGCGCTGGCTTTCGCGCTGCTCGCCCTGGTGCCGCTTGCCGTGGTGGTGCCGCTCACGCTGTCGCGCCTGCGCGAGACGCTGTCTCGCGAGCAGACAGCCCGCATGGGCGCGGCCACCACCTCCGCGCAGGAGTCACTGGAGCGCTCGGCCACCACCGTGCGACGTGCGGTCGAAGAACTGGTGGAGAGCCCGGCCATGGAGGACCTCGCCCGCGAAGCGCGCGAGCGTCCCATGCTCGCCATCCAGGCCGGCACCGCCGAGGCCCTGATGAAGAGCCGAGGCCTCACGGTGCTCACGCTCTTCGACCGAAGTGGCACCGTCCTGTCATCCGGGCACCTGCCCGCGCGGCGCGGCGACCCCGACCCCGCCCTCTTCGCAGTCACGCGCGCCGCGCCGGAGCGCCCCGTTCCTGTGCGCGTCGAGGTACGCACCACGGCCGGGCTGCGACAGGCCCTGGCGCTCGTCTCGGCACGGCCGGTGGACTACGGAGACGCGCGCCTGTGGGCCGTGGGCGGAGTCCTGCTGGATGACGGGCTGGCCCAGCACTTGTCCCGCCTCACGCAAGCCGAAGTGACGCTGCTCGCGGGAGACACCACGCTGGCCCACGCAGGCAGCGCCGAGGCCCCCACGGTGGAGCGCCTGCTACCGCTGGGCGACGCGGCCTCGGTGCGCCTCACCTTCAGCCGGGCAGCGGCGAGAGAGGCCGTGCAAGGCGTCATGCGGGCCTTCCTCCTCCTGGCCGCGCTGGGCATGGCCTTCGCCGCGCTGCTGGGCCTGCTCGTGTCGCGCTGGATGACTCGGCCGGTGGAGGCCCTCACGTCCGGAGCGCGGCGAGTCGCCGAGGGCGCGCTGGACGTGCAGGTGACAACGGAAGCCTCAGGCGAGTTGGGCGAGCTGGTCCGCGCGTTCAACCACATGACCTCCGAGCTGCAAGCCACCACCGAGCGGCTGATGGCCAGTGAGCGCATCGCCGCCTGGCAGGAGGTGGCGAGGCGACTGGCGCACGAGATCAAGAACCCGCTCACCCCCATCCGCATGTCACTGGAGACGCTGTTGGCCGCGCAGGCCTCGGCGCATCCCAGCTTCCCCACCCTCTTCAAGGAGAGCGCGGGCGTGGTGCTGGAAGAGGTGGATCGCCTGCGACGCATCGTGGACGAGTTCAGCCACTTCGCCCGACTGCCCAAGCCACAGCTCACGCGAGTGGACCTGGGCGAGCTGACCCAGAGCGTCCTGGCGCTGTACGCCTCTCCACCCGAGGGCATTCAGTTGCTGCCCGCGGTGCAGGAGGGCGTGGTGGCGAGAGCCGACCGGGATCAGCTCACCCAGGTGCTGGTGAACCTGGTGAAGAACGCCGAGGAGGCGATGGCGCAGAAAGGTGGCGCCTTGCGCGTGCGCGTGAAGGGCACGGACTCGGACGCCGTCATCGAGGTGGAGGACAGCGGCCCCGGCATCCCGCCCGAGCACCGCGCTCGCATCTTCGAGCCCTACTTCACCACCAAGGACGGCGGCACCGGCCTGGGGCTCGCCATCGCGGCGAGAATCCTCCAGGAGCACGGCGGCAAGCTGGAGGTCAGTGGCGAACCCGGCCAGGGCGCACGCTTCACGGTGGTGCTGCCCCGCGCGAACATCTGACAAGACGCGCAGGTGGCGAGGCTCGCGCGCGCAGTGGGCGCGAGCCTCAGCCGTGCGTCAGTCCTTGACGGGCGTCGCCTTGAGCGCCGCCTTGCCTTCCTTCACGTAGACCTGGAAGCGCACCGTCTTGCACGCATACTTCTGGACGAGCTGTTCCTTGTTCTTGCGGAGCTTCTGCTGGAACTTGTCGTAGGTGAGCCCATCCGCCGGCTCGCCGCAGCGCTCGCGGGTGGTGACGAACTCCCGGAACACTTCCTGGAAGTGCTGCTCCTCGGAGAGCGCGACCGCGGCCGCGCTGCCCGACGGGGACAGGCCCGGCAGCGGGACCGCGGCGCCACGAGGCGGAGGCATCGGAATGGCCTCGGACGTCTGGGGCCGAACACTCGCCTGGAGCAACTCGCGGGGAATCGCGGCGACGCGCGTCGTCTCCGCATTGCCCAGGGGCTCGGAGGACTGCGCCGCGGCCAGGGCGAACGGATCCGCCGCCTGCTGGAGCGAGTACGCCGCGGTGGGCTGATCCTCGAAGGCGAACGCGCCCCGACGCGGCGCGGCCGTGGCGATGGCCTCGGCGGGCGGCTGCGCCATGGGGTCCGGCTCGAAGGGCATGGCGGGCTGCGCGTACTGCGGCTGCGCGTAGGTCGGCGACGGAGGCGCGGGGAACGGGAACGCATCCGCACCCGCGAACGGATCCGCCACGGGCGGAGGCGCCGAGAACGGATCATGCGCGGGCGGCGCGAACGCACTCGGCGACGGAGGCATGGCCCCGAACGGATCCGCCACGGGCGGAGGCGCCGAGAACGGATCATGCGCGGGCGGCGCGAACGCGCTCGGCGCCGGAGGCCTCGCCGCGAACGGATCCGCCACGGGCGGAGGCGCCGAGAACGGATCCTGCGCGGGCGGCGCGAACGCGCTCGGCGCCGGAGGCCTCGCCGCGAACGGATCCGCCACGGGCGGAGGCGCCGAGAACGGATCATGCGCGGGCGGCGCGAACGCGCTCGGCGCCGGAGGCATCGCCGCGAACGGATCCGCCACGGGCGGAGGCGCCGGGAACGGGAACGGCTCGGCCGCGGCGAACGGCTGCGGCGCATGAGCAGGCGGAGGCGCCGAGAACGGGTCATGCGCGGGCGGCGCGAACGCGCTCGGCGGCGCGGCCTGCGGAGCCGGGGCCGACTCCATCGGAGCCGCGGACACGGACATGGGCTGCGCGGCCATCGCGGCGGACAAACCGAGCGTGTCCCCCGAGCCCTGCGCATCGTCCTGCTGCGACGAGCGAGCGCTCCCCATCAGCAAGGTCCACACGAGCGCCAGCCCCAGGAGGCCGGCGAGGCCCATCACCGCGCTCTGCTGGTACGCCGCCAGCGCGCCCAGGACCGCCTGCGTGCTGGCCACGGCGACGACCTCCAGGGTCGTCCCCTCCAGCGCACGGCGGGCACCCACGAGCAGCGGCGCCTTGCCGCCCATCGCATCGCCGCTGGTGAACGCGGGCAGCATCACCGGGCCCAGGGCCTGAAGGTGCCCGGTGCTCAGCACGACATCCCGCGAGCCCACCGGCAGCTTCGCGAGCGAGCCCTCCGCCGCGGCCTTCTCCTTGCCCACGCCGCCCAGCACCTTGTCGCCCTGCACGAGCGCCAGCGCCGCGACGCCCGTCACATCCGCCGAGCCCTGCAGCAGGGTCTCCGCCACCAGCGGCGCGCCCACCACGAGCGTCACGGCCGGCGTGTTGCCCGACTCACCGCCCCACCGCAGCGGCACCGAGGCGAAGGCATGCGCGGCACCGAAGGCGTCCACCACCGTCGAGCCCGCCTTGGCGAGCGCGGGCGCGTCCAGCGCGGCGGCATCCGCGGAGGCCTCACCGCCGGCGCGCGCATGGAAGCTCGCGTCGCCCGCCACCAGCGCGATGACCACCCCCTGAAGCTCCTTGGGGACAGCGGCCTCGGCGGCGGTGCGCACCGCGGCGAAGCGCTCGGCCGTCAGCGGCAGCAGCTCCGGCTCGGCGTCCTGGGGCTTGTTGCGCTCGCGGGGATTGTGCGCCACCGGCGCGGGCGTCAGCGCGTGCACCGCGGCGGCCACATTGGGGCTCGCGGCCAGCTTCAGCGCGAGGGACTGCACCTCCGCGCGGCGTGCCTCCACGCGGCGGGACACCTCCGCGGCGCCCGAGGCGGCCTGCGCCGCGGCGCCCTCGACCGCACGTGCGCGCAGGGGCTCCGACAAGAGCGGGAGATGTGCCAGTCCCAGTCCGAGGACCAGGAACGCGAAGACGAGGAACTTGAGGCGGACCATCGCCGTCCTTTAGCCCGGGGTTGAAGGGTTCCGCTTATAGCGTCCACCGTTCCGCCCCAGCAAGGTTCCGGCCACTCGGGCCGTGAGGCCGGACGCCAGGGAGGCGTCCGGGATTTCACGGCCCGCGCCCCGTCAGTACGTCGGGACGTTCGCCGCCAGGTCCTGGGGCAGCCCTTCGGAAGGCGTGTCCCGGCGGCGGTCCACCGTGCGCTGGAGCGCTCGCTCCAACCGGTCACGCGTCGCGTCGATGGCCTGGAACAGCGTCTCAGCCGCCTCCGTGACATGCACAATCGGGAGGTTGGGCAGGCTCACCGTCGCCCGGCACTCCTTGTCCACGCCACCCTTGGGCCCGTTGACGTCCACCAGCGAGATGTCGATCTCCGCCGCCTCGTCCTCCGCGAACCGCTCCAGATGGCTCACCAGATGCTCGTCGACATAGGCGCGAATCGAGTCGGTCAGCTTCAGGTGCACTCCTCGCAGCAACACCTTCATGGCGTCACCTCCGGGGGCAAACATGGACAGCCCACCCTGGGTCGGTGAGGGAGTCCCCCACGCTCCCGCGCTCGCCCAGCGAGGGGACGACAAGGCCCCCGCCGCGCCGCACCACCGGCGCCGGACGTTTCCCCGCGACGCCGTGGGTTTTCAGAGCGCATGGGCTCCGAGCGAATCAAGGTGTTGGTGGTGGAGGACGACGGCGACAGCCGCGAGCTGCTCGCGGAGTTGCTGGAGACCGACTTCGAGGTCCGCACCGCGGGAGATGGGCTGGAGGGCCTGCGCGCCTTCGAGGCAGAGCCCGTCGACGTGGTGGTGACGGACGAGTCGTTGCCGGGAATGTGCGGCACCGAGCTGGCGCAGAAGGTGAAAGAGCAAGCGCCACACGCGCGCGTCATCCTCGTGTCCGGCTACGCCGAGGTGACCGGCGCCGAGTTCTGCGACGTGGTGCTGCGCAAGCCCATCGACGTGGAGCGCCTGAGCGCCGAGGTGGGCAACCTGGGAGACGCGGCCCGGCAGTGAGCAAGCCGCCGCATCTCCCTTCTGACGAGGCGCGGCCCCACATTCCAGGCATCCATCGGCCAGGAGGGCACATGAAGTACTGCGCCAGGTGCGGCTCGGAGTACCAGGACAGTGTCGGCCACTGCACGGACTGCCCCAACCACCCCGCCCTCGTCTCGGCCGAGGAGATGGAGCGGCGCGGCCTGCCCCTTCCCCATGACCTGGATCAACGCCGCTTCGTGCGCGCGGCCATCGCGGAGAATCCACTCACCGCCGAGGCCTTCGTGGAGATGATGCACGAGCGGAACATCCCCGTGCTGGTGCGTCCCGGACGCTCGGGCGTGGTGGACGAGCTGACCACCGGCGCGCTGCTGCCCTGGTGGGAGATTCGCGTGCCCGCCGAGGAGCAGGCGCGCGCCGCGACGCTGATGGAGCAGGAGCGCCGGCTGGAGCTCGCCAGCCAGGACGAGGCCGCGGCCGCGGCGGAGGCCGAGGAACGCGAGAGCGAAGAACCGCCCCCTCCACCGCCGGCCCTGCCCGCGCACTGACTCAGCGCGCGCCCATGCCCACGCCCGCCGCATCCGTGGGAGGGCGGCGCGGCTCGTAGAAGCTGACGCCCGTGACCTTCCACTTGTCGTACCGGGCATTGCGCGCGAGGAACGTCTCCAGGTCCTCATCCACCACGCGGTTGTAGCCCCCGCGCGAGGCGTGCCGCAGGTACGTGCGGTGCCGCTTCTGCACCACGAAGCCCAGATGGGAGATGCGCGTGGCCTTGAACGGCAAGTCCTCGCGCAGCACCACGAGCAACGTGCCCGAGGGCACATCGCGGGCATGCGCCAGCACTCGCGCGAGGGGCAGCATGTCGAGCGAGAACGTCCCCACGGGCTGGCGCTCGCGGGGCAGCACCAGCTCACGCGACGACTTCGACAGCCACGTCTGCTTCGTGAGCGTCTTGGCGACGGACACCACATCCGAGCCGCCGTAGCGCCGCGTCACGTCCGTCAGGAAGCCCTTGTGGACGTTGTTCGGGAGCCACTGCGCCTCCATGAGGTGGTTGCGGTCCTCGTACGTGGGCACGGACGCGTAGCGGATCCGCTCGAGCAGCGACGGCACCTGGGCATCGTCGCGCGCCAGGCTCATCGCCAGCGTCTCCTCGACGAACGTGAGGCAGTCTACCGCGTCCAGGCGGAACATCGGGTCGGGATCCACGCCCTGCCCCTCGCCCAGCGGCGAATGGACATAGGGCGTGTTGAGGAAGCGCTCGCTCATGGACAACAGCCGCTCGGAGAGCGGCGCATCGGCGTGCGAGGCGATGAGCGCGGCACGCTGCGCGAGGGTGAGGCCCTCCCAACCGTTCTGGCGCGCGGGAGCCTGGGACAACAGCGCCGCGACAAGCACGACCGCCGACATCATTTCGCCACACCCGCCTTGCGCAGGATGGCCTTGCGCTTGTCGTCCGCGAGCTGAAGCGTCTCCAGCTCCTTCTCGTAGACGAGCTTGTCCGTCCCCTTCGCGTTCCACGACGCCAGCACCAGCCAGTCGAGCATGGAGGCATCCCCGCCCTGGTACAGGATGCGCGCGGCGGCCGCGGCCAGCGCGCGCTCCTTGTCCTCCAAGAGCGGCTCCAGCGCGCGCGCGGACTTCTTCGCGGACACGCCCTCGTAGAGTTCCAGGCCCTGGCGCCGCACGAACTTGTCGGTCGAGGCGAGCAGCTTGCCCGCGAAGGCCACGCCCTCGGGCGCATCCAGCCGGACCAGGCCCCTGGCCGCCGCGAAGCGCGTGCCCTCCGAGCCACTGTCCAGGTACGCCTTCAGCGCGGGGATCTGCTTCTTGTCGCCCGTCTCTCCGGCGGACGCCAGCATGGCGGCGCGGACCTCCAGGTCCGTCTCGTCCTTCGCCGCGGACACCAGCACGCGCCCCATCTTCGGGTTGCCCGACGCCCCGAGCGCCCGGGCCGCCTCGCGGCGCACGCCACTGCTCTTGTCCTGCAGCAGCGGCAACACCGGCTCCACGACCCGGCTGCGAAGCCGCGCCAGCCCCTGCGCCGCGGACATGCGCACCGAGCCGTCCGCGTCCGACGTGAGCTGCACCAGCGCCCGCTCTCCGGCCCGAGACCCCAGGCCCGCGAGCAGCGATGCGAGGTTGCGGCGCGCGCGCTCATCGACGACTCGGCGCATCTGCTCGGAGATCTCCGCGGCCGCGTAGTCCTCCTCGCGCAGGTAGTGCAGCCGGGACAGCGCCGCCGCCACCGTCCCGCCCCGGATGACCTGGGCCACCACCTCGTCGGCCTCCATGCGGTGTTCGGCCTTCTTCACCGCGGTGGACGTAGCGCCCAAGGTGGGAGAGGCCCCCAGCAGCGCGAGGAGGACGAGGATGGAACGGGCGGAGGGGCGCACGGGACGGGGACGATGGCAAGCATGGGGGCATCCGTCAAAGAGTCGGACTCCGCCGTGCCTTCCCGCCTGCTCCGGTCTGCCCGATTCTTGACCCCCCGGGGGGCGATTGATACGACCGACCCTGACTCCTTCTGCGAGGCCCCACCCTATGAAGAGGCTGTCGGTCCTGTTGACGGTAGCGGGTGCGCTGGCCGCATGCGGCCCGGTGAAGACCACCGCGAACCTCCTCGATGCCGAGGTGCAGATTCAAGCCGCGCGCACCGCTGGCGCGGAGAAGGAGGCGCCCTACGAGTGGACCGCCGCCAATCTCTACCTGCAGAAGGCGCGCGAAGAGGTGGGCTACTCGGACTATCAGTCCGGCGTGGACTTCGCGGTGAAGGCCGCCCGCTTCGCCAACGAAGCGCGTGAGAAGTCCATGGCCGCGGCCGGCAGCGACGCACCCGCCCGTCCCCAGAACCCGTGACGCCCGAGCGCCCCCCGATGAAGCGTCTGTCCCTTGCAGCGCTGCTCCTCTTGCTGTCCTCCGCCTGTGTCAGCGGCAACAAGATTCGCGCGGACACCCAGGTGCTCCAGGCGGACGTCGAGCGCGCCCGGCGCAGCGGCGCCCTGCGATGCGCCCCTGCGGAGCTGGCCACCGCCGAGGCGAACCTCGACTTCGCCCGAGGCGAGCTGAGCCAGGGCGACAGCACCCGCGCCGCCCAGCACGTTCGCACCGCGGACGTGTCCATCAAGCGCGCGCTCGAGCTGTCCAAGAACTGCGGCCCGCGCCAGGTGCTGGTGCGAGACCGCCCTGAGCCGCAGCCCACGCCGCAGGCCCAGCCTCAGCAGCCGAAGGTCCAGCCGCAGCCCCAGCAGCCCTCGCAGGTCGTCGTCATCGAGGAGACGGACCGCGACGGCGACGGCGTGCTGGACAAGGACGACCCCTGCCCTGATCAGCCCGAGGACAAGGACGGCTTCCAGGACGAGGACGGCTGCCCCGAGCTGGACAACGACAACGACGGCATCCCGGACGCGGCCGACAAGTGCCCGCTCAACCCCGGCGTGGCCGAGAACAACGGCTGCCCGCAGGAAGCGCCCAAGGACCGCGACGGCGACGGCATCTTCGACAACGTCGACAAGTGCCCCGACCAGGCCGAGGACAAGGACGGCTTCCAGGACGAGGACGGCTGCCCTGAGCTGGACAACGACGCCGACGGCATCGTCGACAGCTCGGACAAGTGCCCCAACGAGGCCGGTCCGCTGCAGAACCTGGGCTGCCCCATCGTCGACAAGGACGGCGACGGCATCAACGACGACAAGGACAAGTGCCCGGACGAGCCCGAGGACAAGGACGGCTTCCAGGACGAGGACGGTTGTCCAGATCTCGACAATGACAGCGACGGTCTGCCGGACGGTCAGGACAAGTGCCCGCTCCAGGCCGGCCCTGCGGAGAACGGCGGCTGCCCGGACACGGACAAGGACAACGACGGCGTGGTGGACCGCCTGGATGCCTGCCCGGATCAGCCCGGCGTCAAGGAGGAGCGAGGCTGCGCCAAGCAGTACAAGCTCGTCGTCGTCACCCGGGATCGCATCGAGATCAAGAAGCAGATCCTCTTCGGTTCCGGGTCCGCGAAGATCATCGGCAAGCAGAGCCTCGCCATCCTGGACGACGTGGCCGCGGCGCTCCGTGATGCGCCCTACATCAAGAAGGTGCGCATCGAGGGCCACACCGACTCGATGGGCAACGACACGGCCAACCTGAAGCTGTCGCAGAAGCGAGCGGACGCGGTCATGGCGCAGCTACTGCGTCGGGGCATCGACCCGGGTCGCGCGGAGGCTGTGGGCTTCGGAGAGACGAAGCCCATCGCGCCCAACAACACCAAGGCCGGCCGCGCGCAGAACCGCCGCACCGAGTTCAACATCGTCGACCAGTAGCAAGGGTCCGCCCCACGGCGGACCGCCTCACCCGCGCCTCCCGAGAGTCCCCTCTCGCGGAGGCGCTGTCGCGTCGAGGGACAGCCGTCCCTCAGCAATTCGGAGTCCCCTCTCGCGAAGGCACTGTCGTGTCGAGGGGTCAGCCGTCCTTCAGCAGCTCGTGGAGGACCTCGGTGGCGTAGGAGCCGCGGGGCAGCTCGAACGTCAGCCACAGGTCTCCGCCCTCGGGCGTGAGCACGGGCGAGCCCAGGCGCACGCGATAGGGCCGGCGACTGCCCTCCGTCTCGCCGCCGCCCCGCAGGAAGTCGCTCGGGGTGACGCCCTCCTCCACGAGCAAGCGCGCCTCCAGTTCGGCGACCTCGCCCTGCGCGGCCGTCATCTTCGGACCGAACAGCGGACCGGCGGGGCTCACCTCGAACGAGGCCACGCGAGGGCCATCCACCTCGGGGGCCTCGCAGACGAACAGGCCACCCGTCTCCTCCTTGCGCAGCACGTCTCCGAGCAGGGCGGTGGCGAACGTCCCGGCTTGCAGGCGCAACACCAGCGCGCGATTGAACAGCCGCGACTGGAAGGCGGACAGGAACAGCTTGCGCTGGAAGCGATCCGGCCGCTTGGGCAGCCGCTGTCCCAGGACGAGCAACTTGCCCTGGTCCGCGTTGTCGCCGGCCCGGCCGAAGCGCTGCTCCCCGAAGTAGTTGGGCACGCCTTGCGCGGACAGCCGCGCGAACGTCTCGCGCGCCGCCTCCACGTCCTTCACGTCGCGCACGCGCAGGCGGAAGCGGTTGCCGCGCAGGTGGCCCGTCCTGAGCTTGTTGCCATGCCGCCGCGCCTCCAGCACGCGCACGCCGTCCAGGGAGAACTCCCCCAGGCGAGGCTCGGCGACGGCGGGCACGGACAACCACTGGCGCGTGACGGCGTGACGGTCCTTCATGCCCGCCACGCCCACGTCGTCCTCGCGCACGCCGAGCGACTGGGACAGCGCGCGCACCACCTCGCGCGTGTCGCGCCCGCGCTTCTCTATCCAGAGATACAGGTGCGTGCCGTCTCCGGACGGGAGGTAGGCGGGAAGCTCCTCCACCTCGAAGTCCTCGGGAGCCAGCTTGAAACCACCACCACAACCGGGAACGTCCGCGGTCAACCGCGGGAGACTGCTGTCCGTCACGATGCCTCGAGGGTCGCGAGAAGCTCTTTCACGCGGCGGGCGAGATCCTCATCCGCGCGGGACTCCAACAGCTCGCCGGCTTGGAAGAGGAGGAAGAACATCACGTCACTGAGTGCCTGCTTGAAGGACGCCAGCGGCTCGCTGCCGAGCTGTGCGCGGTGGCGCTCAAACGCCTCCATCAGCTGAGCCTCGGGCAGGCTGCCATCCGCTGCGAAGGCCAGGCCCTCCAACACGGGCGAGGACGACAGCGCCTGGCCGGAGAGCGCCGCATTGGCCGCGGCGATGAACTCGCGGTCCATGCCCTGCCGCGACACCTCGTCGCGAATCTCGCGGAAGATGAAGTTGAAGACACGCGCGACCGGGCGCGCATCCACCGGAGCGGGCCGAGGCGTAGGCGCAGGACGCGTCGCCGGCACGGGCGCAACCGGACGCTTCTCCACGGGCGCGGCCACGGGAACCACACCCGTCGGCTTGTCCGACAGCGCCGCGAAGCCCCCCTCCAGCAGCCGAAAGACGACCTTGGTCGCGTCGAACTCGGACAGCTTCGCCGCGTGCCCCAGCTCCAGGATGGTGCGCCGCCCGTCCAGCAGGGCCAGCACCCGGTCCTCGTCTTCCTCCAGCTTGCCGTCCGAGGGGCGCTTGCGCGTGACGTACAGGCGCCCGTGGGGGATGCGCTTCCGGAAGTGCGCCATCTCGTCGATCTTCCGGATGCTGTCCATCAGCAGACTCTGCGTGGAGAGCTGGATGGTGTGGCCCGTCTTCTCGTCCATCGGCTGATCGATGAGGAAGAAGGCACCTTCGCGGCACAGCACGATGGCGTGGAAGATCTCACTGACCTGGTGCGTGACGCACTTGAACAGGTCATGCGCCTGAAGCACGCCCCGCTCCACCAGCGCGCGCCCCACCTTCGAGGGCGGCTGCTCGCGCAGCACCTGCTCGACGACAGCGCGCTCCACGTAGCCCAGGCGCACGAGCACCTCGCCCAGACGATCCGCCGGATCATCCGAGCTGGCGCCGCGCACCTCGCCCTCGCGAAACAGGACCGTTCGCTCGCCGCCCGGCGTGTGCACCCGGATGACGCCGCTCCAGCGCGACTGGCTCAGGAACGCGATGAGGTCCGACAGCGGGAAGCCGCCGGCGTCACCCGCCAGCACCACGCGCGGCGTGGGGATGGAGCCCCCTTGCGGCGGCGTACGAGAGAAGACGAGCAGGTCCGGCGTGGTGGGCACCAGCGTGTACGCGCCCGAGCGCCCCGACAGCGGCGCCGGCCCCATGCGGTCCTCGGGAACGAGCTGCGAGGCCCCTTCGATGCGGAAGCGTTGCGTCATCCCCGCGTCAGTCAGCGGACCATGCGTTGTTGTTGGCGCGCCACTCCAGCTCGTCCTCCAGGCTGTGGGCGAGCATCTCCGCCTCATATCCCAGGTCGTAGAAGCGCCCGTTGAAGAACACGGACGGCGTGCCGGTGATGGCGGCCGTGCGCCCCTGGGCGCGGAACCCCTCCAGCTCCTGCTTGTACTGGTCCGTCTTCAGCACCGCGGCCAGCTTGGCGCCATCCAGGCCCAGCGACTTGGCCAGCGCGGGGAGCGCCTCGGGCTTGAGGTTCTCCTGGTGCTCGAAGAGGGCGTCGTGCATCTCCCAGAACTTGCCCTGGTCGCGCGCCCAGAGCGCCGCCTGCCCCGCGGGGATGGCGTTGGCGTGCATGGACAGGGGGAACGGCAGGTAGCAGAAGCGCACCTGTCCCGCGTTCTTCTTCGCGAAGCCCTCCAGGATGGGCCGGGCCTTGCCGCAGAACGGGCACTCGAAGTCAGAGAACTCGGCCACCGTCACGGGGGCCTTGGGGTCGCCCTGGCACATGCGCGGATCAATCTTGAGCTGGGCGCGCGGCTCGCGGAACGAGGCGTAGTACTTGGACAGCGTGACGATGACCTCGGTGGCCGGGCCGCCATCCGCCACCATGCGCGCGGCCAGCCGGGCCATGCGCTTGGCATGCTTGCAGTTCGTGTGACCCTTGAGACAGGCGCCCAGGGTGTGCGGGCAGCCGCAGTAGCAGAACTCGTCGCTCATCACCGTGGCCAGCTCGCGCTTGGCGGCCGGTGAGAGCGCCGAGAAGTCCATCCCGGGGATGCCGGTGAGCACCGCGGCGGGATCCGACGACGGCGTGGCTGGAGCGGCCGCGGCAGGCGTTCCGGAGGTAGGCGTAACGGTGCCGGTCGGCGACGTCGGCAGGGGCACCGAGGTGGCCAGGGACTCGCGCGGGGCGGGAGCGGGCGACGGCGCGGCGGCGGACGGGGGGTTCTGGGTGCAGGCGGGGCCCGTCAGGACCATGGCGGCCAGCAGAGGAACGACACGCTTCCAGCAGGGGAGGAGCACGCCGCGGGTCTTAGCCATGCGCGCAAAGCTTGTAAAGGAAGGCAGGCTTTGGCAGGGGAGGGTCCCTTGCCCATGCCCAGAGTCCTGCTCCTTCACACCGGTGGAACCTTGGGGATGGCCGGAGGACGCCCGTCCGCCCTGCGTCCCGCGGCCTTCTTCAAGACGCTTCGCAAGCGCGCTCCAGAGCTGTTCCAGCTCGCCGACATCGAGCTGGAGCTGTTCTGCAACGTCGACAGCTCGGAGATGCAGCCCGAACTGTGGAGCCGCATGGCAGCACACCTTCATCAGCGCCTCCCCCATTTCGACGGGGCGGTGGTGACCCATGGCACGGACACGCTCGCCCACACAGCAAGCGCGCTGTCGTTCATGCTGCGCAACCCGCCCTGCCCCGTGGTGCTGACGGGCTCGCAGCGGCCGCTGGGGGAGATCCGCTCGGACGCGCGCCTCAACCTCATCGACGCGGTCCTCTCCGCGCTGCAGGGCCCGCGCGAGGTGACCATCTGCTTCGACTCGCACCTCTACCGGGGCAATCGCACGCGCAAGGTCAAGGTGGCCGAGTACGACGCCTTCGAGAGCCCCAACTTCCCGGTGCTGGGCACGCTGGGCGTGGACGCCACCTTCGAGCCGGGGCTCAAGGCACGCGGCCCCTTCCGCCTCTTCGAGCGGCTCGACTCGCGCGTCTTCCTCTTGAAGGTGTACCCGGGCCTGGACCCCGCGCTGCCGCTCCAGCTCCTGCCGCACGTGAAGGGGTTCGTGGTGGAGGCGTATGGGGCGGGGAACTTCCCCATTGATCCGGAGCTGGGCCGCTCGCTGCGCCCGCTGTTCACCCAGGCGCGAGAGCGCGGGGTCCCGGTGCTGGTGGTGAGTCAGGCGCACCGCAACGGGGTGGACCTGTCACTCTACGAGTCCGGCGCGGCGGCGCTGGCCGAGGGCGCGGTGGGAGCGGCGGACATGACCCCGTCGGCCGCCCTGGTGAAGCTGATGCAGGGGCTGGCCTACCACCCGAACTCTCCGGAGGCCCTCACCCGCTTCCTCAAGACCCCGGTGGCGGGCGAGCTGACCGTCGGGCGCATGACAGTTCCCCCACCCTCCCCGGCGCGGCGCCGGTCCGCGCGGTCCGCGCGAGCGAAGTGACACGCCGGGTGGCGATCCATGCGGCGGCGAGCTTGCCGCCGCGAAATGGCGGCCCCTAAGATGGGAGACGCGATGTCCGAGGAGAAAACTTCCGTCCATTCCATTTCGGACCTGCTGGGCAGCGCCCAGCAGCAGAGCGCGTACCTGATCGTCATCAGCGCCAAGTCCGCGGCGGGCATCGGACGGATGTTCAAGCTGGATCGCTCGGAAGTGGTGCTCGGTCGCTCGTCCGAGGCTCAGTTCCAGGTCGAGGACGACGGCATCTCGCGCAAGCACGCCAAGGTCGTGGCCATCGGCGATGGCCGCTTCCAGCTGGTGGACCTCGGCAGCACGAACGGCACCTATCTCAACGGGCTGAAGGTCAGCGCGGCGCCGCTCTACGACGGGGACAAGATCCAGATCGGCTCCAACACCGTCCTGAAGTTCTCCATCCAGGACGCGCTGGAGGAGCAGTACCAGCGCAGCATCTACGAGTCCGCCACCCGGGACGGCCTCACCCGGCTCTACAACAAGAAGTACTTCATGGAGACGCTGCGCAAGGAGTTCGCGTACTGCCTGCGTCATCAGGTGCCGCTGTCGCTGGTGCTGTTCGACGTGGACCACTTCAAGCGCATCAACGACGTCTATGGCCACCCGGCCGGAGACTTCGTGCTGACGCGCATCGCGCAGCGGGTGAGCGACACCGTGCGCACCGAGGACCTCCTGGCCCGCTACGGCGGAGAGGAGTTCGCCCTCATGCTGCGCGAGTCCGCCGAGGACGCCGCGCTCGCGTGCGCGGAGCGTTGCCGCGTGGCGGTGGACCGCAGCGACTTCATGTTCAGCGGCACGCCCATCAAGGTGTCCATCAGCCTGGGCGTGGCCACGCTGCTCGACTCGGACTTCTCCCAGCCCGAGGACATCATCGGCGCCGCGGACAAATACCTGTACCGGGCCAAGCACGCGGGCCGCAACCGCGTGGATGGCCGCAGCATCAGCGGCCCCTGAACCGCGCGCGCTACCGCGTAAAGCCCAGCCGGCGCAGCCCCTCGCGCGACACATGCTGCACATGGCTGTCCGCATCGTGGCTGACCGCCGCGGACAACGCGGCGACCGCGAGCGGCCCACCAATGTTCGTCAGCGCCTGCGCCGCGGCCACGCGCACCTCCACCACGGGGTCCTCGCGCAGACACTCGGCCAGCGCCTTGACGTGCGGCGGCCGACCAATGCGCTCCAGCGCCCGGGCCGCGGCGGCACGAACCACCGGATGCTCCGAACCGAGCAACTCCGCGGCATCATCCCCGTGCGTCGACTGCCGAGGATCCGCCACCGCATCCAGGGCCGCCGCCACCACTTCTGGCGCGGGGTCTTCCAGCGCACGCGCCGCGGCCTGCGCCCCCTCGGCACTGCGAGGCATGGACGCCAGCGCGCGCACCGCTCCCGCGCGGACCGCGGGGGCCCGATCCGACAAGTAGCTCCCCAGCTTCCGAATATCGCGCGAGGTCTCGGGACATTCACCCAGCAGGGCCACGGCCTCGCCGCGCACCGCAGCCGGACGGGCCTTGTCCGAGGCCACGTCGTGCAGCAGCGCCGCGCAGCCCTTGTCGCGAGCCAGGACCTCCAACCATGGGCGCGCGCCCTCGCCAGTCGTCGCGGCCTGGAGCTGCTTCGCGAGATACACCCGTCCCCCACTGCCATCCGCCAGCGCACGTGCCGCCAGCTCGCGGGCGCGGCGGTCGTCATCCTCCAGCGCGGCCTCCAACTCCTTGCGCGCCAGCGGGCCATAGATTCGCAACGAAGCAAGCGCCCCGCGCCGCACGCTCGCGTCCGCCGAGGTGAGCTGCGGTCGCAGCGCGTCCAACTCCTGCGAGTACACCGCGAACAGGCGATTGACGCGGGCCTCATCCGCGGGCCGCGCCTCGTTCAAGAGCAGCTGCCCCACGGACGTCTGTCGCCGCGTCGCCACCGCCTTGAGGGACGCGGCCACGGCGGCATCGCCCGCCTCGGGCCGCCCCGCCATGGCCTCCAGCACCACGCGCGCTGGCGAGCGACTCAGGAAGACGCCCAGGTGCGCGAGCGCTGCCGGACGCACGGACTCATCCGTCGCGTACAGCTCCAGCTCCAGCGCCTCGCGAATGGCGTCGCGGCGCGCCCATACTCGCGCGGCGGCGGCCGGCCCTCGCGAGCCCGCCTCCTTGAGGAAGTCCGCGGTGGATTGCCCCTGCTCGGCCGCGGCGCGCGCAGCGGTGAGGCACGCGTCGAGATCCGAGCCAGGCGAGGTGTCCACCACCCAGTCCGCCAGCACGCGGCGCTCGGTGACACCCTTGCTGCGCGCCTCTGCCTTCACCGCGCCCCAGCGCACGCGCCAATCCGGATCCGTGCGCGCGGACGCAAGCACGCGGCGGTCCTCGCCCTGCGAGCCGACGACAGACAGCCACGAGTCCACGCGCCCGCCCGTCATGCAGCGCGCGTAGGCCTGCGCTCGCAGCGTGCGGTCCGTCACATGTCGCTGACAGGACACCCAGCAGGCCGCGGCGCCCGTGCTGCCACGCTGCTGGCCGGCCGCCAGCAGCACCATCAGGAGGAGGGCAGGGCTCACGAAGTGGACACTGTAGCCCAGTGAACGCAGGGTTTTGGTCGTGCGTCCTTGCGTTTTGCGGGCCGCTGGGTAATACCCCCTGCCCTTTTCAGGAAGTCCTACATTCCAGCATCGGCGGAAGGAGGTGACAGTATGCCCGGTATTCGAGTCAAGGAAGGTGAGTCCATCGAGAGCGCCCTGAAGCGCTTCAAGAAGGCCACCGAGAAGGCCGGAATCCTCTCCGAGATCCGCAAGCGCGAGCACTACGAGAAGCCTTCCGTCAAGCGCAAGAAGAAGGCGCTCGCCGCCAAGAAGCGCGCCGTCAAGAAGGCCCGCAAGTCGTACTAAGCGCGCCTCGCGCCGAGGAGCCGGGGTTTCGTCAGACGGAACCCTGGCTCCCGTCGCTCGCAGTTCCCGCTGTACCCTTTCCCGCCACCTCCGGGAGTCCCGAACATGGCCACCTTGAAAGAGCGCATCGACGCGGACCTGAAGGACGCGATGCGGTCCAAGAACGAACTGACCACCAGCGTGCTGCGGATGCTGAAGAGCTCCGTGAAGTACAAGGAAGTGGAGCCGGGTGCCTCGGCGCTCGACGACGCGGGCGTGCTCCAGGTCATCGCGGGCCTCATCAAGCAGCGCCGGGACTCCGTCGAGCAGTTCCGCGCCGGTGGCCGCCCCGAGCTGGCCGAGAAGGAAGAGGCGGAGATTTCCGTCCTCCAGGGCTACCTGCCCCAGCAGCTGTCCCCCGACGAGTTGATCGCCGCCGTCCAGGCCGCGATCGCCGAGGTGGGTGCGAAGGGCCCCAAGGACATGGGCGCCGTCATGAAGAACGTGAACCCCAAGGTCCAGGGTCGCGCCGAGGGCCGGGCCATCTCCGAGGCCGTCAAGGCGCAGCTCGCGAAGCTGTCCTGAGCGGTCTCCTCCGTCCCGGGCACTGTGCGGAAACTCACGGTGCCCTCCCACCCGGTGGGGAGCGCTGAGCGGTTTTTTTGATCCGCCGCCCGCGCCCCATTAAGGGCTACCCGCAGGAGCATCGTCCGCTGCCCACCCAGGGGCCGGCGTGGCTGCTCCGCAGGAGTCCGTGAACGTGCCCATCCCCTCCTCCGCGTCCGCCCCCCACGGGCCGCCCACCGCCCGAGCGGGGTGCGCCTGTGCGGGCGAAGAGTCGCCGGGGGACGTCAGGCTGGACTGGAAGGATGCCTCCCAGGCGCCCTGGCCAGCGCGAGCCGCGGGGGGGATGGCGTGATTCCAGAACACAAGATTCAAGAAGTCCTCGAGCGCGTCGACATCGTCACGCTCATCTCCCGGCACGTGGAGCTGAAGAAGGCCGGCCGGGAGTTCAAGGGCCGCTGCCCCTTCCACCAGGAGAAGACGCCGTCCTTCTACGTGGTGCCAGAGAAGCGGTTCTATTTCTGCCACGGCTGCCGGGCGAGCGGCGACGCGGTCTCCTTCGTGCAGCGATACCTGGGCAAGACGTTCCTGGACGCGGTGCGCGACCTCGCCCGCGAGGTAGGCATCGACCTGGAAGCGGCGCAGGACCCGGGGATGCGCGAGCGCCAGGAACTCAAGTCCGCCACGGACATGGCCGCCGAGCACTTCCGCGCGCTGCTCTGGCAGGAGGACGAGGGCCGCGCCGCTCGCGCCTACCTCCACAGCCGGGGCGTCTCCGACGAGGTGGCCCACGCATTTGGTCTCGGCTGGGCGCCCCACGCCTGGAGTCTCCTGGCGGACCGCTTCCAGAAGCACGGCATGCTCGAGTGGGGCATGAAGGCGGGCCTCGTCCTCAAGCGCAACTCGGGCGACGGCTGCTTCGACTTCTTCCGCAGCCGCCTCATGGTGCCCATCCGCGCGCCGGAGGGCCGTCCCATCGCCTTCGGTGGCCGCGTGGTGGGCGTGGAAGACGGCGGGCCCAAGTACCTCAACTCGCGGGAGTCCCGGCTGTACAACAAGAGCGAGACGCTCTTCGGGATGGACCAGGCGCGTGATGAGCTGCGCAAGCGCAAGGGCGCGGTGCTCGTCGAGGGCTACTTCGACTGCATCGGGCTGCACCAGGTGGGCGTGAAGCACGCGCTGGCCCTGTGCTCCACCAACCTGACCGCGGGCCACCTCCAGGTGCTGCGCCGCGCCGAGGCGCGCGACCTCACGCTGCTCCTGGACGGGGACGCGGCGGGGCTCGCGGCCGTCGAGCGGCTGGCGGGTCCGCTGCTCGCCGCTGGCGCGCCCACCCGCGTCGCGCTGCTGCCCCAGGGAGACGACCCGGACACCTTCGCCCGCCGCGAGGGCGCCGAGGGCGTGGAGCGCCTCCTGGAGGCCGCGCAGCCCCTCACCACCTACCTCTTCGCCACCCTGCTACCGCAGGGCCGCTCGGCCACCTTCGAGGAGAAGATGGCCGCGCTGGAGCGGCTCAAGCCCGTGGCCGTGCAGGTCCCCCCGGGTCTGGTGCGCTCCGCGTTGTTTGGCTCACTGGCGGACCACTTCGGCTGGCAGCCGACACAGATTGAAAACTCGCTGCGCGCCAAGACGCCGCCCCCCGCCCCGCCTGCCCATGAGGCCGCAGTTCGCCCCGCTCCCCGCCCGGTCGCCGAGCGCCCTCCCCCCGAGAGCGAAGCGCTCTACGTGGCCGCCGTCCTCCGCGAGCCTCGCCTGCTCGCCCAGGACACGTTCCGCGTGTGTGACGAACTTTCCCACATGGGGCTGCGCGTGGTGCTGGCCCACGCCACGTCGGGACGCGGCACGAACGACGCGCTGTTCGAGACAAGTGAGCTGGTGAAGAAGGCCATCGACGCAGCGTGGCGGCGACTCTCCGAGGGAGGGCTCGCCCTGGAGACCGAGTTCATCCTTGTCTGCCGAGACATCATGCTGCGGCGGATCGCCGAGCGGCTCGTTTATATAAAGCGTGCGACAGAGCAGACGCCGGGGGCGTTTGATTTGACGGAGGAGACTCGCCAGCTCCTGGCCGAGCGCATCGAGTTGCTGGCTCTCAAGAAGCGCATCGAGGACGAGTTGCGCCCATCCGGAGCGGGAACAAAGGCCCCAATGCAACCGGTTTGAGTTCGCGTTTGTAAGAAACCTCGACTTTGCGGTAGATCGGCCGGCTCGCCCCAGGCCTCAAGCATCTGATTTTCCTCAAGGAGAAGTACCCGAATGCCGACGCAGAAGCCCTCCAAGGGGTCCGTGAAGCCCACCAAGAAGAAGGTGGATCCGGTGATCCGCAAGAAGAAGGCTCCGGACGCTCCGGCGGCGGCGGTGGCGAAGGGTGCCAAGGCGGGCGCCGAGGAGAAGGAGGCCGTCGCGAAGGAGGCCACTGCCGCTACCGCTGAGGCCACCGAGAAGACGAAGAAGAAGAAGGGCGTAGCGGCGATCGCCGACGACGTGGATCCCGAGGAGGCCGCCGAAGAGGCCGCCGCCGCCGTCGAAGTGGACCCGGACGCCGTCGAGGACGACGTCGAGGAGGACCCGGTCGCCGAGCGCAAGGAAGTGAAGGACCTCCTGGCCGCTGGGCGCGAGAAGGGGTTCCTCACCTACGACGAGGTCAATGACGCCCTGCCTGCGGACATCGTGTCGTCGGATCAAATCGACGACGTGATGAGCATGTTCGGCGACAACGACATCGAGATCGTCGACGCGCAGAAGGCCGCGCAGTCCAACGAGATCAAGCCCACCGTCGCCGTCGAGGAAGAGAAGGAAGAGGCCGACGAGGACGAGAAGGACGAGGACGACGAGCCGGGTGGCAAGTCGAACGACCCCGTCCGCCTGTACCTGCGCAAGATGGGCAGCGTCAGCCTGCTCACGCGCGAGGGCGAAGTCGAAATCGCCAAGCGCATCGAGGAGGGCGAGAAGGAAGTCCTCCGCGCGCTGCTCGCCTGCCGCGTCGCCGTGGCGGACATCCTCGACATTGGCAACCGTCTGAAGACGGGCAAGCTGCGCGTGCGCGACGTCATCAAGGACGCGCCCGAGGAGACCAACGCCGAGGGTGGCGAGGAGCCGGCCGAGGAGGGCGTGGACGGTGAGGGCGCTCCGGCGCAGCTCGCGCAGAGCGAGCTGAACAAGATTGAGCAGATCTGCAAGCAGATCGAGCGCTTCCGCAAGTTCGCGAAGGATTGCGAAGTGCTGGAGGAGGAGCTCGGCTCGAAGAAGAAGCTCACCGAGGTGCGCAAGAAGGAGCTGAAGCAGGAGGTGAAGGACCTTCGGACCAAGATGATGGAGGTCCTGGAGGAGATGCGGCTCAACAAGAAGCAGGTGGACCGCATCGTCATCAACCTGAAGGCTCTCATCGAGCGCGTCGACAAGGCCGAGGACGAGATCCGCGACCTGGAGCGCCGCTATGGCGTGTCCGTCAAGGAGCTGCGCCCGCAGCTCAAGGAGTCGCGCGAGAACCCCACCATCGCGAAGAAGCTCCAGAAGCAGCTCAACTTCACCCCTGAGCAGCTGGAGATGCTCGACCGCGACGTCCGTACCGCGGTACGGAAGATCAAGCGCGTGGAGGAGGAGGCCAACCTTCCCCACGAGGCGCTGCGTCGCAACTACGATGCCATCCGCCTGGGCGAGAAGCGCGCCGAGCGCGCCAAGAGCGAGCTGGTGGAGGCGAACCTGCGCCTCGTGGTGTCCATCGCGAAGAAGTACACGAACCGTGGCCTCCAGTTCCTGGACCTCATCCAGGAGGGCAACATCGGCCTCATGAAGGCCGTGGACAAGTTCGAGTACAAGCGCGGCTACAAGTTCTCGACGTACGCCACCTGGTGGATCCGTCAGGCCATCACCCGCGCCATCGCGGATCAGGCCCGCACCATCCGCATCCCGGTGCACATGATCGAGACCATCAACAAGCTCATCCGCACCAGCCGCTACCTCGTGCAGGAGATTGGCCGCGAGCCGACGCCCGAGGAGATCGCGGAGAAGATGGAGCTGCCGCTCGACAAGGTCCGCAAGGTCCTGAAGATCGCCAAGGAGCCCATCTCCCTCGAGACGCCGATTGGCGAGGAAGAGGACAGCCACCTGGGCGACTTCATCGAGGACAAGAGCCTCGTGTCGCCGGCGGACGCGGTCATCAACATGAACCTGGCGGAGCAGACCCGCAAGGTGCTGGCCACGCTGACGCCGCGCGAGGAGAAGGTCCTGCGCATGCGCTTTGGCATTGGCGAGAAGAGCGACCACACGCTGGAAGAGGTGGGCCAGGACTTCGAGGTGACGCGCGAGCGCATCCGTCAGATTGAGGCCAAGGCGCTGCGCAAGCTGCGCCACCCGAGCCGCTCCAAGCGGCTGCGCTCCTTCGTGGAGAGCTGACGCACACCTTCCTCGTGAAGGCGTGAGGCCCCCGTTCCCAAGTCGTGGACCGGGGGCCTTCGTGTTTCTAGAGTCCGCGCGTGGCCCAGAAGAAGACAAAGTCAGCGAAGGCTCCCGCGTCCGCTCCCCTGCCCTTCTCCGAGGCCGTGCGGCGAGCGGTGAGAGCGATTCCGCGCGGACAGGTGCGGACCTACGCGCAGGTGGCGCTCTACTCGGGCAAGCCCGGCGCGGCGCGCGCGGTGGGGCGGGAGATGCGCATGTTGCCCCCGGAGCTCGCGAAGAAGGACGTGCCCTGGTGGCGGGTGGTGCGCGCGGACGGGACGCTCGCGTCGCCCGTGGGAGACCGGCAGGCGAGCCTGCTGCGCGCCGAGGGGCTCCAGGTGGACGAGCGCGACGGTGGCTATCGCGTGAAGGTGCCGCCGCAGGCCTTGGACTGAAGGGCCCTCTTGCCAGCCCCGCGCGTCGAGCGATACTCAGCCCCGCGCGTGATGAGGGCCCTTAGCTCAGCGGTTAGAGCTGTCGGCTCATAACCGATTGGTCCCTGGTTCGAATCCAGGAGGGCCCATTCCCCTCAAAGCCTCGCAGCGCTGCGGCACTCTCCATCGAGGCACCGGGGCGAGAATCGCCTCCGCTGCGTGCCCAGCCACCGGCGCCGCCGTGGCGGAATGACGGCGGATGGCCTGACGCTCAGGGGCCTGCGCGAGCACGACCCCTGCGCGTTCGGGCGTGGAACCTGAGCAAGTCACTCGCCGCTGCATCAGGACGGAGTCATTTCAAAGGGTTGGCCGCGGGGCAACGCGAGCTGACCGTGCTGCCCCTGTCCGGTACCTCTATGCCTCCCCCCAATCACTGGAGACGGAGCACATGGAATTGTCACCTGAGCAGAGGCGCTGGCTCATGAAAGTCCTTCAACCGGAGAGGACCGTCTCGTCGCTTCCGGGCGGTAGCAAAGTATCGGCCGAGACGTGCGCCGCCTTGCTCGGCCTCGAGCCGGAGACGTACCTCGCCGAGCTCGCTCAGTTCCAGAAGGGCGCAAGAGAAGCCGCACAAGGGCTGCTCGCGGAACCCGAGTTCAGCCGGATGCTGGAAGAACTACCGTTGAGCAAGAGCGCGCGCATTGTCACGTTCGGCGACAGTCACACGGCAGATCCTCAATCCTGGGCGGTCATTCTCCGGGAGCTGGTGGCGGCTCAGCGTCCCCAAGATGAGGTCTCCGTGGCCATCAATGCGGGCGGCGGAGAGACAACCACGCATGGGTTGGTGCGGCTAGGGAACGCCCTCGTGCAGAAGCCGGATTGGATCATCTTCTTCATCGGTGTGAATGACGCGCGGTATCAAGGCCCGAACGCGGGCAAGACGCTCGTGGACGCCCATGAGACGGCGCGCAACCTGGAGGAGCTTCGCTCCCGTGCCGCACAGGGGACGCAGGCACGTCGCCTGTGGATGACGCCGCCCCCGGTCCTCGAGGAGCGCGTGTCGAAGCACTGGGGGCTGTCTCGCTTCGGAGTCCGCTTCCGCAACGAGGACGTCCGCCGTGTCGCGGAGGCCATCCGTGCCCTCGAGGAGCCCACGGTCGACCTCTTTGCGGCCTTCGGCGCATCTCCACCGCCTGAGTTCTTCACGGAGGATGGCCTGCACCTGTCGCTTGATGGTCAGCGACAGGTCGTCCGTGAGCTCATGCGAACCTGGAGCCACGTTCAATGACATTCTTGGTGACTGGCGCGACAGGCAATATCGGCTCTCTCGTCACCCATCGCCTCATCAAAGGTGGGCATCGTCCCCGCGTCTTTGTCCGGGATGCAGCCCGAGCCCAGGCGCTGTTCGGCGACGAGGTTGACATTCACGTCGGCGACCTGGCCAAGCCAAGCCCCGCTCTCCGGAAGGCACTCACCGGCAGCGACGGCGTGTTTCTCCTCAACAGCGGGCCACGCCTCGCCAGTCGAGACCGAGTCGTCGTGGAGGTCGCTGTGGAGGCGGGTGTCAAACACATGGTGAAGCTCTCGACCCTGGACGTCCGGACCGGGGTGGGAACCGGCCCATGGCACGCGCGCGGCGAGGATGCGATCCGGCAGAGCGGGTTGCCGTACACGTTCATCCAGTCAGCCGCCTTCATGTCGAACGTGCTCGGTTGGGCTCACTCGATTGCCGCGGAAGGGGTCCTCCGTTCCTCGACAGGGCAAGGGAAGATCGCCTTCATTCATCCCGACGACCTCGCCGACGTCATCACTCACGCACTCACGACGAGCGAGCACATCGGAGAGTCCCTGGTGATCACCGGACCCGAGGCGCTGAGCTACGCAGCCATGACAGCCAAGATTGGCGCGGCCATTGGGAAAAAGGTCCGCTACGAGGAGCTCTCCGACGAAGAAGCCCTCGAATCCGCACTCGTCTACGCAGGGGGCCGGCAGTATGCGGACGCGCTCGTGGACATCTGGCGTGCCATCCGAGACGGCAGACTGACGACTATCACGGACGGCGTTGAGCGGCTCCTCGGCCGCAAGCCCCTCTCATTCGACCGCTGGGTCCAACAGAACGCCGAAGCCTTTCAGTGAACCGTCATGGCCGGTCCAGGTAATGGAGGACCGTCCGGATGACTTCGCCCTTGGCGCGCTCCGCCGTGAAGGGCGGGCGCGCTTGGGGCACGGCGTGGATCAGCACCTCGACCAGGTGAGGCAGGACGAACAACATCCGGTCGCCTTCCTGCGGGCGGGAGGGGCCGACCTCGGGCGGTGGAATCACCAGCTCGAAGACCATCTGAAGCGCTTCCTTGAACCCGAGCGAGGAAGCCGGGACGGCGGCGGAGATCAGCTCGTGGAGCTCAGGCTCGACGATGTGGGCATCCGCCAGTCCTTCCACGAGGCAGGTCGCGAACTCGTCGATGGAACTCGAGGCGCATTGCGCCACGGCACGTTCCATCCGGTGCTTCACATCCTCCACATGGCGCTCATGAAGCGCATTGAAGATGGCCTGCTTGTCCGGGAAGTACTGGTACAGAGAGCCGATGCTGACCCCCGCCACCTCCGCGATGCGGTTGGTGGTGACCGCTCGGGCTCCGTGCCTCTTGAGCACCCTGGGGACGGCGTCGAGGACGGCATCCACCGTCTGCCGCGAGCGCTCCTGCTTTGGCTGGCGACGGCTCTGCGTGCTCTCGTCGTTCTTCATCTGCGGACCTGTTCAGGAACGACCACGCCAGGGACAGCTCAAGCCACCGAACGCCAGGCGAAGAGGACTTGGAGCCCTGTAGATACTTGAGAGTACGACCTGGTGCCAATGTCCATAGGAAGGATGAGGGCACCACGCTCTTCATGCGCATCAGGGGGAACCGAGTTACTCCGCCTCGTGACAGACGGCCTCGATGTTGTGGCCGTCCGGATCGAGCACGAAGGCACCGTAGTAGTGGGCGTGGTAGTGGGGTCGCAAGCCGGGTGCGCCGTTGTCCCTCCCGCCCGCGGCGAGGGCCGCCTCGTAGAAGGCGTCCACCGCGGCGCGAGAGGACACGCGAAACGCAATGTGGATGGGCGGATGGATCGCCTCTCCCTGCGCGATCCAGAAATCAGACCCGTCCGCATGGCAGAAACCTGCGCTCTCTCCTCGGGCAGGATGCGTGGCCGGCAGTTCGACCAGCCGCGAATGGCCGGTCGGGGCGAGCGCTCGCGAGTAGAAGGCCTTGCTTTTCGCATAGTCGCTGACGACGACGCTCAGGTGATCGAACACGAGAACTCCTTCGGGTTGGCATGGCGATCCTAAACCGAGGGTCGTGATTCACGATCAGGTTGAGGGGCAGTCAGGCGCGAGCCGAGCGGGAAGAAGAGAGCAGGGACACCTCTCGCTCGGCGCTGCGTGCACAGAAGACCTGAGCGCGAGAAGTCCCTGAGAGCTACCCGTGCTCCCCGAGCCACGAGCACGCGCCGAGGGTCGCTATACCTGCGTCTTGAGGACGTCCTTCAGTCCGTTGGTACCCTTCTCCACGATTCGACTCACGAGGTCCAAACCCTGCGCGTAGCGGTACATGGACGCCTGAAGCGACAGCAGCTCCGCGTTGGAATAGCTCGAGCCCGACGACGCGGACCGGATGAGTTGGTCCATCACGCGCTGCCCCTGCTCCAGTTCCTGGACGAAACGGGAGATGCCGTGGAGCACCGTCCCGTCCAGCTTCGCCACCGGGGGCACCACTCCCACGGAGGCGACCCCCTGGAGAGCGCTCGGGCTCGGGACGGGGTGGGCCTTGTCTGCGAGGACGCCATCGAACCGGGAGGCCTCGAACTTCTCGACCCGCGCGAGCGGCGGCGCGGGCTGCGGCGGAAGCGGCAGGGGGGCGGCGGACAGCGGGCTCGTCATGGGATGCGCTCTCTTTCGGATGCGGAGCGGGGACGCCAACCGCGAGTATCCGCGCCAGGGCTGACAGCCTCCTGGCGCGGCACACGAGGCGCGGCGCACGAGCCTTCCTCCAGCGTCGTCCTCGCGCGGGCACGCGCGCCGCGCTCCCCACGTCACGCGCGCTGAATCCGCGTGCCCCACGCCTTCAGGCGCTCGACGACGTGGGCCGAATCCAACACACCCTCGGGCGAATAGAGCCCGGGTTTGACGGGCGCGCCGCCCACGAGCCCCACCAGTCGCTCCACCGCGAGCGCCACGCCCTTCCCGCTCAAGCCCGAGTGCACGTCGCCATCCACGAGCGTGTGGCGCACGTGCGCCGTCGTGCCGTCCGCCAGCTCACCGGTCAGCTCGATGATGACCTCGTGGCCCGGTCCCTCGCCAGGCTTCCGACTGGACGCGGCCTTCACCGCGCCGTCGAGCCGCACCGTGCTCGCGCCCGTCACCGCCGCGAGCGTGGCCACGTCCAGCAGTGGATACGCGCGGCCCTTCCACTGCGTGCCGTCCGCGCCCTGGAAGGTCCGCGTCACGTCCTCCTCCGAGGTGGCCCAGAGGAACTTCCCGTCCTTGCGGATCAGCGGACTGGGGACGCCCTTGGTCAGGCGCTCCATGTCTCCGTTGGCGGCGGGACCTCCCACGTCCTCCTCGTCGAAGACGGCGCCGATCTGGATGGCGTGGACCTTCTTCAGCTCGTGTGCGAACTGGAGGGTGGCCAGGGCCACGATGCCGCCCAGGAAGTTCCCCAGGAGGAGCACGGGAGAGGCCGTGGGGTGTTGGATGTGGAGGGCGACCGCCGGGCCGATGTCGAAGACGAAGTCGGAGAAGGAGACGTACGGCACGCCCTTCTCTTGCGCGTACTTCATCGTGCGCAGCGAGTCGTCCTTGAGCAGCACCACCATCGCGCTGAAGGCGGCGTCCGGTGGCAGCCCCAGGTCCTCGCGCTCCAGGTCGATGCGCACGGCCTCCGCGCGGCCCAGCTCCCGGGCGAGCATCGCGGCCTTGTTCACGTCGCGTCCTCCGATTCGGAGGGCCAGCTCCGGGTGCAGTTCGCGCAGGGCCTTCACGGCGCGACGTCCGACGACGCCAGAGCCACCGATGACGAGGACGGGATTCAGATTCGATGCGTTCATGTTGGGATTCCTGTGGGGAGAAGAGTGGACGTCACGCGCGACGAAGCCGGGTTCCGAACTCCTGGAGTCGGCGCAGCAGGTACTCCGGCTCGATGAGGACATGGGGGAGGTAGAGCCCCGGTGCGACGGGCGCGCCTCCCGCGAGGCCGAGCAACCGCTCGACGCCCACGGCCACGCCCACCGCCGTCACCGGAGCCTGCCCTTCCGGGTGCAGCAGCTCGTGACGTACACGCGCGCGAGTTCCATCGTGCAGCGTGCCTTCGAGCTCGAAGATGATCTCGGTGGAGAAGGGCTCGCCCCGGCGGCGCGACGCGGAGAGGCCCACGGCGAGATCGAAGCGGATGGACTTCGCCCGCGTCGCGGCGGCGAGGGCCACGGGGTCCATCAGCGAGTACGCCTGGCCCTGGAGGTCATTTCCCTCCGAGTCTCGGAAGGTGCGCAGCGCCGCGTCGCCACCCACCCACCGCCACTGTCCGTTCTCCAAGATGAGGCTGTTGGGCGCGGCCTTCTGCCGGTCCAGGTCCGCGTACGCGGCGGCCCCGCCCAAGTCCCGCTCGTCGAGCACGGCGCTGATGGCAATGGACTCCAGCGCGCGGAACTCCCGAGCGAACTGGAGCACGGGCAGCGTGGTTGCGCCCACCAGGTAGGTGCTGCCCAGGAGGATGGGCGAGCGCGTGGGCTGGTGCATGTGGAGGGCGACCTCGGGAGCGACCTCGAACAGGCTCGTGGAGATGCCCAGGTACGGCAGCCCGTGCGTCTGTGCGTACCGCAGCGAGTTCAGCGTGTCGTCCTTCACGAACAGCACGACGGCGCTGTAGGCGCGGCTCGCGGGCTGGCCCAAATCAGGCCGGGACAGGTCCACCGTCGTCGCGTCGGCGAGGCCGACCTCGCGGGCCACGGCCTCCGCGCGGGGGAGAGCCCGGCCGCCAATCGTGAGCGGCAGGTCCGGTTGCAGGCGACGCAAGGCCTTGGCGGCCACGGAGCCGACGACGCCCGAGCCACCAATGATGAGGACGGGTTTGTGAGAGTTCAAAGACATGACGGGTGCGCTCCCCTGCCCCAGGGGCAGTGGTTGAGGGTGCCGGCGGGCCGGCGGAGATGGCGCTGCGTTGACCCTACTCAAAGTAAGTTACCAATAGTAGGTTCGCCACGATTTCGACGAGGCGGGGGCGGTTGCGCGTCCGCGTCGAGGCGGCTAAGCCCCAGGGGTGCCTCCGCGACGTCCCATGAGTGAGCCCTCCTCCAAGAAGCTTCCCAAGGCCCAGCGACGCGAGCAGTTGCTCGACGTGGCGATGGCGGTGGTGAGGGAGGAAGGCACGGACGCGCTGACGCTCGCCCACCTCGCCGAGCGCGCGGGCGTCAGCAAGCCCATCCCCTACGAGCACTTCCAGTCACGCGCCGGGCTGTTGATGGCCCTGTATGAGCGCATCGACGCGGCGCAGGTCGTCGAGTTCAAGGAAGCGCTTCAGCGGGCGCGACGCAAACTGGAGGACGTCGCCAGGGTGATGAGCAGCGCGACCATGCACTGCTACCGGAGCATCGGCCCCGAGCAGCACGCCATCTCCGCCGCACTCAGGGGCGACGGGCAAATGGAGCACTTCTATCAAGGCGTGCTGGACCGCCATGTGGACCTCTATCAGGGCGCGCTCGCGCCGTACTGCGAGCTGTCGAAGGAGACCCTGCGGCAGCGCTGCGTGGGCATCGTCGGAGCGGCGGAGGCAATCTCCTGCGACATGCTCCGGGGCGCCATCTCGGAGAGCGTCGCCACGGCGACGCTGAGCTCGCTCATCGTCTCCTGGTTGTCCGCGCGCAAGGAGGGCCGGCCCGCCACGCGTTCAACGCCCGCGTTGAAGTAATGCAGTCGCGAGGTGCTCAACAGCGTCACCATCGACCCGCGTCGGACGCTCTGCACGGTGGCCGAGGAAGGCCGTACCTCCGAGGCGGCCCGGCGCCTGGGCCAGGGACAACCCACTGTCAGTCAGGCCATACAGCGCCCCGAGAAACAGCTCGGCCTGCGCCGCTTCGACCGCAGCAGCCGCGTCCCTCGCCTGACGATGAAGGGCGAGGCAGTCGTCGCCGTAGCCCAGCGACGACATGACGACCTCGCCACGTTCCAGACCGTCGTCGGTCGGCTCAAGAGTGGAGAGGAGACCCAGCTCGCGCTCGTCGTCCAGGCCATGCTTCCCATGTCCGCGCTGCTGTCGTTCGTGACGGTGGAGACGACCTTCAAGAAGCGCGGGGCTTCGATCCACTTGTTCGCGGAGAAGCGCGGGATTTTCGTCTGGCTTTGCGCCGGCCAGCGGGGGGTGGATGGGAGTGCTGGTCCTGCGTCAATCGGGGTTGGAGGGAGGCGGTGCGGGGAGGCTGTGCGCGAGGACGACCCACCAGCGACCGTCGCGACGCTGGCACACGTCGGTGAAATGCCCCACGTCTGTGACTTCGGAGCCGTCGGGGAGACGCACGCGGGCCCGCTGGGTGCCGGTGAGGACGCCGGTGTCGCCGAAGACGTGGGCGCGCACTGTCTCGGTCTCGACGGAGAGAATGGTGCCAGGGATGGCGGCGGTGTTGGCGAGGAAGGTCGTCAGGTCTGTCTCCACGTCGCCCACGCCGCGAAAGACGAAATCCTTGGCCATCAACCCCTGGAGGGCCTGGGTGTCGCGGGCCTGGATGGCGCGGACGATGGATTCCTCGAGGGCGAGGAGGGCACGGACATCCTCTGACTGACTGGTGTGTTGGGAGGGCATGGACGGTGGGCTCCAACGGGTCGTTGCGTCGCGAACACAGGCAGTCATCAGCAGCGCGACGACGAGGATGAAAGCAGGGCGAGGGAACACGTGTTGCGTTTGAGCATGTTCTAGAGGGTGAAGCCAGACTGGGGTGCCACCCGCCCCTCCGCCTCGCGTGCTTGGGGATCTGCCCATCGTGGCGAGAGGCCCACCGTCGTCACGGCAGAACGCCTCGCCGCACCAGTTCGCGGAAGTAGCGCGCCGCTGGGTCGACGTGGGTTCGCTCGTGCCAGCACATCGATATCTTGACGGTGCGCCCGGGGTACGGCGCATCGACAGGCTGCACCGCGAAGCGTGCCCCGTGCTCTTGCACGAGTGACTCCGGCAACGTCGCGACCAGCTCCGTCGCCGCGACGACCGCCGCCGCGGCGGTGAACGAGGGCACCGTCATGACGACCTCGCGTGGAATGCCTGCACGCGCATAGGCAGCCGCCACCGCGTCTCGGAAGTTCTTTCCTGGCACCATCTCCACGTTCACGTGGTGGAGCCCGCCCAATGCCCGCGCCGACAGCCGCTTGCCCATCAGGGGATGCCCTCGGCGCGCCACGAGCACCGTGCGCTCCGTCAACAACGGCTCGAAGTGCAGACCCGCGCCCTGTCCCGCCAGGCCCAGATGCAAGTCGACCTGCCCCGCCCCCAAGTCCCCCAGCGAGACGAGCGAGTCGATCCCCACCACCTTCAGCCGCGCGTCCGGCAGCTCCTCTCGCATCAGCCCCGCGATGCGCGGCACCCACGTGAGCTGCCCTCCATCCGAGACCGCCAGCGTGAAGGTCTGCTTGCACCGCAGCGGCTCGAACGGAACCTCGTGCAGCGCGAGCTCCATCTCTCGCAGCCCTCTTCCGATCGCGGGCGCCAACGCGAGCGCCCTCGGCGTGGGGACGATGCCTCGCCCCTTGCGCGTCACGAGCGGATCCCCGAGCAGGGCTCGGAGCCGAGCCAGACTGTTGCTGATGGCTGACGGCGTGACGTGGAGCCGTTCGGATGCGCGAACCACGCTGCGCTCGGCGAGCACGGTGTGGAGGACCAGGAGGAGATTGAGGTCGATGGCCCCGATCTGAATGCTCATGAATCGTGAGGTTACTGCTCACGAATCATCACGGCCAGGAACGTCTCACCGGCCCCATATTGCGCCCATGAACAGACTGCTTGGCTGTCTCGTCATCGGCGCGCTCCTGGCGTGCCACTCCACTCCCGCCGTTCTCCCCTCGCGCACGCCCATGCCCAGCCTCCACCAGGTCCCGGTCCTCGACTCCTTCATCTCCTACCGTGAGGAAGGAAGCGGCTCGCCCATCGTGTTCCTCCACGGCAACCCCACGTCCTCGTACGTGTGGCGCAACGTGACGCCCCAGCTTGCCGACCGGAGCCGAACCCTCGCGCCCGACCTCATCGGGATGGGGAGCTCCGGCAAGCCCGACATCGCCTATCGCTTCGCGGACCATGCGCGATACCTCGACGCCTGGTTCGATGCGCTCAACCTGCGCGACGTCGTGCTCGTCGGCTACGACTGGGGCGGCGTGCTGGCCTTGGACTGGGCCTCGCGACACCCGGACCGCGTGCGCGGCGTCGTGATCTTCGAGACGTTCCTCCGACCGATGCACTGGAGCGACTGGCCCCCCCAGGGCGAGCAGATGTTCCGCGCGCTGCGCACACCGGGCGTCGGCGAGAAGATGGTGCTCGAGCAGAACGAGTTCCTCCCTCGCTCCCTTGGCAACGGCGTGAAGACGGGACTCACCGAGAGCGCCCGCGAGGCCTACTCCGCGCCCTTCCCCACGCCCGCGTCACGCCGCCCCATGCTCCAGTGGCCGCGTGAGATTCCCATCGACGGCGAGCCCGCCGACGTGGTCGCCGTCGTCGAGCACAACGCCGCCTGGCTTGCCCAACCCTCCGCCAAGCCGGCGCTCTTCCTGACGTTCGCCGACACCGGACTCAGCAAGCCGGACATCATCGAGTGGGCGCGCACCACCCTGCCAGGCCTCGAAATCGCCAGGCTCAGCCCGGCGGGACACCATGCCCCAGAGGACGTGCCCGACGACATCGGCCGCGCGCTCCGAAGCTGGCTCGACCGTCACGACTGGTGAGCCCCTCGTGGCGTGTGGGGGCCGTCGAGGTGCGTCGTGCACGCCCGCGTACACACGCGGGCGTGCATGCGCCACCATGATTGGCCTCGGACTTGCGGGGTGGCGTGAAGGCCCCAGCTGCCCGTCGCATCGACGCGGCGGCCCGCAGGCCCCGGCTCATGACCGATGGGTCCCGGGTTCGAATCCAGGAGGTCCATTCCTCTCAAATCCTTGCAACGCCTCGGACACATCTCGAAGGCATCTGTGTATTGCGCTGCGCCCGCCGCGCGTGAGTGGCCTGGGTTGGTAGACAGAATTGCCTCGCGACAAGCTGCGAGACTCGGTGCGGCTGTCCTTGTGCCGTCGGCGGCGAACCACATGAGTGTGAGTCGCGTACTCGTGGACTCAACGCAGCGACTGGGGTGTCGAGCTCGCGAGTCGTGCGCAGTCACGCGCATCCTTCCGGACGAAGACTCGGACCGGGCTCGGGTCCGCCACCTCCTCGAACCGGGAGTCACCTTGGAGCGTGCCGAGCCATGACAGCGTCGGGCACATCGCGGGCCCGAGGTTCCCAGGGAGGAAACGTGGGTGACGTGATTGGGGTAGCACCGCGCGAATCCCAGAATGGAATGGTGAGAGTCGCGCGCCTCCCTGATAGAGGGCCTCATGCGCGTCCCCATGGACCTGCCGCCGACCGTCTTGGCGCCCACCGAGGTGCCGTCCGAGCACGCGCTGCGCCGCGCGTCCTGGGGGTTCGCCGTCTATGCCATGGCGCTCTGCGGATTGGCCGTGGCCTCGGGGCCGCTGTCGTGGGTGCACCGGGAACTGGGCGCGGTCCGCTCGTGGCAGCTCCTCCTGCATCCTCTGTTGGTGCTCTGGTTGTGGCGCTCGGGCGCGTTTCCCGTCCTGGAGCGCGTGTCGTTGGGACGGAGGCTGAAGGTCGCGCTCGCTCTGTGCTCGCTCGGCTGGTGCCTGCTGCTGCAGCTCTGGCGCTACCACGCGTTCAGCGTCAACGGCGTGGACTTCAGCATCTTCGACTGGATGCTCTACAGCACGAACCACGGGCGATTCATGTACTCGCCCATCTACGACGTGAACCACTTCGGAGTGCATCCGTCATACGTGATGCTGCCGCTGGTGCCGCTGCATCGGCTGTTCGAAAGCCCGCTGTTGCTGGTGGGTATCACGGCGCTGGGAGTGTGGGGCGCGGTGCTGCCACTGTGGAAGCTGGCGACGCGCGCGGGACGTGGCGAGGCGCTCGCGCTGCTCCTCTGCGTGGCATACCTCACCAGCCCCTGGTCCAATCGCTTGCTGGATGGTGGCTTTCGTCCGGAGGTGCTCTATCCGCTGTGCGGCCTGATGCTCGCGTGGGGATGGGTGGAGCACCGCGCGGCGCTCTGGGCCCCAGCCTTGGTCGCGTTCCTGGCGATCAAGGAGGATGCGGCCCTGCACGCGAGCGCGCTGGCCTTGGGCGCGCTCCTCTTCGAGCGGTCGCGTCGTCGAGAGGCCCTCGGCGTGCTGGGCGTGTGCGTGGCGCTGTTCATCCTCAACACCACGGTGGTGCAGCCCTGGGCGCTCGCGCAGACGGGGAAGGTGCGGCCGGGCTACCTGGACTTCTGGGGGCAGCATGGGAGTTCGCTGGGAGCCATTGCGCTCCACATGCTCAGCTCGCCCTGGACTGTGGTGTCCGACATCTTCCGCTCAGGATGGTACCGGCTGTTCTTGCCGGCGCTGTTCCTGCCGCTGCTGTCGCGTCAACCGTTGGTGGCCATGTTGCCCTCGCTCTTTCTCTTGGGCAGCGCGTCCAACCCCACCATGCATGAGTACCGCCTGTATTACCCCGTGACGCTGCTGCCCTTCTTCCTGTGGGGACTGCTGGAGGCGCGCGAGCGATTGGGGCAGTGGGGATGGTCCGAGGGGCGTCGCACCGCGCTCTTCGCCGTGGCCGCCCTGAGCTTCCCCTTGTGGGGAGATGGCTACGCGCGGCTGTGGCCACTGGCGCTCGAGACGCGCGCCGTCGTCAGGGCCACGGCGGTGGAACTGGGCACACCCACGGGTCCGGTCTGCGCGCAGACGGTACTCTTTCCGCACCTGCCCTACGCGCTCGCGCCGCGGCCCTTGTTCGATCTCGCGTGCGCGCGCACACCAGGAGCGGTGGTGCTCGTCCACCCCGAGTTGGATCCCTGGCCCCACTCAAAAGAGGCGCTGACGGCCCTGGTGGCCGAGGCCACCGCGAGGGGCGAGGCGGAGCCACGAGGGGAAGGACTGGTGCTCCTGCGCCCGCGCTGAGGTGGTCCCCGTGCGAGTCCCGCGACCATTCGCACGCATCCGCGCCGTGGAGACTCGCGGGTGAAATCCGCGTCCTCGCGCACATCGGGGCTGGATAAGGTCGCGTGCATGCACGGTGCATCGAGTGGTGTGACGAAGCTCCTCGCGGCGGTGGGCGCTGCTGGCGCGGTGGGGTTCCTGCTCCAATGGGACCCGCCACCTCCGGGCTTCCGGATGGTGACCAAGGCGCTGCCGATGCTCTGCCTGTTCCTGTGGATGTGGCCACCCCGGACTCGCTACGCCCGCTGGATATTTGCCGGCCTGGGCCTGTCGCTGCTGGGCGACTTGCTGCTGGAGATCGACCCGGGATTCTTCCTGCCTGGGCTGGGCGCATTCCTGCTCGCGCACCTGGGCTACACCTTCGCCTATCTCCACGTGAGCCGCACGCCGCACCCCGCGAGAGGCCTGCCTTTCCTCGTGCTCGCTGTGGGCGCCAGTGTGTTGCTGCGTCCCTGGCTGGGAGAGATGACGGTGCCCGTGACGCTCTATGTCGCCATCATCAGCACCATGGCCTGGCGCGCGGCGGCACTCCTCGGAGATGCACACACCTCTCGCGCCCAGCAATGGACTGCCTTCGCGGGCGCACTGCTGTTCGCCGCCAGCGACAGCCTGCTCGCCATCAAGCTCTTCGTGCGCCCCCTGCCCGGAAGCAGCTTCGTCATCATGGTGTTGTACTGGGCCGCCCAGCTCTGCATCGCCTTCTCGGCGCGCGAGTCTCAGCAGCAACGGGCCCATCCTCCAACTCCTACCCTGGCGTAAGACAGACCCAGGCACCGGTGACGCCAGACAAGACTCACCACCGATTCACGCTCCTACAGGTCCTGGCCGTACACTCCTGGGTTCCTCACCCGACGTACCCGGCCGGCCCTGAGATGGGGCCGGCCGGTGGAACGACGTGACGCTCGCGTCAGTTCAACTTGCCGCGAAAGCCGATGGGGCCTTCCCCGTTGTAGGTCATCGTTCCCGACAGGTTCTGCCCTCCGTTGCTGGAGGTGATGTGGAGAGCGACGACGTTCTGATTCGGCCGGTAGCCGATGATCCAGAGACCGCCGGGCTGCCACGGCGCGGAGGAACCACCCCACTGGTTCTCCACCGCGTACGTGTCCACTTCGGTCAGCGTGCCACGGAAGCCGATGGGGCCCTCGCCGTTGTAGGTCATGGTCCCCGCCAGCGTCTTGCCACCGTCAGTCGAAGAGACCTCGACGGCGACGACGTTCTGGTTCTTCCGAGCGCCGAGCACCCAGAGTCCACCCGGATTCCACGGCGCGGAGCTGCCACCCCACTGGTTCTCCACCGTGTACGCCCCTCCGTTGGACTGCTCGCTGCGGAAGCCGATGGCGCCTTCCCCGTTGTACGTCATCGTCCCCGCCAGCGTCTGCCCACCATTGCTGGAGGTGAGGTTGAGGGCGATGACGTTCTGGCCCTTGCGACAGCCGAGGATCCAGACACCGCCGGGCTGCCAGGGCGCGGAGCTGCCGCCCCACTGGTTCTCCACCGTGTAGTTGTTGCCGTCGCTCAACGTGCCACGGAAACCGATGGGACCTTCACCGCTGTAGGTCATCGTTCCCGTCAGCGTCTTGCCGCCGTCGCTGGACGTGACATTGAGCGCAACGACTCCCTGCGTGCTCCGGCTGCCGATGACCCAGAGTCCACCCGGGTTCCACGGCGCGCTCGAACCACCCCACTGATTCTGAACGATATACGCAGCCATCTTCCACGCCCTTTCGGATGGCGGTTGGACTGCATGCCAACCGCGAGTTTGAACCGGGACTCGGAGGCAGGTCCGGTTCGTGCGGGAGACAAAGCAGATATCGTGCCGTCAGAATTCAAAGACGCCCTGCACTCGGAAACGACTGGCTCCAGAAAGAAAGACTGTCCAATCTCGCGTTCCTCACCAACGCATGCGCGTCAATGAAAGACGCGACTCCTGGCACATAAGGACTTACCCATAGGGAACGACCCGCCCGCAATTCCAGACAAGACTCAATCCACCTGGACACGAAAGAACCACAGCCGTCGCACGGGCTCCCGGCCAAGGGGAGCAGCCAGCTACGTCGGAGGACTCGTGGAGTCCGGACTCAGACTTCCCCTACCGCGCGCAAGATGCGCTCCGGGGAAATCAAATCCATGCAGTCTCGTTGGACACAGCGCGCGTCAAAGTCCTGTTTATAACACATCAGACACGGCACCTCCGGCTCCAGCACCGTGCCACGTCCGTACATGTAGAACTCGTGTTTGTTGAAGGTGTTGTTCAACAACACGATGCGCTTGCGCAGCCCCACAGCCGCGTGGAACGCGAACGTCACCGACGTGACCACCACGTCCGCCAGGCTCAGCAGCCCGATGAATCCGGCGAACGGCTGGACGCCGAAGTAGTGAACGGCCGCCGCCGCGGCGATCTCCTCGTTGCGCGCATGCTCCTCTGGCCCCCCCACAAGCACGACCTCGCGGCCCGAGTCCTTCAGGCTCCGGGCGAGCACGGCCCAGCGCGCCGGAGAGTACAGCCGGGGCTTCCACTGGCTGCCCGCGCCCGTGTTGAGCATCACCACGGGCTTGCCGGGCGTCAGCGGCACCGCGGGCACCTCGTAGTCCGGCAGCAGGTATTCCTCCTCCTGGAAGGTGTAGCCGCAGATCTCGAAGAGTTCTTCGACGTAGTGCTTGCGGTTGGCCTTCATCAGGTCGTCGAACACGCCGGTCCGCCACTTGCCCCAGCTGTCCGCGTCGAACGGGAGGATGGCCCCATCCTTCTGCGTGAACCCCTTCTTTACCTTGGCGTCGACGCGGTTCGCCAACGCACACGCCTCCACGTCCTTGTCGAGGGACAACAGGAGGTCGAACTTCGTATCCAGCACGGTCAGCATGCCGGCCAGGTCGAAGCGCAGGGTCTTGAAGACCTCGCGCCGGGGGATCAGCTCCGGGTAGTTCGTGAGCCAGAAGATCCTCGCGCCCGGGTGCTGACGCTGGATGACCCGAAGGAGCGGCGTGTTGCGCACCACCTCACCCGCGGCCTGCAACTTGATGATGAGCACATTGCCGGTCGCGGGCCGGTAGTCCGTGCAGCCATCACAGTGGACGCCTCGTTCCTTGTGCGGCCCGCAAGGCTTGTAGCCATTGAAGTGGAGACAGTCGGTCCGGATGTCCATGGATGTCTTGTCCGAAGGCTACGCGCTGGAGCGCGCCAGGGCCTGGACCTCCGCGTCCAGGTCCGTGAGCGTGCCGCGCAGGATGTCCACCAAGCGGTCCAGCTCCGAGTCGGTCACGTTGTACGGGGGCATCGCGAGGATGGAGTCACCCGTGCCGTCCGGCAGGTAGCCGATGGAGAAGTAGAAGTTTCCTCCCCGTTCCATGGCCCGCTGCAGCACCCGCTCCGCCAGCTTCGCCGAGCGCGGGAAGGCGCGCCGGGTGGCCTTGTCGGCGACCAGCTCGAAGCCGCAGAACAGGCCCAGTCCCCGCACGTCGTCCACCCAGGAGAACGCGGTCAGCTCCCGCAGCCTCGCTCGCAATGACTCCCCTTGCTGTCGCACGCAGGCCAACAGGTCGTGTTGCTCGATGTGCTCCAGCACCCGCAGGCCGATGGCAGCGGAGAGCGGATGGTTCGTGAAGGTGAAGCCATGGGCGAAGTTGCCGCCATCCCGGTGGATGCCGTCGTAGAGCGCTCGGCTGACGTAGACCGCGGACAGCGGAACCAGTCCGGCCGCCATCCCCTTGCCCTGGATGATGATGTCTGGCTTGACGCCGAGCATCGAGGACGTGAACCACTCGCCGCAGCGGCCAAAGCCACACATCACCTCATCGCCTATCAACACGATGTCGTGCCGGTCGCAGATCTCCCGCACTCGCTGGAGGTAGCCGGTCGGCGGAACGCCGATGCCCATGGACGCGCCAATCACCGGCTCGAGGATGAAGGCCAGACAGTTCTCCGGGCCCTCCTCGAGGATCTTCCGCTCCAGCGCCTCGGCGCAGACCTCGCCGGACTCGGGCCGCCGGTAGCTGTCCGGCGCGGGGATGAAGCACTGCGCGCTCAGCAGCTCCTGGAAGAGCATCCGGTCGCGGGGCTTGCCCGTCACCGCCAGCGCGAGCCCCGTGGCGCCGTGATAGCCGGGCTCGGTGGCGATTACCTTGCGCTTGCGCCGCGTGCCCGTCTTCCGGACGGAGTACTGATAGGCCAGCTTGATGGCGGTCTCCACCGCGTCCGAGCCACTGCCCATCAGCAGCACGTGGGAGATGTTGTCGGGCGCCAGGGACACCAGTCGCTCGCCATAGGCCTCCAGCTCGGGCGTCGTGAACTGGGTGCCGTGGAGATAGCTGACGTGGCGCATCGACTCGGCCGCTTGCCGGGCCAGCTCCTCCAGACCATGGCCCAGGATGGCCACGCCCGCGCCGCCCACGGCGTCGAGCCAGACATGGCCTTCGTCGTCATGGAGCGAGGCGCCCTGCCCTCGGACGATTCGCGGATAGCGGTGGTCGAACCTGCGGTGGAACAGCATGGGGACTCCCTAGGGCGCGAGGACGTAGTCGAGGGCCCGCTGCGCGCAGGCCGCGGGGGTGTGACGGAACCAGGTGTCGACGACGCGGTGAGGCAGTGGCGGCGGGACGAAGCGGGCCTTGACGTCGAAGTACTCGGCCGGCGTGGTGCAACCTCCGCAGTAGCCCTCGGCGGCGCGACGGCCCAACAATGCACGGACCGCTTCGGGCGAATCGTCCGAGGGCCGCAACCACAGCACCTTGAAGAGGACCTCCGGGTGCGGCGCCAGCACGGCGCGCAGGAAGTCCCAGCTCGACGGCCGCGAGTAGGTGGACACGACCACGAGCGAGCGCTTCGGCTCGGCGACCTCCAGGTGGATGCGCACGGACTGGTGAAGCAGCTCGTAGGCCATGGCCATTCGGTTGAGGTTGCGCTGGCGCCCCGCCTCGGTCGTCCACCATGCTTCTTCCGGAAGCCCGATGCCCGCACGCGCCAGCACGTCGACGTCGACGACGTGCGCGCCCAGCTCGCGGCCCAGCAGCGCGGCCGTCTCGGTCTTTCCCGAGAGCGGCCAGCCGCAGAGGACCGTGACGTGGGTCCTGTCTGAGAGCCCGCTCACGTCCCCCTCCGGGACAGGCCCGCGCCGCGCAGGTGGCCGAGCAGCTCCGCGTGCAGATGCCCGTTGGAGAAGAGCAGCTCCGTGCAGTGCGCCAGCGAGTGCGGCGTCCCGTCGAAGCACGTCACCTGCCCACCAGCCTCCTCGACCAATCCGATGGCCGGCAGGTGGTCCCACGGCTTGTTGCCGATGGCGACAATCGCATCCAGGCTCACCGGCAGGTGCGCGCCCCGCACCAACCGGGTCCCAGCCCAGCAGAAGGCGCCGAAGTTGCGGATCCGCGTGACGGCCGCCACCAGCGGCGGGTGGTAGAGGGCGCCCACCGTGGGCGTCGTTCCATCGAATGCGATGGAGGCCTTCGCCAGGGCGCGCACCGAGGAGACGCGCAGCCGCAGCTCCGTGTCCCCCCGCAGCAGGACGTACGCGCCCGCGCCCCTGCGGCTCACATGAAGGCCCGAGCCGCCGAGCCGCTCCTCGGAGGGAAGGAAGATGACGGACTCTTCCACCCGACCGCCAATCAGAGAGGCGAACTGAAGGCCGAAGAGCGGGGCGCCCAGCAGCAGGCTGTTCGTCCCATCCACGAGATCCACCGCGCAGCAGTCACCCCGTGGCGGCCACTGGGACATGCCCTCTTCGTTGATGGGGAGACCCGGGTAGCGGCGCGAGAGGAAGATGGACGTGCGCTCGCGCAGCTCGTCGATGACGCCGTACACCAGGTTGCCGTCCGCCTGCGCGCGTGGAGCCCCGAGCGAGCCCTCCAACAGTCGAGACCAGAGCGGAGCGAGGTCCACGGCGAGAAAGCGCCAGAGCGAGCGCGTCTCGATTCCGCTGTCGCGAGCCTCACTTGGCATGGGCCACGGCCCTCCCCGCGGCGGCCATGGGCTGGGCCACGAGCCCGCTCTCCACCAGCATGCACAGCAGGTGCGCGATGGTGATGTGGCACTCCTGCACGTGCTGCACGTTGGTGCTGGGCACACGAACACAGACGTCCGCGAGCGCCAGGAGCCGGCCACCCCCGCTGCCCGTGAGCGCCACCGTCCTCAACCCCTGGAGCCGCGCGGTGCGGAAGGCGCGGACCACGTTCTCGGACTCGCCACTCGTGCTGATGCCGATGAGCACATCCCCAGGACGGCCGAGCGCCTGCACCTGCCGCTCGAAGATATGGCCGAAGCCAAAGTCGTTGGCGTGGGCGGTGATGAGCGACGTATCCGTCGTCAGCGCGATGGCCGCGAGCCCCGGCCGCTCGATGTCATGGCTCAGCGCGCTGACGAACTCCGCCGCCAGGTGCTGGCAGTCGGCGGCGCTGCCTCCATTGCCGCAGAGCAGCAGCTTGCCTCCGGACCGGAGCGATTGGGACAGCTGGCTCGCGGCCTCCTGGAGTGAACCCTCGCAGTCCACCAGGAGCCGCTGTTTGACGTCGATGCTGCCCAGCACGTGCTGCCTCACGAGCCGAGTGCCCGCTTCGGTACGTCCCTCCCCTGCGTCCCGCGTCAGCTCCAGTTCCATCTGCCCCCTCCGGTGGATGAGCCGCTGGACGTGTTCCGCGGCGTGCAACAAGTCGTCGACGGCCTGGGTGGGATTGGGCAGCCGCGCGAGGTCCACGTTCGCGCCGTGGCCCGTGCGGACCAGGAAGCTCGTCGCGCCGAGGCCGTGGCCCCACGCGACGTCTCCCGGTGTGTCCCCCACCACGAAGCTGCGCGAGAGGTCGATGCCCAGGTCCGCAGCCGCCTGGAGCCCCAGCCCCGGTCGGGGCTTTCGACATGCGCAGCCCGCGTCGGGCAGGTGAGGACAGACATAGATGCCGTCCAGGCTCAGCCCCTCGCAGGCGAGCAACGCGCGGACGCGGGCATGGACCTCATCGACCCGCTTCGCGTCGAAGTAGCCTCGGGCAACGCCGGACTGGTTGGTGACCAGGACCAGCCCGAGCCCCAGCGCTCGAAACCTGCGCAGTCCTTGGACGGCGTTGGGCAGAAGACAGACCTCGCCCACGTCGCGCAGATAGCCCCGCTCTTCGATGAGCGTGCCATCGCGGTCCAGGAGGACGAAGGGCCGTCCGCTGGCGGCACTCAGCACCATGCGCGCACCTCGTCCCAAGGAAGGGGCGCGAGCGCAGGACGGGGCCACCCTTGCGTGGAGGGCATGGGGCAGCGGCCGGGCCGCACTCCCGCCTGTGACAACTGCGCCTCCACCTGCTCCGCGACGAGCGGCGCGAAGGCGAGCTTGGTGGGCCAGACCTGGGTCACAGCGCCCGCTCGCGCGAGCACCGGACCGTCCGGGCGTTGCCCTGCGAAGTGCCGACCTTCCGCGCGGTCCACGGACAGCACCGCGCCCTCGCAGGTCGAGAGGTCTACACCGGGCATCACCCGGGACAGCTCCTCACGGGCCCGACGCACCTGTGCTTCGGGCTCGTGCGACACGCCGGACTCCGCCAGCTCTCCCCCCACGTACCAGACGGGAGTTCCCTTCGCGTCGCGGTGGCTGGTGACGGTGACGCGCGGCGAAGGCCCGGTGCCGAGCCAGTGGGCATAGAGCGCGGGCAGCGCACCGCGCAGCATCACCATGCACAGGGGGCGCCGCTGCATCGGAGCGGCCCCCGAGGACAGCTGACGGCCCAGGCCCTCATTGCCCGCGCCCGCGCAGAGGACCACCTGCTCGCTGCGGATCCGCAGACCGCGGCCGTCACGTGAGCGCACCTCCAGCCCGGTGAGGTCTCCCGGCTCCAGCAGCAATCGCGTTGCGTCTGGGTCCACCGCGAGCAGGGCATCCTCCTGCGCGCGACTCAGCTCCGAGAGGACCGACCTGACGTCCACCACGGGCTCATCCAGCCGATAGACGCCGCCCCGCGAGGAGGGGCTGAGCGCCGAGGCGAATGCCTCCGGAACCCGCCCTGCGTCCAGGTGGCTCACGCGCCCCTGGAGCAGCCGGCTCGCGAGGAAGCCCGCGAGCCGCAGCCCCGAGACCAGGTACTGATGCGACGACAGGAGCCGTGAGCCACGGAGGTCAGGTGTGCTCGCGCCCTGGAGACAGTCGCGCCAGCGCGCGGGCATGTGCGTCAGCGCGCGGCTCGCGGCCGACAGCGACCCGGTGAGCGCGTACTTGAGCCCCCCGTGGATGATGCCCTGCGAGCAGAGCGTCTGCCCTGCCCCCAACGCCCGCCCCTCACAGAGGACGGCGGAGTAGCCCTGCCCACGCAGGTGCGCCAGCAGCCACAATCCCGTGATGCCACCCCCGAGGATGGCCACGTCGGCGCGAAGGCTCTCGAAGTGGGCGCGCGCGCTCATGGCTCACCCAGGCCCCACGCTCACGAGGTCGTGCTTCGCGGCGCCCTGGCGCTCGTGGATGCGCGCCACCAACCCCGTCGTCGAGCAGCCCTCGACGTAATCCAAGACGAGGACCCGGCCTCCCGCCGCGCGCACACAGCGCTGCCCGGGGATCTGCTCGGGGCGATAGTCGCCTCCCTTGACGAGGACGTCGGGGACGACCCTGCACACCAACCGCTCGGGCGTGTCCTCGCTGAAGGGCACCACCCAGTCCACCGCCGCGAGCCCCGCGAGCACGCGCATCCGTTGTCCCAGCGGATTGAGCGGTCGCGATGCACCCTTCAGCCGCCGCACGGAATCATCATCATTGACCGCGACGATGAGGCGATCCGCGAGGCCGACCATCTGCTCCAGATAGGAGACGTGCCCGGCATGCAGGATGTCGAAGCATCCGAGCGTCAATGCGACGGTCTCTCCACGCGCGCGAGCGTCGTGCACCAGTTCCAGGAGGTGCTCTTCCGTGACGACGCCTCGGCTCGGCTGGCGAGGGCCCGCGACCGCCCGCCGCAGCTCCGGCAAGGTCGCGGCGCACGTGCCCCGTCGCCCCACGACGAGGCCCGCCGCCAGGTTGGAGAGCGCCACCGCCTCCGGCAACGGGACCCGCGAGGAGAGCGCCGCCGCCAGCACCGCGATGACGGTGTCTCCCGCTCCGGTGACGTCCAGGACGGCGCTCGCGGTGGCGCGCAGGTGCAGCGCGGGGTGGCCGTCCCGCAGCAGCGTCATGCCCTCCTCGCCCCGCGTGATGAGCAGCGCCTCCAGCGACAGTGTCCGCAGCAAGTCGAGGCCGCGCGCGACGAGCACGGCGTCATCCGCGCAGGAGCCGACCACGGCCTCGAACTCGCTCCGGTTGGGGACGAGCACCGTGGCCCCCGCGTAGCGCGTGAAGTCGAGGCCCTTGGGAGCCACCAGGACGGGGCATCCGGCCGCGCGCGCCATCTGGATGAAGCGCTGCGGATCCCGCAGGGTCCCCTTGGCATAGTCGGACAGCACGACCGCGCCCGCCTCCGCGAGCAGGGGCGCGAACCCCTCGAGCAACCGCGCATCATGGCTTCCTGGCAGACCGTCCTCGAAGTCCAAGCGGATCAACGGCTGACGGGTGCCCACGACGCGCAGCTTGCTGATGGTGCGAACACCGGGGGTCCGCATCAGGCGGGAACACACCCGTGCCTCCGCGAGCCGTTCGTCCAGCGAACCCGCGTCCGCGTCGTCCCCGGTGATGCCCAACACCGTGGCCTGGGCACCCAGCGCCGCGACGTTCACCGCGACGTTCGCGGCTCCCCCCGGACGACACTCGTCTCGCTCCACGCGCACCACGGGCACCGGCGCCTCCGGAGAGAGCCGTGACGCGGTGCCATGCCAGTAGCGGTCGAGCATCACATCGCCCACCACCAATACCCGGGCGGACTCCAGCGCGGAGAGTCGCGCCGCCAGGTCATCCCTCGCCACGAAGTCCGGTTCCCATACGAGCCTCATGGCTGGGACTCCTCGAGCGCGGAGGCATAGGCCGCGCGGCCCTGATGAAAGCGCGGCAGATAGACATCACGCAGGAAGGCGCGCGTGGCTGGCAGGTCGTCTCCCGGAGCGGGTGCCTGCCGGAAGGAGCCATCGGCGGCGAAGTACTCCGGGAGCGGCGGTGTCCCGTCGTACAGGTCCCTGTCTCGGAGCGCCTCGGTCAGGCGGCGGTTGCACGTGGAGATTCGGTCGCGGATCAGCTCCGGCCAATGACGCCACAGCGGCAGTTCATTCCAGAGGGGGAGCAATCGGTCCGAGAGGGCCAGGAGGTGCTTCGCATGCGGGTAGAACTCCGCGAGGCGGCGATAGCCCTCCTCACGTGTGGCGCCTTCGTCGACGATCCCCTGGAGCAAGCTGCGGTAGAAGCCGAACAGGTCTTCGAAGTTGTCGCAGTCCTTGAGGACAAACGGGTCGACCGTGTCCGCCTTGAGTCGCACCCGGACATCGAAGAAGGCCGAAGCGAAATCGCTGGCATGGTCCTGACGCAGCCCCTCGCCGGGCCGGAGTGTTCCCCGCTGACGCTTGAGGCCGTAGCGCAGCGTCCCCAGGCACGCGAGCGCTCTGGAGCTGGCCAGCGCCCGCCATGCGGCCCGCAAGAACACGTCCATGTAGACGCTGGAGTCCTTCGCGCTTCGCAAGTCATCCAGGCGGGACAGGCCACGCAATCCCTCTCGCGTGAAGACGAGCAGGTTCGGATCCTTGACGTCGAATATCTGTGACGCCCCCTGCCCATCCCGGGTGATGAGCGTCTCGTAGTAGTTGCCGAGGAACAGCTCCGGCGTTCCCTCTGGAAACACCCGCTGCTTCGCGCCCACGTTGAGGACGAGCTGGTGCGACCCCAGGTCCGGCTCCATCAGCCAAGGAAAGACGTCATAGGCGAGGACGATGTCCCCCGCGCACCACACGAGCGCCTCCGCATCCTTCGCCGCCAGCGGCTCCGCGGCGCTCTTGACGGAGTGGAAGAAGGAGATGCGCCGTGGGTCCTCCGGGACGAACAGCAGCTTCTCCGGCGCGTCGATGACGCGCGCCTCGAGCAGATAGCCACGCATCACCTCCACCACCCGGCCCACCTCGGCGGATCCATAGACACTGACCTGGGCGCCACAGGTCGCGAAGTGGAGGATGGGAAACGCGATGGCAGGGAGGGTGTCGAGCACCGGGTAGAGGAACTTCAGGTCGTCGATGCCTCCTTCCTGGGTCCGCTCCATCCGCGTCGCGGCGAGTCGCACGGGAGCACGGCGCGTGAGGCCCTGCTGTTGGTCTCGCATCCGCTGATGAGCGACGACGCGCTTCTCGACGACGCAAGCCAGCGCCGCGTCCCGCGACGGGAACAGCTCGTGGCTCGCGGAGATGGCGACATGTCGCGCGGGTCGGCGTCCTCCTTGCGCGCCCTGGCCTTCGGAGGATCCACCCGAGACCGCCGGCTGGCGGGCGAACGGGGCGCGAGCAAGCACAGCCGGGAGCTTCAGTGTCGTCTGCGATTGCATGGCACGCATCCAGGAGCAACCCGAGTGCCATTCCCTCACAGACAAAGAAAGCATCTTCTTTCGCGCACTTGGCGTCAGGAACGCAGCACAAGCCAAAGGCTGGCGTCATCCAGCAACGCGTTCGCGTCTTCCGGGAACGCACCCCGCTTCGACCGCGCCGCTCGAAAGACTGACACGTCGAGCATCCATGACGCAGGCGCCCCGAACCGTCCATCCGTGCGCTCTTGAGTGGCGCCACCAGAAGCACGTGATGACTTCGGAAGTCTCCTCGGAGCGAGCCGCGCTGTCTCGGTGTCACGACCCATGGAGGCGGGTCACGCGCGAGCTGGGGGCATGGCTGGACCTCCGGGGTGATTGACTTGCCCGCAAATCCTAACGGGTGTCACAGTCCTTGCCATGGCACGCCAGTCAACGTGGCTCTGGGAGAGTTCATCGGCCCCCTCATTGAGAGTGCCTGAGAGGAATTCCACTCCTCGCGGGGCGCCACCCGAGCCACGGAACGAACAATCCTCGGTGAGGGCTGCGTCTCCAGGACTGGGACATGACTTCGGGCGGCTCAGGCTCCTTCCTCCGGTGGAAGGGAACGGCTGTGAGGCCCGAGCCCCCGCGGGGCTGGAGAGCATGCTTCGCGTCGATGAGGGCAAGCCGCTCCCCCAGGCCCTGCGCGTTGACACGGAGAGTCGCTTCGGGACCTCACTCGCGCAGGTGCAACTGCATGACGGTCCGGAAGCACACCGGCTGGCGCGGGCCGCGGGCGCGCGGGCGTTCACCTCCGGCAAGGACGTCATTTTCCGTGCGGGGCAGTACGCGCCCCAGACGCCCATGGGCAAGGCGCTGCTGCTCCATGAGCTGGCCCATGTCGCGGGGTCGCCTCGGAATCAGGCCATGGTGCTTCGCGCGCCCCTCTTCGACATGACGGGGTTCATCGTTGCACCCCTTCCGCCAGGGCACACCGTGCAGAGCACGCGGGCGTTGCTCGACGAGCAGATCAAACGAAAGGAGATCACCAGCGCCACCGTGTCCGGCGCGGCCCCGAACAGCGAGGCGATGATCTTCCTTCAATACTTCCTGTGGACGGTGGGACGTTCGGACCGGTGGGACACCGTGCTCACCCAATCCATTCCGCTGGGCTGGCCACCGCCGCCAGGCACCACGACGCCCCAAGCCACGGGACTCGTGCGTGTCACCATCGACGCACAAGGCAATGCCCGAGCCGAACTCCTCTCCAGGGCCGCCGTCCCGCAGTCCCCGCAGCTCGCCGACCCGGATGCGAGGACGAAGCTCAACGCGACGTTTGGCCTCACCGTCCTGAATGGAGACGGTCGCTGGAGTCCCGCGGAGCTGAGCGACGTGGTGGCGTCGCTCGCGCTGTTGCCAGCAACGGATGTCGCGGCCCTGAAGGATGTCGAGCTGGTGCGGGTGCGGACGCTTCCGCGGGGGCACGCGGGTGAGTTCTCCCGGGGAGGAGGCGTGCCGCAAGGGTCCACCGCGCCGCCGACCCGCGCCACGCTCAAGCTGGCCGATACCGCGTTCGCGGCGACACCGCGCTTCCTCGGGGACGCGGCGAACCCACGGCCCGCCAGCTTCGGGACCATCCTTCATGAGGTTGGACATGCGGTGGAGGAACAGGCTGTCCGCCCGCTGAGCGCGAAGCACGCGGAGGCGGTCGTGGCGCAGAATCGAGCGGTCGCGGCCCTGAACCCTACCGTGGAACGCTTCAACCGCGCGGTCCGCGCGGGGCGACAGGGCGAGGCCCGGGCGCTCCGTCCAACCGTGACGTCTCAACGGCAGACCTACGACAAAGCCGTGCGGGCGGAGCAGACGAGCCAGTCCGCGGTGGCCGCCGCGCAAGTCCCCGCGGCGACCACGGACCCGCTCGAGAAAGCGCTGGGCACTCAACGAACCCAATCCCAGGCTGCCCTGACGACCGCGACGACCGCGGCCAAGGCGCTCGACCCCGCGGCCCAGGCGGAGAGCGACGCCTTCCGTGCCGCCATCTCGGCCATTCCCAGCGCCATGGATACGTATGTGGCGAAGGCACCGGCGACCCAGGACCTCGATGCGCTGGACGACACGCTCCTCGCCGCGTTCTCCGCTCGGACCGCCGCACGCAGCGCGCTCCAGGCCGCGAATCCAGCGAACCTCGCGCTCACGACGTTCGCGCCCGTGCTCACCGCGCAGGATGCCTGGCGCGACGCGGCCCGCACACTCGCGCATACGCGAGGACGCTCACTGCGGCTGCAGCGCTTCGTGGACGTGGTGAATGCCAATCACATCGTTCCATTCACGAAGTACGCGCGTGAGAATTGGCCCTACAGTCCCGAGGAGTTCTACGCAGAGGCCTACTCGCAGTGGCTCACGACCCCGGCCTTCGTCCAGGCGCACTACCTGCCCATCTACGAGTTCTTCCAGAACGGGGACTACACAAAGTGAGCCGAGCACGCCTCCTGATTCCCCTGGGCCTCGTGCTGTGCTCGGTCGTGGCGTGCCGTGGAGACCGCTCGGCACGGACGATGGAGACAGGCATGGAGCCTCCCCTGCTGGAAGAACTCATGGGCTATCCGACTGGCACGGATGCGGACGCCTCCGAGCGCACCGCCCGTCAGGAGGCCGCCGCCAGTCTCTTCGAGCAAGCCACCGCCGCGTACCGGGCCGGCGACTACACGCGCGCGGCGCGGGAGTTCATGCGCGCCTCGGAGCCATTGCTCCAGGGGAAGGATGCGCCCGCGTGGGAGGCCATGGCCTACAACCGGCGCGTCTGTTACGCGAATGCCTGGAGCGCCTGGAAGATGGCCGGAGAGTCGGAGCAAGGCCGCGCCGCGCTTCAGGCTGCACAGGACAGAGACACTCTCAACTCCCCTCAGCTCCAAGAACTCCTCGACGCGACTCATCGATGAAGGCGGCAGGGGCACAGGTCCCGCACCTGAGTGTTGATACACCCGGCTCACATCCATCGAGCAGTCTGCCGTTGCATGAGTCCATTCGTTCCTGGATTGGTGAGTGGAAGCCACAAAGCTCCAGCGTCCAGTGCGCAGGGGCTTCAGGTGGCCCTGTCGAACTGGCAACCACCCAGCAGCGACTCCCTCCGGCAGAGCAGTGCCTCCAGCAATGAGGCCAGGAGCCGGACGGTCTGCCCATCCAACACCCGTTTCAGGTCTCCATCAGTCAAGAGCGCTCAGCCGGGAGACTGGAAGACGGCCAGCTTCTCCGCTACCTCGCCCACAGTGGGCATCCGCGATACGCCCCTTCGCACCAGATTCCGCCCCTCCGGGGCATCACGCGCAGGCGGAGGTCCATTCCTGTTCACCACGGGCTACGGAAGCTCCACGACCCGCCCCCGCTCGAGTGAATCCCAGCGCCAACTCCTGCAGCAGCGAGCGACTTGATGACTGCCCATCGCGCGGCTTGACCATCACGTCCGCCATCGCAGCGCCATCCTTCCACCTCGGCAATCCCGCCATCCCTCGAGTCGGCCTCGTGGCGCGCATCCATGGCTTGCGCAAGGGCCGCATCCGCCGAACTGTTCAGACCCACACTGGGTCATGCGCACCCCAAAGGGAATACCACTCCGGAGGGAGGCGTCACAGATGCCTTTCCCTTACGCAAGGTCCGGCATCCCAGTACCCTTCGTCGGACTGGTAGGGGCAGACATAAGAGGTAGCCATTCTTGGACACCATGCGGGGAGCGACACAATGGTGGTGGCGGTATGGATAGCAGCGCTGCCGACGCTTGTCGCTGCTGCGCAGTCAGACGGAGTCAGTGGGACGCTGTGTTGTCTCGTCATCTTTGGACTGGGCGCGTGGGGTGGCATTGCTTGGCTCAACAAGCGCAATGCCCACGGAAAGGCCTCGCAGCAGGCACGCGCCAGCGTCGCCCGACATGGCTTGACTGGCGCCGCATCCTCCGCGACTGATTCCTCTGCTCTCACCTTGCGATTCGAGACGGCTAGCGCGCCCAAGGTCGCCCCAGGGCTCAGAGCCCACATTCCGGATGAGCCTCGACCGGAGGTGAGGCGCACCACCGAGATTCTCGCACGGAACGGCTCAACGCCGACCGTGCCACATGTGGAGCCCGCTCCCAGCGCACCCGAGGTCAGCGCACCAACGCCTCTCGCCACCAACTCGAAGCCCTTTGACCTCGCAAGGCGAGAGGCCAGCACACAGGCGCCTCCCGCGCGGACCATCACACCCGCCCCCCTCGAGCCGTCCTCTCACGGGCCCTTGCGACAAACCGCCGTATCGCAGAAGGCAGGATGGATTCCTCCCGGCCAGTCCATTGAGGTCGCAGGCTACAGGCTCAAGGGTGGAATGCTCTACGTGGGCGCACAGCTGCGCTCCGTAAATGCACCGAGCACCGAGCCCGCCCTCATCCAGCCCAAACTGGAGGTTGCCTCGCGACCGAATCGTGAGGGAGAGGGTATGGGGTACTGGCCGTCATACTCGGATATCTCTCCCGCATCCCGGGCGGGCTACCTCGAATGGCTCGCAGGCGGACGTCGCCAGCCCGGGGGCTATATCGGCTTTGTCTTCCTGTTCTTTTATGGACTGGAACGGCGCGTGATTCACGACCTGGGCACCGAACCCGAGGCCCTCGCCGAGGCCCGACTCATCGAAGACGAAGTCCAAGGCCTCCTCGACGTCTACAGGACGAGCAACTCGTTCCGTAACTATGCCTCTGCCCTCCTCGACGTCCTCCGCGTGCGACGCACCGGCGAAAGTGGACTGTTGAAGGAGGTTCCCCAGTTCACGATGCGGCACGCTGGTGCGGCCTCATACGACGTACGCATGGCCGTGGGAGCCGCCGCCACCCAGGGGCTCGCACTTCCAGCGGATTGGGCCCTCGCCTGGGCCGTTGAGGCCAGCGACATCAAACTGCGGACGCCCGCCACCCGCTGCCCCGAGGAGTTCCAGGCGCTCTTCCGCGCGCGCTACCAGCGAGACCACGGCGCAGGCATCGTCCCTCGCACCAGGAAGGCGAAGGTGGAGGCCCGCTATAGCCCTGCGAGCGCCTCCTTCGGAGGCCCCGTGCGACTGGCATCGGCCTCCGTCAACGAGGCATCAGAGACTTCGCTCAAACCTGTACGAGCACTCATCGAGGACTGCTGCGATTCGCTCGAGTCCTATAGCCGCTGGGTGGGGAAAAGCTCCGACGCGCGCAACAGCATGAGCGCTCTGGCACTGCTCCCCCCCGAGTTGGCGATCTCCATGGAAGGAGGTTCGGACGTACAGGCACTCCGTGCGCTGCTGCGCCAATCGCTGGGAACCAGCGCCTCCGCGCCAGTCGCCGCCACCGAGTTGCTGAAACACTGGCCCACTGCAACCTCCGCCAAGCTCTCCAAGTCCGAAGCCGTGGGGTTGGCTCAGGCTCTCGAAAAGCTCGGCTACGGCATGGAGCCCGATCCTCGCATGGGCGGCGCGGTGCTCTCTGCCGACGACTCCGCCCGCATCTTCGCGCTCCCACCCGACTCACCGAGCGCGCCGTCCCCAAGCTACCTGTCGACGCTCGCAATGCTCCACCTCGCCACCGCAGTGGCCAGCGCCGATGGAACTGTCTCCCCTGAGGAAGTCACACGCATGGAAGCGTGGGTGGACACAGCCCAAGGGCTACTTGCCGCGGAGAAGGTCCGGCTGCAGGCCCATTTCGGATGGCTGCTCGCTCGACCCGCATCCAGCACGGGCCACAAGAAGCGAGTGGAAGCCCTGACACCCGAGGCCAGAACGTCCCTCGGAAACCTCCTGGTCGACGTCGCCATGGCGGACGGCAATGTGTCCCCCCAGGAGATCAAGACCCTGTCGAAGCTCTTCGCCATGTTGGGGCTGGACGAAAGCAGCGTCTACTCGAAGATTCACGCTGCCGCGGCGACCCGGCCCACTCCGGCGACCGAGCCAGTCTCCATGCGACTGGCGGGTACACCTGAGCAAGGCTTTGCCATCCCTCCACCGCCTCCCGAAAAAAGCGAACGGCTGGCACTCGACATGCGGAGTGTCCAGGCCAAGCTCGTGGAGACCGCGGCGGTCTCCAGTCTCTTGGGCAGCATCTTCTCGGAGGAGGACACCCCATCTTCCGAAGCCCCGATAGCACCCGCCACGACCGAGCCGGGAGTCGCGGGGCTGGACACCCTCCACACCTCCCTGCTGCGCGCGCTCGTCGCGAAGCCGGAGTGGCCTCGCTCGGAGGTGGAGAAACTCGCCAGCGGACTCGGCCTGCTTCCCGACGGGGCGCTGGACGTCATCAACGATGCGGCGTTCGAGGTGTGCGGCGAGCCGATCCTCGAAGGCGACGAAACACTTCAGCTCAATGCATTGGCAGTCAAGGAGATGATGTCATGACAGACGCGACACCGCAGGGACGCATCAGGCCCAGGGACCGAGACGCCATCGTCCAGTCGCTGCGCGCAGGAGTGGTGCCTCGCGTGGGTCAACAGCACATCCAGGTCGGTCGCATGGAGGAGGTCCGAGCCTTGGTCCGCGACGTCGAGCGAGTCGCCGAGGGCGGAAGCGCCATCCGCTTCGTCATCGGCGAGTATGGCTCCGGCAAGACGTTCTTCCTCAATCTCATCCGCTCCATCGCCTTAGAGAAGCGGCTGGTCACCCTGCACGCGGACCTCAATCCCGACCGGCGCATCCACGCAACGGACGGCAAGGCCCGCGGCCTCTACGCAGAGCTGATGCGCAATCTGGCCACCCGAGCCCGCCCCGAGGGCGGCGCGATCGCCAGCGTCGTGGAACGCTTCGTCTCCAGCGCGCTCACGGACGCGAAGAGCCGCAACGAGAATGCCGAGGTCGTCATCCGAGAGAAGCTCGCCGCACTGTCAGAGCTGGTGGGCGGGTACGACTTCGCAGAGGTTATCGCCGCCTACTGGCGCGGCCATGACAGCGGCAACGAGGTGCTCAAGGCTGACGCCGTGAAGTGGCTGCGCGGCGAGTTCTCGACGCGCACCGATGCTCGCAAGGCGCTCGGGGTCCGTACCATCATCGACGACGCGGATGTCTACGATCAGCTGAAGCTCCTGGCGCGCTTCGTCCGCCTGTCCGGCTACGACGGGCTCTTGGTGTGCCTGGATGAGCTGGTCAACCTCTACAAGCTGGCCAATACCAAGGCGCGTGCGTCCAACTACGAGCAGATCCTCCGAATCCTCAATGACTGTCTCCAGGGCAGCGCCGAAGGTCTGGGCTTCATCCTGGGAGGAACACCGGAGTTCCTCATGGATACACGCCGCGGCCTCTACAGCTACGAGGCGCTCCAGTCTCGACTGGCCCAGAACACATTCGCGGTGGGCAACTTGGTGGACTTCAGCTCTCCGGTCCTCCGGCTGGCCAACCTCACTCCCGAGGACCTATACGTCCTGCTGACCAAGCTGCGGCACGTCTACTCCGCCGGGGACCCGTCCGCGCAGCGCCTGCCCGACGAGGGACTCCGGGGTTTCATGACCCACTGCTCCGAACGGATCGGTGAGGCTTACTTCCGCACGCCCCGGAGCACCGTCACCGCCTTCATCAACCTGCTGGCAGTGCTTGAACAGAACCCAAGCGCGGACTGGAAGGAGCTCCTCGGCGGCGTGGAACTCGCCGCAGACGTCAATCCCGACCTGGCGCCCCTGTCCGAGACCGAGGCAGGGAGCCCTTCGGCCGGAGCAGATGATGAACTCGCATCCTTCAAGCTCTGACCCAAGCAGCGCCGCATCGCGCACCTTCCACCGATTGCACCCCCAGGTGCAGCGCTGGGTATGGACCCAGGGCTGGAAGGAGCTGCGCGGCATCCAGGAGGCGGCCATCGTCCCCATCCTCGAGAGGACGAATGACGTCATCCTCGCGGCCTCGACGGCAAGCGGGAAGACGGAGGCCGCGTTCCTGCCCATCTGCAGCCGGCTGGCCGATGGGGCCGGAGGGAGCGTGCGCGCCATCTACATCGGCCCACTCAAGGCGCTCATCAATGACCAGTTCGAACGATTGGATGGGCTCTGCACGGGGCTTGGCATCCCCGTGCATCGCTGGCACGGCGATGTCTCCCAGGGACACAAGGCGCAGTTGCTCAAGTCGCCCGCGGGAATCCTCCTCATCACGCCGGAGTCGCTCGAGGCACTCTTTATCCGACAGGGCTCCGCGCTCGTGGGACTGTTCTCGGGACTGGAGTTCATTGTCATCGATGAGCTGCATGCCTTCCTTGGCACCGAGCGAGGCTGCCAGCTCCAATCGCTCCTGCATCGCCTCGAGCTGACGCTGCGGCGCACCGTGCCACGAGTGGGACTGAGCGCCACGCTGGGCGACATGTCGCTGGCCGCAGAGTTCCTGCGGCCCGGCGCAGGCCCGAAGGTCCAGTTGTGCAACTCCGCCGCCGGTGGTGGAGAGCTGCTCCTTCAACTCAGGGGCTATCGCAGGAGCACGCCCGATGCGCGGCGGCTCGCCTCCGGGGAAGGCGAGCGAGAAACCGAGGCCCCGGAATCCGCCAACGGCATACCCGAGGATGAACACGACGTGGGTGCCCACCTCTTCAAGACGCTGAGAGGGACGCACAACCTCGTGTTCGCCAACAGCCGGGCCAACGTCGAGCTCTACGCGGACTTGTTGCGCCGCATGTGTGAAGAGGCGCGGCTGCCCAACGAGTTCTTCCCGCACCACGGCAACCTCTCCAAAGAGCTGCGCGAAGAAGCGGAGATCGCGCTCAAGGCAAAGCAGCGCCCCATCAGCCTCGTGTGCACCACCACGCTGGAGATGGGAATCGACGTGGGCGCTGTACAGAGCATCGCGCAGGTGGGAGTTCCTCCTTCGGTGGCCAGCCTCCGCCAGCGCCTGGGTCGCAGTGGCCGGAAGGGCGGGCCCGCCGTGCTCCGGATGTATTTGCAGGAAGCAGCGCTGACAAGCACCAGCCCGCTGCCGGATCAGCTTCGCGTTCGACTGGTCCAATCCGTAGCCATGCTCGACCTGCTCTTGACGAATTGGTTCGAGCCTCCTGCGTCGGGAGCCTTCCACTTCTCAACGCTGGTGCAGCAGTTGCTTTCGCTCATCGCCCAGCATGGCGGCGTCAAGGCCGGCGAGGCCTTCTTGGCCCTGTGCCACCAGGGCCCCTTCGCAAGGGTGTCACACAAGGACTTCGCACACTTCCTGCGGGGCCTGGGACAGCGGGAACTGCTCTCGCAGTCCTCGGATGGGACATTGCTGTTGGGCCGGGTAGGAGAGCGGCTCGTCAACCACTACAGCTTCTATGCGGCCTTCGCCTCGGTGGAGGAGTTCCGACTGGTGAGCGGGGGGCGCACGCTGGGCACGATGCCCATCGACCAGCCACTCTTCGTTGGCACGTACCTCATCTTCGGTGGACGGCGATGGCGGGTGCTCGCCGTGCAGGGAGACGAAAAGATCGTGGAGTTGGAGCCCGCGCCCGCGGGGCGAGTCCCCATGTTCGAGTCCACCGGCGTAGGGGGTGTGCACGACCGTGTCCGGGAACAAATGCGCTCGGTCTACGCCGGCGACACCCTGCCCCGATATCTGGATGCGCGAGCCCAGGAACTGCTAGCGGAAGCTCGCGCAACCTTCCAGCGCTTGAGGCTCAGCGAGCGCTCCATCGTGGCCTCCGGTCGGGAGGTCCATGTCTTCCCGTGGGCCGGTGACGCGGTCGTGCACACGCTGGCGCTCGCGCTCCAGACCCGTGGGTTGGCGGTGGAGACTTTGGGGCCTGTTCTCAGCGTGCAAGGACAACAGTCCGACGTGGAAAGTGCCCTGCGCGCGCTCGTAGCGGAGGGAGCACCCCGAGCGGAGTCCCTCACGCGCCACGTGGCCAACATGGCTCTCGAGAAGCATGACGGCTTCGTGCCGGAGGACCTGCTCGCTCGCGACTACGCCGCGCGATACCTGGATGTCCAGGGAGCGTTGCGGGCCGCCCAGCAGGTGTTGCAGTGACGATTCCCTTGATGAGGCCTTGTCTCCCATGAGCCGTCCATCTCACGAATCCCAGGCAGTCGAATCGATGCCGCTCGAAGGCGAGGAGTCCATCAAGCACGCTGCCGTGCAGGCCTTCTCTGAATGGACGCGTCGCTTGCCTGTCCCCCCTGCGAATCCGACGGACTTCATCCGCTCCGTGGAGCCGCAGGTGCGCAAGGCCTGCCGTCTCTATTCCATCATCACCGAGCGACAATTGGTGTGGAAGGAAAGCACGGCTCCAGGCTCACCATGTGTCACGGGAGTGAAGCGAAGCGCGGACAGCGTCGACCCGTGGGAGGAGACGCACGCGAGCCTCCGCGAAAGCAGCCTCTCCATCCTCGCGTGCAACCCGTGCGATGGACGAGGCTCGGTCGCGTGCGCGAACTGTGGAGGCAGGGAGCAGATCCACTGCTCCCACTGCGGAGGTTCTCGGAAGGCCTATGGCTATGCCTCGAACGGCTCGCGCCGGCTGATGAACTGCAAGCCGTGCGGCGCGAAAGGCATGGTGCCTTGCCCCCGCTGTTTTGGGGGGCAGGTGTCTTGCTCGACGTGCCAAGGGTCTGGCCGGGAACAGCGCTGGCTCGAGTTCGTCGAGTCGGTCCGCTTCGACTTCCTGGTGCTGATGGAGGACGAGGAGCTGCGTCGACTGGAGTGGACGACCGGGGATATGGAGAAGGACGCGAAGCTCGTGGGCCAAATCACCGCGAACGGCGTGCTCACCCGGGAGAAGGTCACGCCACACTTCTCCGCCGAGTGGCTCCAGGCGCATTGGGGGAAAACTCAGGTCAGCCTCAAGTCTCGGGAGCGCATCACCCGCCAGAGCTTCCAGGTCTTCGAAGTTCCCACCGCGCGCGTCTCCTATGCCATCACGGACGCTCCCCCGACAACGATTGGGTTCGAGGGCCAGCGGATGCTCCCGCCCTCTGTCGCCGCGGACCGACCGTTCGCCGCCCGAGCCCGGAAGGTCTTCGCGGCACGAGCCGCCCTCCTCACAGTGGCCGTAGGGGTGCCGCTGCTCTACACCTTTCGTGGTGTCTACTTCTGGAACGGCCTGTTGTTGGCGCTCAGTACCCTCCTCGGCGCGTCCGCGATGCTGGCCGAGCGCTTCGTCCAACACTGGACCCTGGGACGGAAGGAAAGGGCGCGAAGATGGGGCATCGGCGCGGCGGTCTCCGCGATCCTTGTCGGCGTCCTGGCGGTGGCCTCGGAGCCGAGGCTCGACGAGGCCCAACGACACATCTCCGCGGGGCGCCTCGACGACGCCAACCTCGAGCTGCTCGCACTGGGCGGCCCCGAGAATCCTGACCTCCAGCCGGCCTGGACAGCGCTCCATCTCGCCCATGCACTCCAAGAGCATCATGTAGACGAGGTCGCCAAGGATGCCCTCCTGCTGAAGCCCGGCTCGTCTGAGCGGTCGAAGGTCGAGCAGCATCTCCAGACACTCACCCGGAAGCAGGTCCTCGCGGCCCTTGAGCGCAAGGACGTGAACGTCGCATCGACAGTGCTCGCCTCGGCCCGCCCCGTGCTTGAGCAGAGATTCGCGAAGGACCTGGGCGAGCTGACGGCACGTCTCCACGACATGGAGTTCGCGGGCTGTGGAACGGAACCTTGTCGCTGGAAGGCGCTGTCTGCCGCGCTTCGTGCCGAGCCCACTCCGACCCGCGAGCAGCAACTCGGACAGGTACGCGCGACGCTCGTGGAACAGTTGACCCCTGTGCCACGCCCCAAGGTCGCCACGCTGGAGTGGGTCGTGCGCCTCGACAAGACGAGCGCGCTCGCCACCGAGCTGGGGGATACCCCTTCCGAGGCGAAGCTGGGCGAGCTTGCGCACCAAGCCACGGTGTGGGCTCAAGAGGAACGAGCGCGGATTGCGCTCATCGGTGCCGACGGAGCCATGGCCATCGCGCTGCTGGACCTGACGGCTGGGAGCACGCCCAACATCCTGACGAAGACCACCCAAGGTGTTGCCCTCTACTGCGCACTCAAGAATGGGCGCTGCTTGGGTGCATATCTGGTGGGCGCGAACAAGGGTTCGCGAACCCTCAATGGCAATGGTTCCGAGACCACGAAGGCGCTCCTCTCGCGTGTCCTGGGGCACTCGGTCGAACTGCCCACCCCACCGAAGGCCCTTAACGGCAAAACCCTCACACAGTCCTCCTGGCGGGATGGCGCGGTGCCTCTCGTCGCGAGGTGGAGCGGAACATCCCTGATGGAGCTGCGGATCGGAGACATGACGCCATGAACTCGAAACCTCCCCGGCTGCTCTCCGTCAGCGCGGCGATCATGGGACTGCTCGGGGGCGCGGAGCCCTCGGGACTGCTCGTGCCCGGCATCGCGCTCCAGGTCGCCCAGCCCACCTGGAGGCGGCGCGACGAAGAGGACTCACGAGATGATTTGCTCCTCGTCGTGCCTCCCACGCAGGGCCAGATTTTGCTCGCGGGACACCGCTCCCACTCCTCTCATCGCAGCCACTACTCAGGAAGCGGCAGCAGGAGTCGGAGCTACGGCGGTGGCTACAACGTTGCCCCGTCTGAACCGGAGGCACCTCCCGCCCCTCCGCCCAGAGCCGCGTCGGTGTCCTTCATCGCGTACCCTGGCGGACGCATCTTCGTCGATGAAAAGCTTGCGGGCCTGGATGTGACGGGGGTCATGCGGCTGTCTGCGGGCAAGCACAGGGTCCGTGTCGAGAACCCATTCCTTGGCTCCACAACGGTCGAGGTGGATCTCCTCGCGGGGCAAACGGGCCAGGTCCCGATTGAATGGTGAGGAATGGTCACGTGACAAAGAAGGACACCGAGGCACCATCCCCCCTCGTCTTCCGGGACGGGGGAGTTCAAACCATCCTGGATCTGCGCATCTATCGACTCGCGGCGATACAGAAGTCCGCCTACCGCTTCGCGGAACGATTCACTGCGGTGTTCGATTCCCCCGTGGAGGAGCGACTCCCCATTCGCTGCATCTTCGCCCCCACCATCACCGAGCAAGACGCGCTGGAGACCATGAGGTTGTTCTTCCAGGAGCTGCTGGACCAGGAGCTGAGGGAGCAGGTAGGCGACGAGACTCGAGCCCTGCGTGCCCTGATTGTCGCCCAGGCATTCTCGCGCACAGACCTGATTCGCCAGGACTGAGGTCGACGCACGCCATGTTCCATGACCGCGCCCAGTATCAATCCACGCAGGGCTACCAGCTCGCGCCCATTCGCTTCACCCGCCTGGATGCATCCCGGTATGTCGTGACGAACGACGTCGGCGAATACGTCGTGCTCTCCCGGCAGGAGCTGGTCGACTTCGTCGGCCATTCACTGCCCCCGGACCGTCCAGCATATCAAGCACTTAAATCGCGCCACTTTCTGTTCGACGCGCGCTCCCGCGTTGCGCTCGAATTGCTCGCCCTGAAGTACAGGACCCGCGCCGAGCAGCTCGCGAACTTCACCGGGCTGCACATCTTCGTGGTCACCCTGCGCTGTGACCACTCTTGCGCGTACTGCCAGGTGTCGCGGCAGACGGAGGGCCGCCTCGAGTTCGACATGTCGCAAGAGCATGCCGACCGGGCGCTCGACTTCATGTTCCGCAGCCCCTCTCCCGCCCTCAAGGTCGAGTTCCAGGGCGGGGAGCCGCTGCTCCACTTCGAACGCATCCGGTACATCGTCGAGCGGGCCAAGGCCATGAACGCAGTGCACGGCCGAGACCTCCAGTTCGTCATCGCGAGCAACCTCTCCCGACTCACGGATGAGGTGCTGGACTTCTGTCGGGAACATGGAGTCCTGCTCTCTACCTCGCTGGATGGGCCCGAGGACCTCCACAACGCCCAGCGCCCTGTTCGTGGCGGGGACAGCCATCGACGCACGCTCGACGCGATTCAACGCGCGAGGCAGGCACTCGGGCCGACCGCCATCTCCGCGCTGATGACGACAACACACGCGAGCATGGAGCGTGTCGAGGACATCATTGATGAGTATGTGCGACTGGGATTCCACAGCATCTTCCTGAGGAACCTCAGCCCATACGGGTTCGCCGTGCGCCAACGCGCTTCACGCCAGTACGGCGTCGAGGCCTGGGTGGAGTTCTACAAGCGAGGGCTCGCCCATATCCTGCGCATCAACGCGCAGGGCTACCCGCTCCAGGAAGAGTTCGCCACCATCCTGCTGCAGAAAATCTTCTCCCCAAGGGGTTCGACATATGTCGATCTCCAGTCGCCCGCTGGCATTGGAATCGGCGCGCTTGTCTACAACTACGACGGCGCGGTGTACGCCTCTGACGAGGGACGGATGCTCGCGGAGATGGGCGATTTCTCCTTCCGACTCGGGCATCTGTCTCGCGACTCCTACGAGTCCATCATGACGTCCGAGACGCTGCTGGCCCACCTGAGCGACACGATGCCGGAGGGCGCGCCCATGTGTGGCGACTGCGCATTCCTCCCTTACTGTGGCGCGGACCCGGTCTTCCATCAGGCGACGATGAAGGATACCGTCGGGCACAAGTCGTTCAGCGCATTCTGCAAGAAGCAAATGGGCGTGCTGCGACACCTCATCGGGCTGCTCGAGGACGACGCCCCCGCACGAAACATTCTCATGGGGTGGCGTTGAGCGATGCCCGCCATCGACCTTACTGCGGGCGGTCTGAAGCCCCTGGCAGCGCGCTCTTCTGAGCCGTTCATCGGAGTCCTCCGCGACCGGCCAGAGGAGTCAGCAATCGCTCGCGACAAAGAGATTCTTATTGTCCGACACCCCATCGAGTTCCTCCCTCCGGGCTTCCGTGGATACCTCCTGTTGGAAGAGGGGCTCGTGGACCCAAGCCTGAAGGACGTCTACGTCCTCCCGCCCAGCCTGGGCTACCTCGCCGATGGGGACGTGGTGCGCATCCATCCCGGGCATCGAGCCCTGACGACGCTGTATCGCCGCGCATCTCCGTCAAACACGTTCTTGGTCACGGAGCGCTGCGACAACAACTGCTTGATGTGCTCCCAGCCCCCCCGCAAGCAGGATGACTCCTGGCTCGTGGACGAGTTGATGGAGACACTCCCGCTCATCTCCCCGGAGACCCGTGAGCTTGGAATCACGGGAGGCGAGCCCAGCCTGCTCAAAGGCCGCCTCATCGAACTGCTGGAGCACATGAAGCGCCATCTGCCTCGGACCTCGGTCCATCTCCTGACCAATGGGCGCGGCTTCGCAAACCCCGAGTTGGCGCGCGCATTGGCGAAGGTCCAACACCCCGACCTCATGCTGGGCGTCCCGCTCTACTCGGACCTGCCCGAGGAGCATGACTACGTCGTGCAGGCCCTGGGAGCCTTCGACGAAACCGTTCGGGGCATCCTCCAGCTCAAGCGCGCCCGCGTCCGCGTGGAGCTGCGCTGCGTCATCCATGCACAGACCTATTCGCGACTGCCTCAGCTCGCGGACTTCATCGCGCGCAACCTGCTCTTCGTCGACCATGTGGCGCTGATGGGGCTGGAACAGATGGGGTTTGCCCGAGCGAATCTGGGCCTGCTCTGGATCGACCCGCTCGATTATCAGTCCCAGCTCATCGCGGCAGCCCGAACGCTCAGTCGGGCCGGGCTCGACACTTCCATCTACAACCATCAACTTTGCACCCTGCCCACTGAGCTGCATCCATTCGCACGCAAGAGCATCTCCGATTGGAAGAACCTCTACGCCGAGGACTGCGGACGCTGCACCCGCCGAGCGGAATGCGGCGGATTCTTCTCCTCGGGACTCGCGAAGCGAAGCCGGGGCGTCCAGCCGTTCCAGGACTGAGCGGAGAGAGAGCACCTGCGCGACGGACGCGGTCCTCCCGATGAACAGGCGAGGAGCCGCACCTGCGAGTCGAACTCTTCTGGCTGATGTCCGGGCACAATCCCTCCCACCTGGCCAACGAGGCCGCCCAGGTCCTCGCCTTCACCACCCTTGAGGCGACTGCCCCCTGTCTGGCTTCTCCTCCAAGTCAAGCATTCCTAGGTCAACGGTGTCCATTCTCACCAGTCTCGTGGAAATGACAGGCAGGCGAATCGCCTAGTCGGGACGTGCGCTCCGTAGAAGGAGTCAGATGGGCGGGATAGACACATTCCGCATCAACGCCTACCTCGGGAGTCCCCTTGAAACGTATTGCCGTCCCGCCTCTGCTCTGGCGCAGTCTCGTGCTGTTCACCGCCACGCTCGGGGCCTGCACCCCGGCCGGGGCCCCTACCGCCGTGCCCTCCCACGCCGCGCACGGCGCCGAGCCGTTCGACGTGCAGGCCGTCATCCGGCGCATCCATTTCGCATTCCGCCCTGAGGGGCCTCGCGCCTTCTCCGCCAGCCATGACAGCCATATCGTGCGCGCGGAGCTGGACGGGACGTTCCACTTCACGCCCTGGCAGCCAGCAGCGGACGCGTCCCGGGCCACCGAAGGGGCCACGCTCACGTTGCGCACCGCGGCTGTCTCCCGCGGCGGACCGCTGACGACACCGGTCGTGTCCATGCGCGAGGACGGCGCGCTGGCCTTGAACCGGGGCTCGGTGGTGGAGGTGCTGCGCAACGGCGAGGACGGCGTGGAACAGCGCTGGGAGCTGGCCGCGAAGCCCTCTGGCACCGAGGACCTGGAAGTCCGCGTGGCGACCACCGGTCTTGCCTATGCGGGCAGGACGATGCGGGGGCACCACTTCGTGGACGCCCGGACTGGGATGGGCGTGCGCTATGGCGACGCCACCTGGGTGGACGCCCGAGGGAGCCGCACGGCGGTGGCATCCACTTACGAGAACGGTGCGCTGGTGCTGCGAGTCCCGGCACGCGTGGTGGAAGGCTCCGCCTTTCCCGCCGTGCTGGCTCCACTCATCTCTGCCGAGGCCGAAATCGACGTCACCCCGTACCGGCCGGCGCCTAATCACCAGTGGGAACCCACTGTCTCCTACGGTGATGGCCAGTACCTCGTCGCTTGGTGGGACCTGCGCAGCGGCGGCTATGACGCCATCTATGGCGCGCGGGTGCGAGCCTCGGACGGAGTCGTCCTCGACAAGCAGGGCATCACGATCTCGACGAACCTCGGAGCCAAAGGCGGCCTTACGTCCGCCTTCGATGGAACGAACTTCCTCGTCGTGTGGCAGGACGCGCGCAATGGCTCTAACTACGACATCTACGGCGCGCGGGTGCGCGCCTCGGACGGCGTCGTGCTCAACCCCACCGGCATCGCCATTTCCAAGGCGGCCCGAGAGCAGACAAGCCCATCGGTGGCCTTCGACGGGACCCACTACCTCGTGGTGTGGCAGGACACGCGCTACACGCTGAGCACCAACTCGGACATCTTCGGAGCGCGGGTGCGCGCCTCGGATGGCGTGGTGCTCGATACAGCAGGACTGCCGATCTCACAGCGCGCGAATGACCAGAAGGACCCAGCGGTGTCGTTCGGTGGAGGCAGCTTCCTGGTCATATGGCGGGACAACCGCAACGGCGGGGACGATCTCTTCGGCACGCGCGTGCGCCCTTCAGATGGAGCCACACTGGATACTGCCAACGGATTCACCATCACCACCGCGGCGGGGAACCAGGTCCAGCCCAAGGTGACCTTCGACGGGACGAATCACCTGGTGGTGTGGGCAGACGCACGCAACGGCAACCTGGACATCTATGCAACGCGGGTGAGGGCCTCGGACCGATCCGTGCTTGACGTCAATGGCATCGCAGTCAGCACGGCGGTAGGAGGGCAGATGAATCCGCAAGTGACATTCGCGAGCGGCGAGTGCTTCGTGGTGTGGCGGGACGGACGCGCGGGTGCGGGCGTCGACCTCTACGGCGCGCGGGTGCGGGCCTCGGATGGCGTGGTTCTGGACCCTGCGGGCTTGGTGCTCGTCACGGGAGCAAAGAACGAGGAGAGCCCTGCCATCGCAACGGATGGAACCCAGGCACTTCTGGCGTGGAGCGAGGCCCGGACGGAGCTGGGGAGCGACCTCTACGCGACCAGGGTGCGGCTATCAGATGGCGTACCGCTGGATGGCACGGGGCTGCTCGTCGCCACCGCCGCCGTGAACCAGACCTCCATGACGCTCACCGCGGGGGGGAAGGCTACCTCCTGGTCTGGGCAGAGACCCGGACGGGCGCGAGCTCGGACATCTACGCGGCGCGCGTCCGTGGCTCGGATGGCGCGGTACTGGACCCATCCGGCATTCTCATCTCCGCCCGCCCCACGGACGAGAAGGCGCCGGCCGTCGCATTCGATGGCTCGAACTTCCTCGTTGCGTGGCAGGACTTCCGCAACGGGACGACGTCGGACGTGTACGGGACCCGGGTGCGGGCTTCGGATGGACTGGTTCTGGACCCTGCGGGCCTGTCCATTACCACCGCAGCCCAGAACCAAGACCAGGTGGCGGTAGCCTCCAGTGGGAGCACCTTCCTTGTGGTCTGGAGGGACTCCCGGACGAGCACCTCGGCGGGCATCTACGGAGCTCGGGTGCGGGGCATGGATGGGGTGAAGCTCGGATCGGAGCTCCTGCTCGCCGACGGGAACTTCACGAAGGATTCCCCGACGGTGGCCTCGGATGGAGCAGACTACCTCGTCGCCTGGGTGGACCTCCGATCGGTGGGAAGAATCAAGGGCGCGCGCGTGAGTGGCGCGACGGACACGGTGCTCGCCACGGGCCTGGACCTGTCGCGCAGCACGTTCCACACGAACTACCCGGCCGTGACCTATGGAGGGGGCGTCTACCTTCTCGCATGGACAGGCTACCCCACTAGCACGGATGGCAACGTCTACGCGGTGCGCGTGTCCCCCGCGGACGGCGCCCTGCTCGACGCCGAGAACATCCCGTTGTGCACCCTCTCCGGCCATCAGGACATGCCCCGAGTGGCCTTTGATGGAGGAAACTTCCTGGTGGACTGGCGAACGAGCCAGAACCTATTTGGTACCCGGGTCTCTCCGGCGGGCAGGGTCGTGGACGGGGCCGGATTCGTCATCATGGATCAGTCCACCCCTGCCCCCCCTGGCCTCCCACGCCCCGGGCCGCTTCATGGCGCTGGTCTCCCGCTATGACTCGGCCCTCAATGTCGTCCGGGGGAAAGCGATCACCCTGACATTTGGCGACCAGGGCGCGGCATGTGCCTCGGAGTCGGACTGCACCAGCGGTTTCTGCGCGGACGGAGTCTGCTGCGACAGCGCCTGCGGTGGCGGAGTGTCCACGGACTGCCAAGCGTGCAGCCAGGCCGCAGGAGCCGCGGAGGATGGAACATGTGGTGTCGTCGCCGCTGCTGCCCAGGTGACGTGCCGACCAGCGGGTAGCACGTGTGACGCGGCCGAATTCTGCGACGGCACCCAGGTGGATTGCCCCGCGGACGAGGCGCTGCCGGACGGGACGGCTTGTGACGACGGGCTGGCCTGCACGCAGGCGGATGCCTGTATCGCGGGGACGTGTGGCGGCGCTGCCGTGACGTGCGCGTCGCTGGGCGTGCCCTGCGGCACCGTGGACGACGGCTGCGGTGCCCCCCTGGAGTGCGGCGTCTGCGAGCCCCAGCCGTAGCGCGGAGCACGATGCACCGATGAGGCTGTCGGGTCCCCCTGAGACCACTGCCCACGCAACCTGATGCCGTGGGCGGTGGCGTGCTCGGCCCGGGTGAGACCGAAGGAGAGACAGCCTACGACGCCGGTGAGGGGCGCCGTGCGTCAAAGGCGGCCGCACCCATCGACGTTTCATGTCGCGCCGAAACATCGGGTGCGGCCTCGGCGCCATTCTGCGCGCATCGACCGATTGTTGCCGACACGGCCCCATCGACTCTCGTTCTCGCGCCGACTGCCGACCTCCATGTTCCCCGCCGATCCCATCGCCGCCGTCACGCATCCCGACCCGTACCCCTACTACCGGCACCTCGCCGCCACGCGCTCGTTCTACCGAGATACCGCGCTCGGCCTGTGGGTGGCGGCTGGACCTGACGCGGTGGCCGAGGTGCTGCGGCATCCGGCCTGCCGTGTGCGACCAGCGGCCCAGCCGGTTCCACCCGCGTTGGTCAATACCGCTGCCGGAGCGCTGTTCGGCAGACTCGTGCGGATGAATGACGGGCCAGCACATGCACCCCTCAAGGGCATGCTGGCCACGGAGCTGGCCGCCGTCGATCTCCCCACGGCCAGGCGACATGCGCTCTGGCTGACATCGCGACTGCCGTGTGAGGCCACCTCGCCTGGTGAGACCGTCAATGCATGGCTGCGCACGATTCCCGTGCTCACCGTGGGCACGTTGCTCGGGCTCCCAGTCGAGTCCTCGCTGGACCCTGACGGCATCGCCGCCCAGGTGGCGACCTATGCGACCGCACAATCGCCTTTGGCCAGCGCCGAGGATGCAGCGCGTGGTGCACAAGCCGCGCAAGCGCTGATGCGCTGGGCCGAGCTGCCCGTACCCGATGACAGTCCGCTCTTCGCGCTGCGCCAGTCGGCCGCTGCCGCCGGTATCCCGCCAGAAGCCGTGGCAGCCAACGCGGCTGGCCTGCTGGTCCAGACCTGTGAGGCCACGGCAGGGTTGGCTGGCAACACGCTGCTGAGGCTGGCCCGTGAAGACGTGGGTTCGTCGGACGTAGGCGTCAGGAGAGGCGATGCTCCAGACAGCGTGACAGCTGAAGCACTGGACCTCATGCACGCCTGGGTCGCCCGAGTGGCCCGTGAGGATCCATCCGTGCAGAACACACGGCGCTTCATCGCGCACGACACGACGCTGTGTGGCGCGCGGGTTTCCGCGGGCGACGGCGTGCTGGTGGTGCTCGCATCCGCCGGCACGATGCGCCCCGATATCGATGGCCGCCCGTGGACGTTTGGCGCTGGCGCACACGCATGCCCCGGTCACTCACTGGCGCAGGCCCTGGCCTCGGCCACCGTGACGGCGCTGCTGGCGCGCGGCATCCAGCCAGCCGCGTTGGCGCAGCGCTTCTCCTATCGACCTTCAGTCAATGCGCGCATGCCTCGCTTCGGCTGACACCATCGCCCACCCGATTCACTCCACCGGGAGCCACCATGATTGCGGTCATCTTTGAAGTCGAGCCGGCGCCAGGCCGGCAGGATTCCTACCTCGACCTTGGCGCGCAGCTGTTGCCCACCCTGCGGCAGATCGACGGCTTCGTCTCCGTGGAGCGATTCCAGAGTCTGACGAACCCCGGCAAGCTGCTGTCGCTGTCGTTCTTTCGCGATGAGGCGGCGGTGCTCGCCTGGCGCAACTCGGTGGCGCATCGAGAGGCGCAGGCCAACGGTCGCGACGGCGTGTTTGCCGGCTACCGACTGCGCGTGGCGCAGGTGCTGCGCGACTACGGCATGCACGAGCGCACCGAAGCGCCGACCGACAGCCGCAGCATCCATGACGCCAGCGCACAGGGGACGTAAGGCCATGGCGCGCTCGCGCCGTCCTCCAGCATCTCTCGGCGATGTCTCGGTCATAGGGCACACGGATGCCCTTCGCGACCTGAACCCTGGCCCGGAGCCAACATCCCGACGCCCTCCTCATTCCCGCAGGAGACCTTCGTTTTTTCGAAGCATCCTCAGTGGTTTTCCTATTGGCGCCGAAAGTCGTCAGCCGACAGAGAAGAGGGGAGGCCCATGGTGGGCCATGAGGAGCCGAGGATGCGAATCGAAATCCGAGCCCGACACTTCACCCTGACCGAGACCCTTCGCACCCACGTCGAGCGCCGCGCGCGCTTCGCCATGGGACGACTGTCGGACCGGGTCCGCGAGGTGACGGTGCGCTTGGAAGACATCAACGGCCCACGCGGAGGCGTGGACAAGGTGGCGAAGGTGACCGTGCGCCTGGAGCATGGGGGCCAGCTCGCCTCGGAGGCGATGGACGCCAGCTACGCCGCGGCGGTGGACCGAGCCCTGGAGCGCGCCGGACACGCCGTGAGCAAGGCGCTGGGGCGTACACACCGCCAGGACAGCGCGAGCGTGAGGACCGGCCCGTGGGCCGCTGAGGAGCTGCCTCACCCCGTCTGACCGCTCGCTCCCCCACGAGCCTTCCCCCCGGAGGGCCCTGGGCAATGTCAGGATGGGCTCGTGACGCGCGGGCCGTGAGCGCCCACGAGCCCTTCCTGGAGATACGCCATGCAGACGGCAGGCACTGGAGCGCTGGAGCGAGTACGGGCCGCATGGGCCCGAGCACGACAGCGCTGGTGGGTGCGGTGGGGCGTGGACCTGGCCCTCGTGGCGCTCGTCATCACCGCGGTGGCGGCCTGGCAGACACGGCATCTGCCAGGCGCAGGCACACAGGCTCCGGACTTCACCCTCACGAGCCTCTCGGGCGAGACCGTGTCGCTCGCCTCGTTGCGCGGCAAGCCGGTGGTGCTCGCCTTCTGGGCACCGTGGTGCGGCGTGTGCGGCGCGGAGTCCTCGAACCTCTCGCAGCTGCGACGCCTCGCGGGAGACTCCGCGCACGTCGTGTCCGTCGCGCTGGCCTATGACGATGTGGCCGCCGTACGGCGCTTCACCCAGGAGCACGCGGTGGACTACCCCGTGCTCCTCGGGGACGACTCGCTCCAGGAAGCGTGGCGGGTGAACATGTTCCCCACCGTCTTCTTCCTGTCCCCTGAGGGGCGCATCGAGCGCTCGGTGGTGGGCTACACCACGCTGCTCGGATTGTCCTGGCGGTGGATGTTGTAGCCAGCCACCCAGGCCCGAGAACGTCGGCCTACCCGTAAGGCGTCTCTTCGTGCCGCTGGAACGGATAGGCGAGCTGCCCCAGATACGTCTCGGGCGGCTGGAACTTCGTCGTTCCATAGCGCGAGGGCCAGTGCGCGGGGAGGTGCGCGGTGCCGAAGATGACGTCGATGAACGAGAGGAAGACCGCGAAGTTCTTGTCGATGCCTTCCTCGTCCGACGTGTGGTGCCAGTGGTGGAACTCCGGCGTCGCGAACACCCAACGCAGGTACGGCCAGCGATGGCTCACGTTGGCGTGAATGTAGACAGCGTGGAACGAGACGAAGACCAGGTAGCCGTAGATGGCGGAGGGGCTGAACCCCAGGAGGAACGCGGGGACGAACCCCGCCACCCGGTTGATGAGCACATCCACCAGGTGTGAGCGCGAGCTGGCCAGCCAGTCCATCTGCAAACTGGAGTGGTGGATCGCGTGGAATTTCCACATCCAGGGAACCTGGTGGAAGGCGCGGTGCACCCAGTAGCTCACCAGGTCGACCACGAAGAGAATCTCGAAGACTTGCAGCCACACGGGCTGAGCCGCCACGTGGGCCTGGAAGTCCGCGCGCACGGCCCAGGAAAGAAAGACCTGCACGGGAATCAGCACCGCGAAGGAGATGAGCTGCACGCCCACGTGGCTGACGAAGAAGTGCTTGAGGTCCGTCTGCCAGCCCTCGCGGAAGATGCGCTGCGGATGGAGCCCCCAGAGCCGTTCCATGGGGATGAACAACAGCCCCAGAACGAAGAGCTCCAACACGAAGTAGTCCAGGCCCGCGCTGAAGGCACGCGGCTCGCGGGTGAGCGGCTCCACTTCACTCCCGCCCAGGAGCAACGCCACCAGCGCGAGCAGCATCGCGATGCCGCCATGGGCCTTGGAGCGCAGGATGAGCGCGCTGATGGCCCCGAGCACGAAGGTGGCGACGATGGCGGCCTGAAGGATGCCGCGAAACAGGCCCATGTGCTCCGCGTAGAGGGCCCGGCTGTCGTTGGAAACCAGCAGGTGGGGAAACAAGAAACAGAACTCAGCGAACACACACAACACGCCCAGCAGGCCGCCGGTCACACCGGCACGCTTCCCCAGGTCGGTGCGCAAGCCAGGAGTCAAAGAGAGGTCCAAGAGAGGTATCCCGAGAGAGAACAAGGTCCATTCAACTCACGGACTTCAGGGCGTGTCCATGGCGTCCGGCCTCGGTGAGACGAGCACCCGCTCAATGTTTTCCGTAACGGCGAATCGCCTCGTCGAAGTCCATGCGACGCGCGCGGAGCAGGTCAGTAAGTGGGACTCGGGCGAAGAGTTCCTCGACCTGCTGTTGCCACTCCCGTGGCTCCAGCTTGCGCCCCTTGACGTCCGCGCACAGTTGAGAGGTCCGAGCGGACCAAGCCTGGACCTCCGTCCGCACCGGCGCGGCCAGGGCCTCCTGCGCCAACAGCGTACGAACGAGGGCATGGCTGCCCAGCGCCCACATCAGGACCTCTCGACGCGTCGCACCGTGAAAATGAGCCATGCGGGACCTGTGGGTTTGGACAAACATTCGTCGCACACGAATCCATCACCACGACAGACAGCGAGGAGCGCTCTGCGTGGTCTGGCTGGCTTTGCCTCGCATCTGTGACCTGGCGCCGGGGCAGCGCCCTACGGGGCTGGGACAGACCTGACCCTCCGGAGGGTGCCGCGCAATCCCTCCCCCGCCCGCCTTGCCAACACGGATTGCACCGGGAATACTTCTGTCTTCCTTCACCACGAGCGGGGGGTCGACGTTGCTGCGGATCCGAGAATCCCAGATGGCAGCGCTGCGTCGCGCAACGACCGAGGCGCGGGTTCAGCAGCTCGTCGGAGTCCTGCTCGCGGAGCCCCCCTCTGTCGAGACCACCGCCACCCCCGCCTGGACCCACGAGACGTTGGAGCCCGTGGTGCGGCGGGTGGTGGAGCGAGGCATCCTGCCGCTGGACGAGGTGCGTCAGTACGTGGGGCTCGCCTCGGCGCTGGGGGCGGACTTCGAGACGCAGCGGCCCCATGCCTGGATGCGGACCTGGCTGGATGACACCGCGATCTCCGACCCGGTGACGCGACTGCACCGGGTGCTGACCGAGCGTCGCCGCCGTGAGGATGTCGCGCGAATGAACCGGCAGAAAGCGGAGGCGTTCCGACTCCGCCATGCCTCGCCCCCCACCTCCATCTGAACGCCTCGCTTTCTATGACGGCACAGAACGACCCAGCGGTTGCGCCCTGCCCGCTCCAGAAGCGCCCCGGACAGGTAGAGGTCGTCGTCGTCGACGACCAGGAGACCCCGCTCGCCAACGTGGCGCTGGAGTTGGCCAAGCGCACCGAGGAAGAAGCGGTGTGCCTGCGCACGGATGAGCACGGCGTGGCCGTGTTCAAAGGACTGGATGAGGGGCGCTACCGTCTGCGTCTGGTCGACGTGGAGCCCGCGCTGTGGCGCGTGCTTGGCCAGCTGCCCCTCCCGAAGCGCGAGGGGACCAAGGCTCCGGCGTGGGGCCCCCTCTCGAAGCCGCAATCCCTCACGTGGACCTGCGAGGGAACGGAGTCCGTGGGCGTGCTGGCCGCTCGACTGGGGGTGCAGCCGTCTCGACTGAGAGATGCCCAGAGCGGCCAAGCCCTCGCGTCCGAGGTCCCTCCCGCGGCGGGCACACGCGTCGCAGTGAGCCACTTCAACCGGGAGTGGGCGGAGGTGGACACCGGCTACCGACAGGTGGTCCACCGCATCGGGATTCCCCTGGCCTTGGTGCTGACGCTTCGTGACGGCACGCACCGGCCTCGCGTGCGTCAGCCCTACCTGTTGAAGGTGTGGCTGGATGACGAGGAGGAGCTGCCCGCGCGAGAGGGAGTGACCGACGCGGAAGGCCGTGTCGCGGAGGTCTTGCCAGAGCGCGCCGTGCGCGGCGAGCTGACCGTGTCGCCCGGGAAGCAAGACGAGCGCAAGGTGACGCTGCGCTTCGCGGCCCTGCGCCCCACGAGTGAGCCCGACGGATTGCAGGAGCGGTTGGAGAACCTGGGCTTCTCCTGCGGAGGCGAGCACGGCGAGCTGGGGCCGAAGACTCGCCGCGCCATCGAGTGGTTCCAGTACGCGCTCGGGATTCCCCCGAGCGGCGACGCGGACGATGCGACGTGCGCCGCGTTGGGTCTGCTGCATCGCTCGTAGTCGGCGAGGACACTCTCCATGCAGTGCCCCAACTGCGGTAACGACTTCATGATCGACGAGTCCTCGGGCTCGCCGAAGTGCGACACCTGCAAAGCCGACCTCATCGCGGACCCCACGACAGGCGTCGACGAGTCCATGGTCGAGGTCACGTTCGATGAGGCGCCGCGCAACGACGTCCGCCGGAGTCAGGAGGCGTTCCGCAACCATCTCCTGTCCAGCAGCTACAACGGCCTCCTCGCGGAGCCGCGGCTCTCGCTGGAGGAGATGGGCGAGGAGCTGCGCCGGGCCACGTCGGGTCCGTCCATCGTCGAGCCCCTCGTGGTGCCCTCCGAGGAACTGGAGGACGTGTTCGACGAGGAGCGCCTCGCCCCCCTGGGAGAAGAGACCGTCGTCGCCGACAAGCCGATGGTCCCCAAGGGATTCCCCCTGCGCGTGCTCCTCTGGAACATCGCGGACCTGGGCGGAGGACCGAGCGGCACGCTTCCCGTCCGCAAGCCGTGGACCATCGCCGCGCTGGCCCACATCATCCGGACCGCGCGCCCCGACGTCGCGACCCTCCTCGAGTTGAAGAAGATGGGCCCGACGCTGCGAGAGCCCAAGCCGTTCCAGAAGACGCATCAGAATACGGTCCGCGCGAAGGGCGGGGGGACGGACAAGGCGTCCACGGTGCCGGAGAAGCTGGCCCAGGGCTACGTCGCCTTCGGCAAGGGTGACCCCAAGCTCCTGTCCATCCGGCTGGGCGAAGTCCTGCTCGACTACCTGGCCCAGCTCTTCTCCACGCGGGTGAGTCACACCATCTGGCCGGGCGCCACCGAGGCGACGCACCCCGCGCCGGATTGGGTGAAGACACGGCAAGAGCGCATGGAGGGCCTCCAGCCGACCGCGGAAGCCAGCTTCGACGCGGAATGGAAGAAGTGCGAGGCCGAGCTCGCCAGGCAATACAACCCTCCGGATGGAACGGCGCGAGACGCCGCGCAGGTCCTGTCGACCGGCGATCTCAAGACCGCCGCGCAACACAGCACGCAGTTCCTCTTGGAGGAGGGTTACCACGACTGGTGTCAGCCCCATGTCCCCGAGAAGGGCGCCAACAAGAAGAAGACGAAGAAGACCGCGGAGGACAACGAGAAGACCGAAGCGGAGAAGGAAGAAGAGCGGCAGGCCCAGGAGGAACGGGCCGCGCGGAGCGAGCGTGCGAGGGTCGCGCTCCAAGGCCTGCAGGCCGTGTGTACGGACCTCTTCTACGGCTTCCTGGCGGCTCTCGCGAAGGTGCCCCAGGAGGAAGTCGCCAAGGACCCGAAGAACTTCCTCCAGAACAAGTTGATGCGCGCCAACCAGCACCATCTGGAGGCGCTCTATCAGAAGAAATACGCCGAGTACCTCAAGCAGAAGAACGCGCAGGTGGATGGCAAGGAGTTGTCGCACGCGGGCCTGCGCGAGTTCCTCCGCATCCGCGATGAGCTGAATCGCCAGTGCCAGGATCGCGGCGAGGAGACCTATCTGTCCTGGCCCGACGCGGTCCCCGACAAGCCGCGCAAGGGGCTCTACACCCAGGACGAGGCGTACGGCGTCCTGTGGCGCAAGTCCAAGGTGACCGTCGACGCGGAGGGCATCGTCTACCTCAGCACCTATCTGGCGAAGCAGTCCCAGTCCTCGACGGACAGCGCGTTGAAGATGGAGACCGATGGCGGCGCGAAAGGCGAGGACGGAGACGAGCGTGACGCCCCCAGTCGCTTCGCCAAACGGGAGCCCATCCGCGTCCCGGTGCGTCTGGCCCAAGTGAAGGGCAGCCCGCCGGTGGGCGTGGTCGCGTGGCATCCCCCCGCGCCGGGGCCTCGCAACGAGAGCGCCCGGGGCAAGGACTTCCCCACGTTCCTCCAGTACTGCCAGGACGAGCGCAAGGCGAAGTCACTGGGGCTCATCCTGTCGGACCTGAACATCGACACCGCGAGGCCCAAGAACAACAAGGCACCGGACGGCTCGCCGTTCATCGACACGTGCCTGCCCGCGCTGTCGTTCCATCAGTTCTTCGGGACCCTGCTCGGGCCCAGCGTGGATCCACGCCACCTGTACGAACAGGCCCACCAGCTCTCCACCATCGCCAAGAGCAAGTTCAATGCGTGGAGTGTCGACGAGCCTCGGGACTTTGGGAGTGGCTCGCAGCAGTCGCTCCGCTCGCTGTTCAACAAGGCGGCGCGGCCCGAGATGTTCACGTCCAGCACGACGAAGAACAAAGGGCTCAAGGTCGCCCCCCGGCTGACCTCGGACGAGGTGCTGGGGCTCATCGAGTCCTTCGCCACTCCGCCCCAGCAGCGCTATGGCGCCAGCGGCTACGACAAGATTCTCGTGTACTCCCCGTCGACGGATGGATGGACGCTGGAGCAGGTCTCGGTGTTCGTCATTCCGTTCCCCATGGCCATCGCCAGCGAGGACGAGAAAGACCTCTTCTTCATCCACGGGGAGCTGCTCCCCGAGCACCTGAAGCCCTTCTGGGCCCTCATCCAGCGTGAGGACGCCAAGCTGCCGGATGATCAGCGCCTCTTCGGTTCCCTGCGCGAGGGCGGCGTGTCGAAGACAGGCAAGCATGACGCGCGGTGGGAGGCGGTCATGGTCGCCGCGAAGAAGCTGAGCGACCACATGCCGCTCGTCTCGAACCTCCAGCTCGTCTACAGCGGGAGGGATGCGCTGGTCCTCGAGGAACCCGCCCTGCTCCCCGTCGCGTCCACGGAGCTGAGCAAGCTGCGCTCGCTGTGCGAGAAGTATCAGATCTCCTCCGCCTCGGATGCGGAGGCCGCCAAGCAACTCAACGCCATCCTGGAGGCGGCGCAGAAGGTCCCCGAGGCGGAGTACGGGCAGTCCGCGGTGCTGGTCGCGGAGGCCATGCAGTGGAGAGCGACGCTCGAAGTGCTGCGGGCCGAGGGCTTCGAGGATCTCGCCCACTGGGAGAAGCGGCCGACCCTGAAGCACGGGGGCACCCAAGGCTCGACCTCGGCCACCAAGTCGCTGGAGAGCCATCTGGCCGGGTTGGACTCTCCGCTGGGGCTCGTGGACAACAAGGGGGGTGGGGACTGCATGTTCCGCTCACTCTCTCAACTCCTGTACGGCACCGAGGAACACCACGCGGAGATCCGGCAGGCGGTGGTCAATCACCTGGAGGATCTGCTCCAGGGGACGGTCCAGGACGCGGGCGGACAGGTGGGGCCCGTGTCCACGGCGGAGTTCCGCGAGCACATGCGGCTCATGCTCGACTGGCACCGCGAGGGCTGGCCTGACGAGCCCGCGTACCGAGAGGTCCCCGGCGTGGATCCGTGGCGGCATTACCTGCGGGCCATGAGCAGGGAGGGCGCGTGGGGAGATCTGATCGGTCTCTCGGCGGCCTCGCACTTGTTCGGGGTTCGCATCCAGCTCTATGTCCGGACAGGCGCCAACGCCTTCCGCACCGACCTCGTGGACTTCGTGCCGCGCGCCCTGGGCCATGAGGCCGCGGCGACGTTGCAGCTCGCGAACCTGAATCAGGCACACTTCGTCGCGGTGCAACCCTTGCTCGCGATGCCGCCCCTGGCGGTGGAGTTCCCGGCGCGGTTCGAGTCGCTGAGCAAGCGCCGCCGTCGGGACGAGGGGAAGTCTCCCACGCCCTCTTCGGGCACCGAGCCCAAGGTGTCTGCCCCTTCCAAGACCGCCTCCAGCGATCCGTCCACGAAGGGGCCGGTGTGCCTGTGGGATCACCGGGTGTGGTTCGACGACAAGACCCCCAGCCGACACCCGCACGCGCTCTTCCTCTTCGGAGAGAACGACACGGCGAAGAAGAACCCTTACTACCAGGCCAGCACGCAAGCGATCATCCGGATGAGCCCGAACGCCCACGGGGTTCGCACGTGCTGGGTGGCCGGAATAGGAATGGAGGACTTGGACCTGGCCAAGAACACGGCCGCCATCGACGAGGACATCGAAGACGCGAAGACGAAGCTGACGAATGATGGCTACACGGCGCTCGTCATTCCGTGGAACCTCAAGGCGAACACCGTCGATATCGGCACCGGCGTCGCGGACCTGGACAAGAACCCGAAATCGGCCCAGACGTGGGCGCACCTGAAGAAAGCCATCGACGGGCTCATCACGTGGGCGAAGACGAACGTGGGGAAGGTCCACGTTGTCCCCAAGACGATGGGGTTCGTCCCCAGCGTCGTGAAGCACCGCTCCTCGGACCTCTACGTGCAGGAGGTTTCGCGCGCAATGGATGACGCCTGGTCGGTGGACGCGAACTCCAGCACCAGCCTCAAGTCCGCGGACAACGTCGTGGGCTTGCGGACGCTGTGGTACCCCGGGGCCACGTCCCCCGAGACGGGCCTGATGACAGACGCCGAGTTCGACAAGAACAAGGCCGCGATCGACAAGGGGCTGGGGACGCTGCGCCACAAGGTGGAGAGCGGCAAGTTCCAGCGGCTCGTGTTGCCCCTGGACTCGGACGGAAAGCCCTTGTTGGGGACCGAGAAGGGGCTGCTCGACCAGCACTCGCCCAAGACGCTGAAGTACCTGCACGAAGAACTCGACAAGCTCGTCAAGCGCTGTGGGGAGGTCCAAGTCGAGAAGGCGTCGGCCATGGACACGGACGACAGCCGCCCGTCCACGGCGCGGCCCGACGCCAAGCGCAAAGGTCGTGACGACTCGGATGATGAGGGAGATGTCGCGCCGCGCTCGACGCCAGGAACCCAGGAACGCGTCACCAAGAAAGTCAGGGGCATGGGTTCCCCCAACAATTCCCAGCAGGACAATGGGGACGTGGAGCTGGGGGCCGGCATGATGGACGACCCGAACTCGGATGACGTCGACCCGGTCTCCGTCGAAGACGACGGCCCCCACAAGAAGCTGCACGTGGAGCCCCGGCGGGATTGACGTCGGAGCTGGCAAGGCCCCGCGGATGGCGGGGCTTAGCGCCCTGCGAGCTGCTCGGTCTGCGCGTGCATCTCGGAGTTGTCTCCGAGGCTGTAGCGCAGCAATGCGGTCCCCTCCTGACTCTCCATGCCCCAGGCGTGGAGGGGGCCAAAGACAAACTGGCGTTCATCCTCGTTGCAGGTGGGGAGGTACACCCGCATGACGCGCGGATCGTAGTAGCGGAAATACAGACGCCGCCCCTGCTCGTCCTTCACCTTGAGGAACCGGCGCAAGTGCCTGCGCACCGTGGGCAGGTCCTCCGAGGTCATCAAGAACAGCCCCCAGGAATTGCCCCAGGCTCGCTCCAACAACTCGCGCGTGAAGGGAGACTCGCGCTGAAGCGGGACCAGGTAGGGAGCGACTTCCAGAAGCTCCCGTGGCACCGGGCCCTCGTAAAGACATTCATGGCGGACCCCTTTGCCCGCCACGAACGGCAGGATGGCGGGGTCCCGGGCCGCGTCCAGGATGGCGTAGACCTCCGATGGACCGCCGGTATCGCGCGGCTGCCACAAGGCCTCGATGATGGAGTCGACCTGCGAGCTGGCCTCGCTCACGCGGCGGCCCGCTGGGACTGCTGGCTCTGACGCAGCTTCTCGCACTCCTCGCAGAAGGGCACGCCCGACCGAGCGGCGTCACGCAAGGCCTTGGCCTGGGCCGCGGCATCCACTCCGGGCTCGGGCGTCGGGGGCGCACGGATGGGCCGGGGCTGCGCCGCCGGTTGTGCTTCCGGCACCGTCTCGGGCCAATGCCAGGTGCCCACCGGGCGCTCCTCAATCAGCGCCACCAGTGCGCCCGACTCGAAGGCGTCGGCCAGGCGCTTCACGAGCCGGAGTTCGTGGGGCGTGCGCTCCAGGCTCGTCAGGCCGGAAGGCCAGACACCGCCCAGCGCTTCGTACAGCGCGCGAAGCGTCGCGGGAGCGCTGCGAATCCCCTCCTCCAACGTCCAGCGCATGAGCGTCGGAGCCACTCGAGCGACGGCTTCGTCCGCGGTCACGTCCGTGTCGCGATAGATGCGGATGTGGGAATTGAGACCGTGCCGAAGCGACCATGATTCCCTTCCGCGAGAGGTACGGATTGTCATGGGGGCTCCCGGCCGTTGCTGGAGGTGGGCAAGGAATGCTGACCGCCCGGCCCCATCGCGTCAAGCCCAGGACTGGACGACGCCTGGCAGCCTTTGTCAGCCCGGCGGTGTCACGGATTGCCCAGCCACGGAGAGATTGACCCACCCGCTGGGTGGGCCCCCCAGCCGCTTGCCATTGCATGCGGTCCGCCTGGGCCAACCGATGCAAGGGTATGGCATTGGCCCACCTCGACGTCCCATTCCCCCACAGGGAGCGCGAGCGAATGCGCTCCCTTCACGGCAAGGCGGCACCCGGCATGTCACCGGGTGCCGCTGGAACCGTTCGGGCTCAGCGAGGAGCCCGGGACGGACTCAGTCCTTGGTGCAGACCACGTCGTCGATCTGGAGGTGGTCGCGATCGGCGACGCTGCGGCTCGGATAGAGAATCAGGCGCCAATCCCGCACGTTGCCGGTGAAGCGGAAGAACACCGGCGTCCACGCGTCGCTGTCCACGGTGATGAAGTCCGTCTGCGGGCTCCAGCCACCAGTGGAGTAGCTGCGGTGACGAATGGTGCCGTGGCCGCGCACCCGGTACGAGCACGAGTAGTTGCCGCTGGGCACGTTGAACTTCTCACTCGTGAAGCGATCCGCCACCTGGATGGGAACCACGAACTGGAGCGCCTTGGTGCCGCCATGCACCGCGTTCGAGTAGAGCACCAGCCGCGAAGGCTTGATCTCCGTGCCCGGGTCCGTGATGCCGTTGTCGGGGCCGTACCAGTAGTCCGGGAGGTAGTAGTCCCCGTAGTAAGGGACGGAGTAGGTGTGCCAGGACTCGAAGCCACCGTTGCGGATGATGTTCGCGGGGTGGTCCGCCGCGACGCAGCGCCGGGTTGAAGGATCGCAGGCGGGCAGCGCACCGACGCAGTCATAGGTGGTGAAGCACGCGCCCGGGGCCAGCTCGCACACGCCCGACGTCGGGTTGCAGGTCGTCGCGGGATTGCTGCAGGTGACACCCGCGCACGGGTCACCCTCGACGCACACGTGCGTGGCCGTATTGCAGACAGGCGTCGTCGGGGTCCCCGCGCAATCCGCGTGGCGGACGCAGCGGTCCGCTGCGACCACGCAGGTGTGGGTCGCGTCGCAGGTCTGCCACTCGGTGCAACTCGAGGCGTCGTTGCAGCGGCCCGAGAGCGGCTCGCAGGTGGCGGTGGTGTTCACGCACCGCTCCCAAGAACCGCAGGTGACCTGATCACACGGCTCGGCGGCGCGCGTGCAGCGCACGTCATCCAGGAGCAGATGGTCGCTGGTGGTGTTGCGGATGCTGAAGATGAGCTCGAAGGTGTCGAAGACGTCCGTGGCGAGGTTGAACGAATACGACACCTGGGTCCACTCTTGCGGCTTGGCGCTGATGTAGCCCGAGTAGCTGGAGTAGTCGGTGCTGTAGAAGGCGTTGCGAATCTCGCCGGAGCCGCGCACCTGGTAGGTGCAGGTGTAGCGGCCCTTCTGCATCGACTTCGCCAGGGTGCTGAAGCGCCGGTGCGTGCCCGACGTGTTGACCAACCGGGCGGCGTTCACGCCCTCGAAGGCGCCCGTCGTCACCTTCTGCACGTCGCTGCTGAGGATGTTCGACGTGCTGCCGAACCACTGTGCGGGCAGCGCTCCGGGCCAGATCTCGAACCCACCATTGTCGATGGCGTTCACCACCTGGGGCTCACCCGCGTCGGGATTCCCAGTGCCGGCATCCGGCGTCTCGGAGCCCGCGTCCGGCGTCACCGTGCCGGAGTCGGGCGTCTCGCTGCCCGCGTCCGGCGTCACCGTGCCGGAGTC